>JAFGPV010000020.1 GCA_016936015.1 Pirellulales bacterium
CGCGGCGGTTGGCTCTCCGTGCTTGGTCTGGCGCTGCTCCCCCTGCTTGCGCTTAGCCTCCTCCGCCGGCCGCGAACGGTTCCTTCCCTCTCCCGCCGGGAAAGGGAAGAAGAAAATATTGCGGAGGATACAGATGATTTTCCTTGCGAAGAGGAAAAACCGAGCACGGAGACAAATAACGATGTGCTCAATGTTTATTAATCCTCAGGAATCCAAGGTTCCATTGTCCAACGCCCCGAGATGGCAATCCCGGGAGAAAATTGCGGTGTCCCGCTCCCCCCGGGACCGCCGTCCCGGGGCGTTTATGCAACATTGACCACCCAAGACACAACGAATCCAAATGATAAAGGAAGGACCCATGTCCCCTGACCCATCGTTCCAGATTCCGTCTTCTTCGCGGCCGCGGCCGGAAAACACCCTGCTGAGCGTCGTGCTGCCTGTCTATAACGAAGTGCAGGTGCTGACGGTGCTGGCGGGACGGATCGTTAAAGCCCTTTGGAACAGCAACGTGCGGCACGAAATCATTTTCGTCGACGACGGCTCCACCGACGGCAGCGGCGAGTTGTTGGACCGGCTGGCGGCCGATTGCCCGGTCATCCGGGTCGTCCATTTCGCACGGAACTTCGGCCACCAGGCGGCGGTCCAGGCCGGGCTGGCCTACGCCCGGGGCGACGCCGTCGTGCTGATGGACTCCGACCTCCAGGACGCTCCCGAGGCCATCCCCGAAATGCTCCGCCGCTGGCAGGCCGGCGAAGACGCCGTGTACGCGATCCGCACCAAGCGTAAGGAAAGCCGCTGGAAACGCCTCGCTTTTGCCGCCTTCCACCGTTTGATGGCCCGGTCGGCCGCGGCGCCGATCCCCGCCGAGGCCGGCATCTTCGGACTGATCGACCGCCGGATCGCACAGGAGATTCTTACACTGCCCGAACGCGACCGGTACTTTCCCGGTCTCCGCTCCTGGGTCGGACTGCGGCAGTCGGGAATCCCGGTCGAGCGGCAGGCCCGCTACGACGCCGCGCCGCGGGTCTCGCTTTCCGGACTGTTCCGCCTGGCCAAGACGGCGATCTTTTCCTTCACCACCCTGCCGCTGACGGTGATCCACGCCATCGCCCTGCTGGCTGCGGCGGCGCTGCTCGCCCTAGGCGGTTTCGCCCTGGGCTGGATGCTCTTTGCCGCGTCCGGCCTCCCCGGTTGGACTTCAGCGGCGCTGCTGGGCAGTTTCTTCACCGCGCTGAACGCCCTGGGTTTCTCCATCCTCGGCGAGTACCTGATCCGCATCTACGACCAGGTCCGCAGCCGCCCGCTGTACCTTGTCGATCGGACGGTGAATATACCTTCCTCCCTCTCCCTCCGGGAAAGGGCCGGGGTGAGGGCGGATGAGAGCGCGGATAAAAACCTTGAAGAGATCCCCGCCTACTCGCCCACCACTCAATCCCTCTACATCCCCGACCTGATTGAAAACCAGGAATTCGACCAGTTGCAAACCGACCTCCTCCAGGAGGCCGAGGCCCTGTTGGCAGCCGCCGAACGCGCCGCCCGGCAATCCCCAACACCCGCCCCCGCTCCTTTCGTCGAACAAGTCAGCTCTCTCCCGTTAAACAGGTAAGACACTGTAGCAACGCAAACTGAGCAATGATGTGGCACGCCCTGAGTATAAGCGAAGGGCGTGGACGGGCCGAAAACGTGACGCCATTCGATAGCGCTTAGCGCGGGAATCCCGCCCGAAATGGTCGAAGGTTTCTGTTACACATCCTGACGGCCAAATAGCTTCGCGAATAAACCTCTGCCTGGCGGCTTCGCATACGCAAATAATCGCTCATAGCCGTGACGCCGTACTTCCGTTCGAGGTCCGTATCGCCCCCAAGAGAATCCCATCCCCGGTTCGACGCTGCGCAAGTCCACAATCTGAAAATGCTCTGGCAATTCCGAAGCAAAACAACGCAGTAAGGAATCCGAAGAAGCGGTCGCTGTCGGCTGGCTCACAACTCCCGGATTCTTCCGCCACACCTCGAACAATCTGTCCTCATGAACATCGTCCACGAGCGATTGGTGCGGCGGCGTGCTCATGCGGAAGACCTCTGCGAGAAAAGAAGCGATGTTTGCACTCTGATGCAGAATAACCGGAGGATCGTGACAGGCGAAGAATACCGGAGCAAACTGAGTCGTTTGGGGAGTAATGTCGAGAATCCAAAAATTGCCGAATCCATCGGCTGCAATCGGTAATCCGCTGGGAAAAATCTCCTCTAGAACAAACGACATCCTTTCACCCGTAAAATCGATTCCGTCGAGGCAGCCGTCAATCCCCGAGCAAAACGTCAGTAACGTCCGCAACTCCCCCGGTAGCGGCTGCCCCACTTTTTCCTGAAGGGAGTCGATTTCCTCCAACGTCAGCGGAGGCGACAATTCAAGAACCAACGGCTCACCATCTTCATCCACTAAATGAGCCTGTTGGGCTGCTCGTATGATCTCGATGGTATTCATGATTCTGTTTCAGACTTGCTTGATTACTAAATTTCCTGCTCCGAATCATAGTCAGTGCGAATACAATACGTCAAGTATATGAGCGTTTGTCCCCGAAAACGTTTTTCAGAAACACAATCCGTAAAGTAGTTGAACCGGTAGAAAAATTTTAAAATTCCCCTTGAAATTGGCCGCCTTTCAGGTTACATTGAGTACAGCATAGAGTGTACATAAGTATATATATTAGAGAGCCGGTCGCTCTGATGGAACCGCCGTCCCACAAAAACAGATTACTTGCCCGCCCCTCGCCAACCACCCCCCGCTTCACCCCCCCGAACCGTCCAAAACAGCACTTCTGATGACCAACACAACTATGCCCTCTTTACTCCTTCCGAAACTCCTGTTTTGGAACGAAGTCCACACCCATCCAAGCCGAATCCCAAAGATCTCGGATGGCAAAGGGAAACCGCGCTACGCCGAAGCACAGCAGCGGGGCGATCAGGGCGCCCCAGTAGCGATTGAATTCCTGGCCTATAAAGCTGAACGCCGTCAGAAAGAGGCAGGCGGTGAAGGTCATCCGCCGACCCCACGGCGTGTTCCAACCGGCAAAGCCGACCATCGCCGCGACGAAGTAGAGGGCGCCCGCCCAGTGCGGCAGGTTGATGAGATAGGCGTTGATCTGCACGAGATCGAAAAGAAATTGCATGCCGCCGAAGCGGAGCCATCCCTGCTGATGGGCCAGGCCGCCGGCCGGGCTGACCGTGTAGACGCGCCAGGCGTGGATGCCGAAAAACACCCCCCAGGCCGCCAGCCCGAGCATCCAGAACAGCAGTTCCCGGCGACGCCGGTTCCAGGCGGCCAAGGCCGCCGCCAGCAGGGCGTAGGGCAGGGCCAGATCCCGGCAGAAGACCGCCGCCAATCCAAACGCCCAGCCCCAACCGGGTCGCCCCACGCCGTAGGCGCACAGCGACAACGTTATCAAGACTCCCGACCAGAGGACCGGCATCAGGTACAAATCGCCCATGACAAGAAACAGCAAAGGCCCCGTCAGCAGCAACACCGTCAGCATTGGCAGAGCCAGGGAATCCCAACGCCCCGGGACGGCGGTCCCGGGGGCGGCAGTACCTTGTGCGTTGTCCCCGTCCCTCGCCACCGCGGCAAACGCCATTCCTAAAAGCAGCAATCCCAAGGAGGCCAACAACGCCTTTCCCAGCCCCGGCGGCAGACGTGCGATCAGCCACGTGGGCAGGGGCGTCCGCCAATTGAAGACACTCTGGGTGGGATACCCGCGGCCGGTCAGCTCCCGGAGGGCCGCCTGATAATATCCTTCACCCCCGCGAATCCACTCGATCTCCGCCCGATACAATGCGACGTCCCCCGCTCCCGAATACCGGACCTCCGAAAGCTCCGGCCTGGTCGAAAAGCACGACGCCCCGAGGCAGACGGCGGCCAGCAGCCCGACGGCGAGCAATTTCCAACAAGCACGTCGGCGAATTTGCAGAGAATATACGGAGCAATCCATGGGCAATCCCTTCTCTAGGGGATACCCAAGTGTAGATCACAAAACAAGAGGATCGAAAGCATTTATCCCCGGCACCTGCATAACATTGCGAGTGCCGGGGCCAAACTTGAAGTTCTTCGTAGTCCCCTTTAGCCGCCGGTTGCCGGGAGAGAAACATCTTTTCCCGGTTCGAGTTGTTTAGGGGTTTCTTTTGCGGGAGGACCATGAAAGACCAATGCCAAGACCAGCACGCCCGCCAGCAGAATTCCGATGGGAACCCTCCAGACCTTGTTCCATTGGAATCGGCCTTCCACTTGCGAAGCGCCCATGACGTAACCCGCCAGTTGCGTCCCCAGGAACAGTCCCAAACCGGCCTGTACCCAGATGATTAACGCCTGCGCTGAACCCGTGATCTCCGAGGGGGCGGAGTTCTTGGCGTAGATCTGGCCGGCAATAATGAAGAACACGTAAGCCAATCCGTGGAAACTCTGGGAGATGACGATCAGCCAGCGTGGCCGGCCGATAAAGTAAACGATGAACAACACGAGCCAGCTTGCCGCACCGAGGGTAAAGGTCCACTTCGGGCCGACGTTCCCCAAGAGGTATCCGAGGGCGAAGAGGGTGGCGGCCGTCTGGACCGCCTGGGCAATGGCCATGATCGCCGGCACGTTTTTGCTGCTGATGCCCTGGTCTTGCATGAACTGGGCCGATCCCAGGAAATAAAACTGCATCATTCCCGCCACGCACAGCGAGACGATAACGAAGACCAAGTAGTTCGGATCCTTCAACATCCCGAGGACTTCGACGAGCGGCTGTCCGGCGGAGGCCTCCGGCGGCGTTTTCGGCTGGAGAAGGCACACTCCCGCCATCACCACGGAGAGCAACGTGGCGAGATAGAGACAATCCCGGCCGTCCTTGCCGGTCTTGGCCAACTGCCGCAAGCCGGTGAGGAAATAACCCACCAACGCCCAGGCGACTGGGGCCCAAAGGAAGATGTACGGCGACTGACTATCGGCATTTGTCAAGTGACGGAACATCAAGGCATTGACCAACGGAATGGTCGCCGCGTAGAAAAACGAATAAATGAGCATGACGACAAACATCCCCGAGAAGCGATCCTGCTTGGCCGCTGCGAAAAGAAAGATTGCACCCAAGAGATGCGCTCCGGCCAGGATCCACTCCATATTGACCCATTTATCCGCGATGTGACCGGCGATCAACGGCGAGATCATGCTGGCCAGGGGCAAAGTGGCGTAAACCCATCCCGTTTGCTTCCCGGATAGCTTCATCGGCCCCAAAAGCCTCGCCGCCAAGACGGGCATCCATGCGCCCCAAACGGCGTATTCCATAAACATCAACGCGCTGAGCCTGAGATAGAGAACCGTATCCATCGAGACCTCCTGGAAAACGTGCCTTTCAAGAGAAAAGGGAAAGTTGCGTCCTGTTACCCTTGGACGCAAACCACTCAAAGAATCTGCATTTTAAACAGTCCGTTTCAAAAAACACAAGGGGCCGGCGGCCAGGATGATTATCTCCGGCGGATCAGTAAATCCTTGCCCCGGTCCATGAATCCTCAGATTTTGAGGGATTGGAACAAACTGTCTTCGAGAACGTTGCCCGGTTCCAAGGTCTCCGGGGAAGAGGCCGGTTTTACCGATTCTTGCTTCTCCGGCCGCTCGACCGCCCACCACGCCTGCCGGAAGGGATCTGAATCGCCAAAAGCGCTTTGGAATACTCTCCGCCGGGCGGCCTGGGCCATCACGGCGAGGATCTCGGGACGATCCCCGTTTTCGCGGAGCCGTAACGGTGCGGTTTCCTTCTTGACTCGCTCCGCCAGCTTGTCCCCCAGCGTCACCCTTTCCACCGCCGCGATTTCTCCAAGGTTGAGCCGGGGACCGGAAACGACCTCCGTCTTCGCCCATTCCGCGGCAAGGCATTCCACCGCGGCTTTTTCCGGCAGGATAACCGGCGTCGGTTCAGGCTTTTCGGATCTTGAGGAGGACGACGGAGGAACGGCCTGCGGCAGGTCCTCCTCGACCCGGCTGAAGAGGCGTAAGGAAGCGGGGGCGGGAACCTCGGAGACCGGCTCCTTTACTGCAAGGACCTCTGCAACGACCGGATCGGAAGCAATTGTCGCAGGGGCTTTCGCCGCCGCCGTCAGCCCGCCGCCGATGGTCAACGTGCCGGTGACGATGCTCGTTGCGCTGAGCGTGGCGTCGTTCTGGACCGTTACCAAACTGGTCGTCTGGGCGTGCGAGCCGATATTTTCGGTGAACATCTCTCCGTCCTGCACGAGGGTCGCGCCGGTATAGGTATTTGCGCCCGTCAGGTTCAGCACGCCGCCGCCGGTCTTCACGATCGCCCCCGGGCCGCTGATCGGGATTTCCACGAGGTTCGTGCCGGCCGTCGCCATGTCCGTCAGACCGCCGGTCAATTCGACGGGGTTCCCCTTTAAGTGATAACCGTTGCTTTCAAGGATAATCGTGTCAAAAACCGTGCCCGGATCGAAATCGTTGTGACCGACCCTTTGCACGACTCCGGGATCGTCGGGGAAGATTAAAATTGCTCCCGGCATCGGTTGTAAATCGTCGTCCCAATTTTCCGGCGTTTGCCAGAGATCGTCCATCCCGCCGCCGTCCCAGATACAGGTCATGTCCCTGATCGAGACTTGATAATCTTCCACCTCGCCGTCTTCGGCCGCGCCGGTCGGCGAAAGCCCGCCTGCGGTGCTCAGACGGAAGCGGGCGAAGGTCGCGCCGTAGACGACGTTCTCCCCCGTTTCTTGAGGAATGGTAAAGGTCAAGGTCTGCACGCCGCTGGAAGTTCCCAGATCGAAGTTGGCAAAGATTTGCTCGCCGGGCGTCTCCCAGACGCCGTTCTGATTGAAGTCGATCCAGGCGTCCAGGAGATTGGATGTCGGATCGGGATTCTGGAGATCGACGAGAACGGTGGCAGCGTCGTTGTCGAAACTGTCCGAAGCGTACAGCGTCCAATTGATGAACGTGACGCCGTCCTCGTCGTCGGGGACGCCGCTGTTGTCGTCGCCTTGGGCATCGGGCGACGGCTGGCCGTCGGGTTCCGCATCCCGATCGACTCCCAGCGTCGGTCCGGTGGGGACGTGCCGGGCGCCGTTGCCGGCCAAGAGGGTTGGATAGGCGGGATCGGGCGCATCGCCGAAATCCATCATTTCAATCCGGTTGCCAAAATCCATGTCCGTCGCCTCTTCTCCGGCGGCCAGCATCACCGTATGGGTGCCCGGGAGTCCGGACGAGGCAAGATGGATCACGGTGACCGAGTCTTGCGTCATCTCCGAATAGACGCCGCCCCAGGTCATCGTATGGGTGTCGTTGTCCCAGGTATCGTGGATGTAAATCGTGGTGCCGTCAGTGTCGTAACCCACGATGAGGACGGTGTGACCGCCGGGCGTGCCGTACATGTGGGTCAACACCGGCCGGCCAGCGTCGATCTCGGCCTGGAGGTCGGCAAAGGAGAAGCCTCCGCTGGCCGCCGCGTCGATCAACTGCGTGTAGTTGGTCTCCACTGTGTATCCCCGCGACTCGGCAAAGAGGCGCAGGCCGTGGCAGGCCGCCGTCTGCGGCAATCCGTATTCGGCCGCCGGGATGTAATCGTAAAGCGGGGTGGCATCGCCGTAGGTGAAAACCGCCGTGGAGCCGTCGACGTTAAAATCCTTGATCGAATCCAAGTCGAAGTCCCATTTCCACTGATTGGTGCCCATGTAGTCGGCGGTGCATTCGCCCCAGGCGTGCTCGGTCCCGCCTTCCCACGGGTCGGGGCCCGGGCTGCCGTAAAAGATCCAATAGTCGTCGACGTGACCGTCGGCGACGCGGCCGTCGAAGCCGTTTTGCGTGGCGATGATCGAACAGGCCCCGGCGATGGGGTGCAGGGGATCGTCGCCCTGCCCGAGATCCGTCAACGGGGCGACGCCGCCGTTGGTCGGACCGGTGTACATGTTGGGATACCCGTTACGGTCGTAATAGCCGAAGAGCATGCCGGCCGACGTAGCCGTGCAGCCGTAGGTCCACGTCGACGTGGGCACCTCGAGGAGGATCACGGCGGCTTGGGGCTGTCCCCGCACGATCGACCCGCTGGTATCGCTCGGTGCGGCCGGGGGACCGTTCAGGACTGACCGGACCACGATTCCGCAGTCTAAATCCTCCGCCGTTCCCCGGGTCGAAGGTCCGGAGGCCAAGGCCATGCCGCCCCCGGGACTGGTCTGCACCCAACCCTCCTGCATCACTTCAGCGACGGTGAAGGTCCCTTCCGGCAGACCCGTGATGGTGTAATGCCCTGATTCGTCGGTGACACCGAAAGGTTCGCCCTCATCCAGCTCCCCGTTTTTATTCCAATCCACGTAGATCGTCCAGCCGGCCAGTCCCGACTCCTCGAGGTCCCAGTCTCCTTCGCCGTCCAGGTCGTTCCACTTGCTTCCGGAGATTGTGCCGAAGGCGTAGTCCTCGACCTCGCCATCGTCGGCCGGACCGTCGTACGACAATCCCCCCGTCGTATTCAACCGGAAACGGGCGTAGGTTACGCCGGTCGGCGTCATCGGAACCAGAAAACTCAGGGTATTCACGCCGGCCGTCAACGGCGTATCGGTAAAAATCTGTTCGCCGCTCCAACTGCCGTTGCCGTCGAAATCGACCCAGGCGTTTAGGTATCCGGGGGCCGAGGCCGTTACCTTCACAGTCGCCGTCTGACCGCCCACCAGGCCCGAGGTGAAGACCACGCCGTCTTCGTCGTCAGGAACGCCGTTGGCGTCGTCGCCGTCGGCCCTTGCCGAGGGCTGACCGTCAGGCTCCATGTCCCGGTTGGCGCCCAGCATCGGTCCGGCGACCGTATGGCGGGCGCCGTTGTTTGCCGACAACGTGGGATAAGCCGCCGGAGCATCGCCGAAGTCTTCGCCGCCGGCGCAGGTGATCGTCAACGACCAGCCTTCGGCGATCATTCCGGAATCGCCGGCGAAATCGTCGTACACGTACAGGCACCACGTGCCGTTCGGATCGCTCCCGTTGAACGTCGACAGCACGGCGCCGTAGGGATCGCTTGGCGCCGGTGAGGGAAATGAATCGCCGGTCTCATAATCCGTGGGCTGGTATACGCCGGAAGTGATGATGCTATCGTACGGCAGAGAACCGGACGCCGCGTCGTCGAACGTCAAATCCACGTCCAAGATCTCATATCCCGATCCGGCGTCGGACATCAGGATCAGCGTTTGGCCTGCCGGGCCGACCAACAGAACGTCCACGTCGTCGGGCCAGGTATGCTCCACTCCGTAGAGCGACACGTCGACGTCCATAATCGTACCGGTCATTCCCGAGACGGCGATCGTCGACGGATAGGGGCTGGCGGAGCCGCCGGAGGGAATCACAATGGAATTGGGATTCGAAAAGGTCCCCGTGCTTCCCGTAAAACCAGTGCCTTGAATCGCAAAGTCGTAGGGATTCTCGTCCGCGTCGTCGTTGGCGATCTGCACGGTGGCGGTTCGCAGCCCGACGGAACTGGGATCGAACGTCACCTCGAACGTCAGGAAGCCTTCGGAGGGGATGGACGAAGTGGACGGCTGGCTGGTCACGGTGAAGTCGCTGCCGGACGGAATAATCTGCACCAGCGGCGCGCCGGTCAAACTCAGCGCGGCCGTCCCCTGATTTTCGATCGTAAACGTCCGCGTCATCATCCCCCCCGACACGTTC
>JAFGPV010000021.1 GCA_016936015.1 Pirellulales bacterium
CATCACCGCCTTGGCTACCTACCTCACTACAAAACAACTACCACCCCTTCCTAATACGAAAATTACTTCAGATCGCTGATTTGTTACAGATTTTATTCCTTTTCTTGTATCAACTTATCCTTGGACATCGTTTTTGTACTGGACGCCGACGATTCCAACACTAGTCGCGTTTTCTCTGGTTTAGTTCCATTGGGAGTAGGGCAATCAGATAGAAACTCGATTAGTGTTTTTTTCTGTCCAGGCTTAAGAGTAAACGACTCTTTTTGGGTCACAAAGAAATGAACCGATGTTTTATCTGTAGTTGTTAATTCTATCAAGGAGTTACCGCCGGCATTACCCTCACTCGTGCCCAGCATAAAACTATCGCTACCCGTAACAAGCCATTCATTAACGGTACCTTGACCTTTTGTAAGAAAGGAGATTTGTATTTTTATTTTCCCTTGTTGATTTACGGATTGGTTCTCAATCGTAAACTGAACATCTCCATCTTCTAACATATAACAACCAGCTATGGGCATAAGGGATACAATTAGTAATAGTATCATTTGCATCCATTGCTTATATAAATATTCTGTCATTGTAATATCTATACTTATGGTTGTATTTCTGATTCAGTAATATGTCATGATGGATATTCTAATTATTGCCAACATATTCATGGAATAATATCGTCAATCAGTTGGATGTGGAATTGGAACTGGATTTGGAGATGGAGTTGGATAAGTCGGAAAATCATCATTGTATTCCTCAACAGAAACACATTTACACGTAATAGTGATTGTTGTCTTATCAGTTGCTTCTATAAAATCGGATGATTTATGTGATAAATTAAATCCATGCCATGAACCAGATATTTCGACCTTGGCTCCCCAGGTTGCTGAATACCCAACATCAAAGGTAGCTTTGGTACTACCATCATGAACCGTAGCATATGCATATGCACCGGCTCCAATGTAACGAGTCCACAAATAACCTACAGAGGAATTATTAGCAATGCCCTTACCAGAGATAGCCTTAACTTTACATTTACCTTCTTTGCTATCCCAATAGCAGGTTGCTGATCCGCTTACGCTTGCTCGACTAACTGATATCTCCTTATAATGCGTAGACATGTTTACATTTTTAACAATCGTGTAATAAAGTGCGTTTGCCCACGCATCAACTTTTACACTTGCTCCATTTTTTATTGCCCGCCAACCTCCATGAAGAAAATAATACCATGTTTGAACTGTTTACTGACCTAAATAGCTAGAATAACCATACTTATCAATATCTACAATGCCTTTAGTAGCGTTCGGGTTGGAATGTGCCCCATCAACAAATGGCAAACATGCATATTCTTCTAATCCCGAAGGATCAATGTAAAATGTAATCCTATTGCCAACATATCGATATAAATTCTCGTCTCCCGCATAAAAGCTAAGTGGATCTTGACTTAGGAACTTTGCAGTAGCGGGATCATACCAGCGGGCGTCGTAGTACATTAGGCCGGCGGAGGAGTCGTTCTCCTGGGAGGTGTATTGATAGCGAAGCTCACGAGACAGATCGCCTTCGGTGGGGACAGTGCCACTTGTCGTTGTGATGACCGAGCCAAAGGTATAGTAGGAGTTATGGATAACTGCGTCAACGTCTTGGAGGATATATTCTCGGATACTGTTTTGATGGTCGCCGAGCGCCCACCAGACCTCTTGGGTCGTGCCTTGATACTCTTGGGCCAAGAGATGGTCCTCGGCCTGGGGATTCCAGAGGTAGCGGTTCCAGATTGCGGGCGATTCGGTCACGCCTAAGCCGTCGGCGTCGTAGAGGTCGAGAATGACATCGTTGGCCCTCACCACGACCCTCTCCCAGGGGGAGAGGGGAGATTCACCCTCATAGACATAGAACTGCGAGGTTTTACCGCCGACTGCCTCGCCGTTGGAACCTTCATGGCGGGCAATACGGCGGTTCATGGCACGCTCCTTGCATCCAAAGGGGCCGATTCTCGGCCCAGCACGCCCGGAGGGATTCGAACCCCCAACCCTCGGTTCCGAAGACCGATGCTCTATCCGGTTGAGCTACGGGCGCAAGTTTTTCTTTAGTAATGTTCCGACACAATCTCAGACGTTGGGAGTCAAGTACGTTTTTTTGATATTCATCTCCACGAACGTTTTGCATCTTCATTGTCAGGCGTTCATTCGAGGCCGTCAAGCAGCGGCGGTCGATCGGACGGGCCTGCCGGACAGCAAAAAATCGCGGCCTTTTTCAGTTGGGTGCGACGCTGCCGGAAGACACAACAGGCGATAGACTTTTCTTCCAAGCGTGAACTGAAGGAAGATCCAGTGACCAAAACACCCCGTTCTTCCGGGTGGAATGACAATGCTGCTGTTTGGTTGGTTTTTTCGTAGAAAATACCGAAGGGATCCCTTTCATTCTCCAAAATCCTCAGTACGATTGACGATTTTCTTGTTTTTTGTTTTGCCCCGTCTTCTGCTATCGAGCGCGGCCGAAACGGGTTTGTGCTTGCCAGATTCCGCCCGACCGAGTAACCTAAGGGGTTTGGAATTACGGGGATACCGTTTTTATGGCCGCCAAACCGTGGGAACTCGAGCGGATTGTCATCACCGGCGTGGGACTGACTGCGCCGAATGGGAATACGCTGGGCGAGTTTCGGGAGAACTTGTTGGCCGGCCGCAGCGGGGTGGTTTCGTACGAGACGCGATATTTCGGGCCGACGGTGGCTGGCGTCTGCCGCTTCGACGAGTTGAAATATCAGAAAAAGCGGGACCGCCGCCGCGGCACCCGGGCCGGCAGCATCGGGATCTATTGCGCCCACGAGGCCCTGGCCGACGCCGGGCTGGACTGGCCGAACGTGGACAAATCGCGGGTCGGCATCTACATCGGCGTGACCGAGCACGGGAACGTCGAGACCGAAAACGAAATCTTCCTGCTGAAGGAATTCGACTACGACACCCAGTACTGGTCGCACCACCACAATCCCCGGACGGTGGCCAACAATCCCGCCGGCGAGATCACGTTGAATCTCGGCATCACCGGGCCGCACTACACGATCGGGGCGGCCTGTGCGGCCGGCAACGCGGGGCTGATCCAGGGCGTGCAGATGCTCCGGCTGGGCGAGTGCGACGCGGCCCTGTGCGGCGGCGTCTCGGAGAGCATCGGCACCTTCGGCATTTTCGCCAGCTTTCATAGTCAAGGGGCGCTGGCCCGGCACGCCGAACCGCAACGGGCCTCGCGGCCCTTCGACCTCGACCGCAACGGCATCGTGGTGGCCGAGGGCGGCTGCCTGTTCGTGCTGGAGCGCTACGCCGACGCCCGGGCCCGGGGAGCGAAGATCTACGGCGAAATCGCCGGCTACGCGATGAACAGCGACGCCGCCGACTTCGTCCTGCCCGATCCCCAACGACAGGCCGAGTGCATCCGACTGGCGCTGCGGCGGGCGGAATTGAATCCGGAAGACGTCGATATCGTCAGCACGCACGCCACCGGCACCGTCTCGGGCGACAACCAGGAGTGCCAGGCCCTGCGCCAGGTTTGGGGCGCCAACGGGCGCACGGCCTTCAACAACACCAAGAGCTACATCGGCCACGCGATGGGCGCGGCCGGCGTCCTGGAACTGGCCGGCAACCTACCCGCCTTCGACGACCGCGTCTGCCATCCCACCATCAACCTCGACCGCCTCGATCCCGAGTGCGCCCTGCCGAACCTGGTCGCCAACCAGCCCCGGGAACTCGGCTCTGCCGCGACCATCCTCAACAACTCCTTCGGAATGCTGGGAATCAATTCCGTGGTGATCGTCAAAAAAGTGTAACCGCCATGACCGCCGCCGACATTCGAGAAGCCGTTTTGAAAATCCTCGCGGATATCGTTCCCGACGAGGAAATCAAGGATCTCAACGACGACCAGCCGCTGCGCGATCAGTTGGGCCTGGACAGCATGGACTTTCTGGACATCGTGATGGAGCTGCGCAAACGCTACCGCATCCAGATTCCCGAGGAGGACTACCCCCAACTGATCAGCATGGCGAGCACGGTCCAGTACCTCGAACCGCGGATGAAGGACGTGGCGAAGCCGGAATAAACGTCCCTCAAGGCACGAACCGCGTTTGTTGCGCAGCCGCAAGCGGCTTTCCCTCCCTAATCCCTGGTTCCTGACCTCCGACTCCTTTGTGAACTACGACACCATCATCATCGGCGCGGGCATGTCGGGGCTGGCGGCGGGGATTCGCCTGGCCCACTACGAGAAACGGGTCTGCCTGTTGGAGCGGCACCGGGTCGTCGGGGGGCTGAACAGTTTTTATCGCCGCGGCGGGCGGAACCTCGATGTGGGCCTGCACGCGATGACCAATTACGCCCCCAAGGACCTCCGCACGGGACCGTTGGGCAAACTGCTGCGGCAGCTCCGCCTAGCCTGGGACGAACTGGCCTTGGCCCCGCAACTCGGCTCAGCCATCCGCTTTCCCGGCGTCGAATTGCGGTTTACCAACGATTTCACCGTCTTGGAAACGGAAGTCCGCCGCTGCTTTCCCCGGCAGATCGACCGTTTCCGCCGTCTGGTAAGCCAGTTGTGTGGCTACGACCAGTTCGGCCGGCCCGAGACCCACCGTTCCGCCCGGGCCTGCGTCGGCGAAATCCTGACCGAACCGCTGCTGCGGGAGATGCTCCTTTGCCCGGTGCTGTTTTACGGCGGCGCCCGGGAACACGACATCGACTTCGGGCAGTTCAGCATCCTCTTTCGCTCGATCTTCCTGGAAGGGCTGGCCCGGCCGCTGGCGGGCATCCGCCGGGTGCTGAAAAAGCTGGTCGACAAATTCACCACCCTGGGGGGCGAACTGCGACTCCGCGCCGGCGTCAGTCGGCTCACGGTCGAGGACGACCGGGTCACCGGCGTGATGCTCGAGAACGGCGCCGTGCTGGAAGCGAAGAACGTCCTCTCTTCGGCCGGCTGGAGGGAGACCATGCGGCTCTGCGCGGCCGACGACCAACTCCCCGCGGACGATCCCGGCCGGATGTCGATCGTCGAGGCCGTCTCGATGCTCGACGCGCCGCCGCGGCAACTGGGCATCGGGCAGAGCATCGTCTTCTACAACGATTCGCCCCAATTCCACTACGTCCGGCCCGGTGGATTGGTCGATCACCGCAGCGGCGTGGTCTGCGCCCCCGATAATTTCGACTACGGCGAGCCGCTGCCCGAGAACCTGCTGCGGATCTCCGCCCTGGCCAATCACGACCGCTGGGCCGAACTGAAGCCGGAAGAATACAAAACGGCCAAACGGCAGGAATACAGCCGCATGGCGGCCGCGGCGGTTCGCTTTGTGCCCGACTTCCGCCCCGCGGTGGCCGATACGGACGTCTTCACCCCCCTGACCATCCGCCGCTTCACCGGCCACGAGGGCGGCGCGCCCTACGGCTCGGCCGTCAAACGCTACGACGGCGCCACGCCCCTGCGGAACCTCTTCCTCTGCGGCAACGACCAGGGCCTGGTCGGCATCGTCGGCGCGTTGCTCAGCGGCATCAGCATCACCAACCGGTACTTGCTGAAATAGCGTCTGCCGTTTCCTCCTCATCAGGCCTTTTCATGCTTTCCATGATATGTCAAGCGTGCCGTTTCTCTTTCTTTTCTGAAACCTTTTTGGCAAACTACAGGGGCGCGAAGCCCCGCTTTTTCAGGGTTTTTCTTGGAATTGTTGGGTATGGGAACGGCATGGATTTTCACTGTGTTATGGGTAGCAAGTCGTTACGAAAACAAGTTCCCGCTCCATTATTTATTTTCCACGTGATGTCGGCCATCTTCGATGCTCCCGGGCGGCCTTGTCCGACGGGAAAGAAAAACAACCAACGAACAGTGTGCTAATATATACTATATCTTTCAAGCCGGGATATTGTGCCACAAGCCCAAGTTGGTTTCCCTTTTCGGTGCTCCGATGGTTTCCCGGAAAATCGGCGCCCCCCCTTTTTGGAACTTGACGCGGTTCATAACATCTGCTATATTAAGCATTTACAGATCGCACGGTATTATACAACGCAAGTACCAAGTCCTAATCAAAAACGTTCATCCCATTCAGGTGCGATTCGTTGCTTCTTGGAAAAAGGTGTTGCCATGCTCGAAATGCTACCCGTTCGTCGTACCGCTCTGATTGTCCTGGTCTTGGTGGCGGCGGTCCTCTTCGTGAATAATGCAGTTTCCCTCGCGGAGGACGTGACGATTTATACGGAGAAAACGGCTTGGGAGAACGCCGTCAGCGGGCTGTTCTTGACGGAAGATTTCAACGACAGTGTGCTGAACGGCGGCGTGAGTTATGTTTCGTCCGAGTCGGGCCACATCAATCCTACTCAGAAGTGTTACCAGGATGTGCTGACTTCGACGAGCCAAAACGAACCTCAAACCACATGGAGTTTCTCGCCTGGAATAACCGCCTACGGCGGCAATTGGACTTTATGCGGGCCTGGCGGTTCGGGCAACGGCCTGCACGTCTATATTGCCGATTCCTCCTTTCATGTAGGCGCCATCAACAACGACTTTAACGGCGAATTCTGGGGTTTTGTTTCCGCAACTCCCTTCACATCAGTCACTCTAGTCGGCGGCACCGGCGATCAACAGCAACACTACTCGCTGGACGACATGGTTTATTCGCAAGTCCCAGAGCCGGGGACGATGTGGCTGCTGGGGCTCGGACTGATCGCCCTCTTGATGCGGAGGAGGATCGGCTGGTAGCCGCGTATCGTATCGGCTACAATCTTCTTCCAGCAGTGCGCCCTACCGACTGTTCTACGTTGTTGACGTTCCGCTACATCAGAGGCCACAACGGGGGGATGCCCCTATGGAATCTTTTCCTCTGCGGCTGCAATCAAGGCGTCGTCGGCGCGTTGCTCGGCAGCATCAGCATCACCAACCGGTACTTGTTGAAGGATGAGTAGCCGATGTTATTGCTCTACTCTTCCGCGATTTTTCTGAGCGCCGTCCTGCTGTTCTCCCTCGAGTTGATGGTCGGCAAGATGCTCCTGCCCCGATGCGGCGGCGCCGCGTCGGTGTGGAACACGTGCATGGTTTTCTTCCAGGCGGTGCTGCTGCTCGGCTACGCCTACGCCCACCTGTCCACGCGGCTGCTCGGCGCGCGCCGCCAGGCGATGGTCCACCTGGCCGTCGTCCTTCTGCCGTGGCTCGTGCTGCCGGTCCTCTTCCGCGGGCAAAGCGGGCCGACGCCCGATCAAAACCCGAGCCTCTGGCTGCTCCTCCAATTGACGGCGATGGTGGGGCTTCCGTTTTTGGTTGTCTCGGCCACGACGCCCCTCTTGCAGCGGTGGTTCGTGCAGACGGGCCATGTGGACTCCGGCGATCCGTATTTTCTCTATTCGACCAGCAACGTCGGCAGTCTCTTGGCGCTGTTGAGTTATCCGTTTCTCATCGAGCCGGGCCTGGGGCTGCTCCGGCAGAAGCACTATTGGACGGCCGGTTACGCCCTGCTGTCGGTCTTGATCCTCGGCTGCGCGACGGTCATGTGGTTGGCGTCCCGGCAGAGCCGAAAGCAACCACTAGCGCCCGACCCATCCCGTTTAGCGGCCGTCGGCACGGCGGCTCAATTGACCACTGAAGACAATAGCGAAGCGGTTAGCCCTCACCCTAGCCCTCTCCGGGCACCGACCGAAGGTTGGTCGGGAGAGGGGACAAAACCTCTCCGGCAGCGGTTGTACTGGATCTGTTTGGCATTCATCCCTTCGAGCCTGATGCTGGGAGTGACCACCCATATTGCCACCGACATTGCCTCAGTCCCCTTGCTCTGGGTCATGCCGCTGGTCTTGTACCTGCTCAGTTTCGCAATCGTTTTCGCCCGCCGGCCGATCCTTTCCCGGGGGCTGATGATCGCCGTCATGCCGTTTGCGGTCCTGCTGCTTCCCGCGTTTTTCGACCAGAGCACGATCAAGTTCTGGATCGCTGTCCCGGGACACCTGCTGACGTTCTTCATCGTGGCTATGGTCTGCCACGGCGAGTTAGCCTCCAGCCGGCCGGAGGCCGGCCGATTGACGGAGTTTTATCTATGGATGAGCCTCGGGGGAGTGATCGGGGGAATTTTCAACGCGCTGGTCGCCCCGCTGGTTTTCTCCTGGGTGCTCGAGTATCCCTTGATGCTGGCGGCGGCCTGTTTCTTCCGCCCCGCCGGAAAGGGCGGCGCAAGCCGGACCACGTTCAACCGCCGGGATGCCGCCTGGCTGGCAGTTCTGATCGTCGTGGCCTGGACGGTGGTGGAATTGTCCGATCTCTTATCCGCCCAGGAGCACCTGCTCGTGGGGGCCCTCTTGTACGCCGTGCCCGCCCTCATTTGCCTGGGATTCAACAATCGGCCCCTCCGGTTCGCGTTTGGCATTACCGCGCTCTACCTGACGGCGTACCTCTATGTCAATGCCCAATTCGGCGACACCCTGCTGGCCAAGCGGAACTTCTACGGAGTGAAACGGGTCCGCAAGGAAAAGAATCGGTTCCACTGCCTGATTAACGGCAACATCATCCACGGCCTGCAAGAAATGTATCCCCGACCGAGCGCCAAGCCCCTGGGATATTACTATCGCTCCGGTCCGCTGGGAGATATTTTAAACGGGTTGAATGAGAGCAAATCTCTAAACCGCGTCGCGGTGATCGGCCTGGGGACGGGCACTATCGCCGCGTACGCCCGGCCCGGCCAGCATTACACCTTCTACGAGATCGATCCGATGGTGATCCGGTTGGCCAACGATCCCGGGCTGTTCACCTACCTTACGCAGTGCCGGGGCCGATGCGACGTGATCGAAGGCGACGCCCGACTCCAAATTGCCCAGGCTCCCGACGGCCGGTTCGACGCCATTATCCTCGATGCCTTCAGCTCCGACTCAATCCCCCTCCATCTCTTGACGCAGGAGGCCCTGCAACTCTATTGCCGCAAGCTGAAGCCCGACGGCGTGCTGGTTTTCCACATTTCGAATCGCTATCTGAACCTCCGACCGGCCTTGGCGGCCCTGGCCGAAAAGAACCACCTCGTCTGCCTGGCCCGAGACGATTTTCAAGTTTCCGATGAAGAGGACCGCAACGCCAAGTACCGATCCGATTACCTGGTCATGGCCCGCCGCCTAAGCCACCTCGGCGACCTTTCCAAGAACCCCCAGTGGACCCGCCCGAAATCCCGCCCCGGCTTCCGCGTCTGGACGGACGACTACTCCAACATCCTCAGCGTGATGGAGTGGTAGGTTCGGCAAAGTGGGCGGTGGACAGTGGACAGATTAATACTCGAAAACATAAAAAAAGTTCCATAAAAAAAAGACACGCATAGGAACTCCTTACGTGTCTTTTAATAGCTTTGCTTTTTCTGACTACTGCCCACCGTTCACTGCCTACTGTCCGCTATTGCTTCGCCACGACGGCGTAGGCCGAGAGTTGGGGTTGCTTGGTCCCCTGATCGGTCAGGATGCGGATGGTTTTCACCACGCGGCCGGGGTCGGCGCCGGCGACGAACGTGATGGGAATAACGTGGACCGGTTTGGCCTTCTCTCCGGCGGGCAGAGTCAGCTCGAAGGATTTGTCGTCGCACGTGATGCTGAGGATCTTAAACGGTTTCTTGCTCTTGACGATGAGTTGCTTGGTGACCTTCTGGCCCGGCTGGACCACGCCCATGAACAAAGTCGCGGGACTGACGGAGACGCCCGATTCGATCCGGCCTTCGACCAGCACGGGGATTTGCGGATTCTGCGGATCGTTGGTCGTCAGCAGCACCGGCTCGTTAAGATACCCCGGCGGCGTCTGGCGATCCACGACGACGTTCAGCTTATAGGTTGCTTGTCCATAGTTCCGCGACGTCTCGACGATTTGAGGTTTGACGTGCGGATTGAGGCTTTTTACTCCGGTAATTTTCCACTGCGGATTGCCGCCCTGATAATTGACCGTCGCGTATTGTTGCCAGGCGGTCCCCTGTTCGACGGTGCCGAACTGCACGCTGCCCGGTTCGACCAGCACGTCGCTGCGGATGTTCCCCTTGACGTGCAACTGCACTTGGGCGTAATACGGCTTGTCGATGGTGACAGTCAGCGTCGCCCCGTGCTGGCCGAGGAACGTATTGGTGTTGAAGTGGGCCAGGATCGCCCCCTTCTCGTAGGTCTTGACCGTCGGGTTCTCGACCGTCGGGCTTGTACAACTGCAACTGGTCCGCACGCCCGCGACGTGGACGTCTTCCAGGTAGATGTTTTCAAAAACGAACCGGTACTCCGCCTTGGCCGACCGGGCCACGGTGCCGAAATCGTGCGAGTTCTCTTGGAACATTTTCCGCGCCCACTCCTGCGCCGAGGCGGGCAGGCCGACGGCCGCCGTCAACAATCCGATTAATCCCAGCTTGCAGAACATGATGTACTCACGGTTGCTGCGGAAGGGACACTCCCCCGTTTACTGCATGAACCGGGGCAACTCCTACAAAGCGTCCGAATCCAAAATCGCGGGGGCTTCCCGTCCTCCCGCCCGATTTCTTTGTATGGATAACTCTAGATCACAAAAAAAGTTGCGTCAAATTTCCGTCGCAAAAATTGTGCCGTCATCGGCCGCAAGGCCGCTGCGACGGCGATCCCTTCAAACGATTAATCGCCAAATCGTGGAATCGTCTTGCATATCGTTCCTGACACGGAAAGCGCCGCCAGCGATTGGTTGTTCTGAGCGAAGCGAAGAATCCGGCCTCCGGAGATCTTTCGCTGCGCCCAGGATGATTAAAATCACTTAAGATGACGAAAAATAACTTGACGCATTACGAAAGAAATCAACTTAACGGAACCACCTTCGCTACAATTCTTAAAGTCGAGACAATAGGGAGAAGTCTTCGGGAGTGTGGACGGACAAAGCCGTCCGCAACGCCAACGCTTGCCGATGCCGGCTTTCACAAATCGAAAAGGACTCGGAAAAGGATTTTCTATCCCGGTAATTGACATTATACACCTTGATTCGATCGTTAAACCCCATCTATATTACTGTGCTATATAACCAATAGGAGCTATTTACTCGCCAAATTTCTGCACCATTGAGCAATGACCCGTGCCGAACCAATTGCCAAAACGCCCATTGATTCGATAACATAAGGGGTTACGCGCCTCCTAAGGCACTTTTCGCAGGATCCGATGATGTTCGAAGCACTCCAGGAAAACCTATCCTCCGCACTCCGGACGTTGCGCGGCACCGCCGTGCTGACGGAGTCGAACATGCGCGAGGGTCTGCGGACGGTGCATCGGGCCTTACTCGAAGCGGACGTCAGCCTGCCGGCCGTCAAGGCCTTTATGGATCGCGTCACCCAGCAGGCCGTGGGCGAACGGGTTCTCAAGGCGATCGATCCGAGCAAGCAACTGGTCTACATCGTCTATCAGGAACTCGTCAACCTGATGGGGCCGGTGGACCATTCGATGCACCTCGGAGGCGAAGTCAGCATCTTAATGCTCTGCGGGCTGCAAGGTTCGGGCAAGACGACTACCTGCGGCAAGTTGGGAGGACTGATCAAGCAGCGGGGCCGGCAGCCGATGCTCGTGGCCGCCGACTTGCAGCGCCCCGCCGCCATTCAGCAATTGCAGATCCTCGGCGAGCAGTTGGAACTGCCCGTCTACGCGGACCTCAATGCCCAGGACCCCGTCCGGCTGTGCCAGGCGGCCGTCCGCCAGGCGAAGGCCCTGGGGGCGAACGTGCTGATCCTCGACACGGCCGGCCGGTTACACGTCGATCGGGAATTGATGGAGCAGCTCACGCAGATCGACAACCGCGTCGGGCCGGACCAGGTGTATCTGGTCGTCGACGCAATGACCGGCCAGGACGCCGTCCACAGCGCCCAGGCCTTCAACGAGGCGTTGGAACTGGACGGCGTGATCATGACCAAGCTGGACGGCGACGCCCGGGGCGGGGCCGCGCTGTCGGTTAAGCACGTCACCGGCGTGCCGATCAAGTTCATCGGCACTGGCGAGCACCTCGACGCGCTCGAGGAGTTCCACCCCGACCGGATGGCCGGCCGGATCCTCGGCATGGGCGACATCGTCACGCTGGTCGAGCAGGCGCAGCAGAAGTTCGACCAGGAGGAGATGGCCAAGCAGCAGGCCCGGATGCTCAAAGGCCAGTTCACCCTCGACGATTTCAAAAAGATGCTGGGCCAGGTGGGAAAACTGGGACCGCTGCAGAAAGTGATGGGCTACATCCCCGGCTTCGGCCAGATGCAAAAGATGATGGACGCAATGGGCGCCGACGCCGAGGGCGACATGAAGCGTCTGGTAGGCGTAATCGACTCGATGACCCCCGACGAACGGGCTGATCCGACGAAGGTCGTGGACCTCAGCCGCCGCCGCCGGATCGCTGCCGGAGCCGGCGTGCAGCCCCACGAAGTCAACGACCTGGTCAAGCAGTTCGACTTGATGTCCGGCATGATGCGGCAGATGGCCGGCATGGGGATCCGCCAGCGGATGAAGGCCATGCAGCAGCTCGCCCAGGACGGCATGAATCCCAACGCCGCGCTGAGCAAGAAAAAGATCGGCACCGGCAAGCGTCTGACCTCCACCGATCGCGCCAAGATGAAGAAGATACGTGATCGCGAACTCCGCAAGAAAAAACGCGAGGCGAAGAAACGATAATCAGGAATCATCCCGTTTAGACCGGCCGCTTGCGGCTGGCGGGAAGTTTCAAATGTCTCCGGGCACAAGTGCCCGGGCTAAACTTATTCATGCAATAAATCAATTCAATCACAAACATTCCTTATAGCTAGAGGAGACCAGTGTGGCTGTACGAATCCGGATGAAACAGATGGGGCGAAAGCATCGTCCCTTTTACCGCATCTGCGCCATGGACGCCCGCGTCCCCCGCGACGGCCGGATGCTGGAACAACTCGGCACCTACGATCCGATGGTCCCGGAGACCGACGCCCGGGCGATCCTGAACACGGAGCGGATCCAGCATTGGCTGAACGTCGGCGCGCTGCCCACCGAAAAGGTCCGGGTGCTGATCAAGAAATACGGTCCGGGCGGGACGCACCTCGAGGCGCAGCGGCTGGCCCTGGCCCGTCTGGCCCAGGTGCGGCGCCGCAACGAGCCGTTGCAGGTGGAGCCGAAGGCGGCGAAGGCCCCCAAGGCCAAGGAGGAAACGCCCGCGAAGCAACCTGCCGCCGAGGATGCCGCCCCGACCGAAGCCGAAGCGGATACCGCGGAGACGAAGGAGTAGGCGAGAGAATGACGAATGACGAAATCCGAATGACGAAAGAAATCCGAATGTCAAATGACGAAATGTCAAATGGCCGTTGATTGGCGCCTCTGCTGTTTCGTCCTTCGATTTTCGTAATTCGTCATTCTTTCGTCATTCGGATTTCGTTATTCGTCCTTTCCCACGCCCATGCGTTTCGACGTCCTAACCCTGTTTCCGGAGATTTTTCAAGGCTACCTGGGTCAAAGCCTGTTGCAACGGGCGATTGCCGCGGGAGTGGTCGAGGTGCAGTTGCACGACATCCGCGACTGGTCGGTCGGCCGGCACCGCCAGGTGGACGACCGGCCCTTCGGCGGCGGTCCCGGCATGGTGCTGATGGTCGGGCCCGTGGTCGAGTGCGTCGAGGCGGTGCAGGCCCGGGGCGACGCGCCGGGCCGCCTGGTGATGTTGACTCCGCAGGGCCGGCGGCTCGATCAGCCGGCGGTCGAGCGGCTGGCCGGGCACCCGCGGCTGCTGCTGTTGTGCGGCCGGTACGAAGGATTCGACGAGCGGATCCGGATCCTGCTTCAGCCGGAGGAGATTTCGCTGGGCGACTTCGTCCTCAATGGGGGTGAGGTGGCCGCGATGGCGGTGATCGACGCGGTGATCCGGCTGGTGCCCGGCGTGCTGGGCGACGAAGACAGCGCCGCCGGCGACTCCTTTTCCGGCGAGTGCCGGTGTTTGGAGTTCGCCCAGTACACCCGGCCCCGCGAGTACCGCGGCCGGGAAGTGCCCGAGGTTTTACTGAACGGCAACCACGAAGAGATCGCCCGCTGGCGCGAAGCGAGCAGCCGGCAACGGACCGCGGCCCGCCGCCCGGATTTACTACAACCATAAAGCCGCGACCGTCGGTCGCGTTGGATAATTTGAAAAAACACGAAAGGAACTCCCATGAGCCAAAAAATTCTCTCCCTGGTCGAACAAGGCAGCTTGAAGGCCGAAAAACCCAAGTTCGCCATCGGCGACACCGTCGACGTCCACTGCCGGATCCTGGAGGGGGACAAGGAGCGGATCCAGATTTTCAGCGGGACGGTCATCGCGCGGAGCGGCTCCGGCAGCCGCGAGATGTTCACCGTCCGCCGGATCGTCCAGGGCGAAGGCGTGGAGCGGAAGTTCCCCGTCCATTCGCCGCGGATCGCCAAAATCGTGGTCAAACGCTCCGGCGTCGTCCGCCGCGCCAAACTCTATTATCTCCGCCAGCGCACCGGCAAGAGCACCAAGCTCCGCGAACGCCGGATGGAAAGCGAAACGAAATAATAAAAAAGCCGCTTGCGGCTTGGCACGCGAGGAAATACGAAATCCGAAGGACGAAAGAAATCCGAATGTCGAAGGACGAAATGATTAACGGCGGTTGATCGTCGCCTCGGCCGTTTTGTCATTCGGATTTCGTCATTCGTCCTTCTTTCGTCATTCGGATTTCGGCCTTCGTCATTTTGTCTCGCATCCTCCAACCATGTTCGGTCAACTCCTCTCCCATTGGCAACGGAAGTTATTTCCACGGAAGACGCTGGGGCAGCGGGGCGAGGCGGCGGCGGCCCGCTACCTGCGGCGCCGGGGGTGCAAGATCCTCGCCCGGGGCGACCGGCTGCGGCGGCGCGACGAGTTGGATCTGGTCGTGTTGGACGGCAAGACCATCGTTTTCGTCGAGGTCAAGACCCGCCGCACCCAGGAGTTCGGCCATCCCGCCGAGGCCGTCGATCCGGCCAAGCAGCGCCGCCTGACGCGCCTGGCGGTAACGTTTCTGAAGCGTCACGGTCTTCTCGAGCATCCCGCCCGGTTCGACGTGGTGGCCGTCACCTGGCCGGAAGGCCGCCGCCGTCCCGAGATTGAGCACGTTCCCCACGCCTTCGAGGCGGCAGGTCAGAACGGCTGGTACTCCTGAGATCGCAACACGACGGCCGACAGCAAGGGAACACTGATCTCCGCTGATCAACACTGATCGAAAATCAGCGGCGCGGGGAGTTGGTCATCAAAAGTCAAAAAATGCACGGTCGGGTCCCCAACCGGGTGGCTATTTGGTTCTTTTGGGGAAGGCTGTTGCTCAACAAAAATGCAATTTTCCACGTTTTTTAAAAGGGTCGCTCTCCTTTCGCTCTCATGCTGTCTGGTTTTTTTGCTGAAAGTAGTAGGGTGGGGACAAGCGCAGCGCAGTCCCACCATGCTTTTTTCGCGGTCTTTGGTGGGACTTTCTCCGTTCGTCCCACCCTACAGTTCAGCCTGCCGTGAGCCGGATCGGGACGTCGGCGCAGGGTTTCTGCGCACAGGGAGGCGAGCGAGTCGAATTGCCAAAGAACGGTCTATGTACGTGCGTACATTATACCGAAGCAGGGCCGGATGGCAAGGGAGTTTTTGGGCCAGTGGGAAAAGATTTTGCCGGTTTTCTGTCCGACGTGAGATGAAACTGGCGAAAAAGATACGGTTATGATTTTTCTAAACACGACATTAATCACGAAAGGACGCAAGCACGAAAAACACATGAGAATTCTGTCCGATTTCGTGTTTTCGCTCTTTCGTGTTTTCGTGATTCTCTGCCTCAATGATTTTATGAGGATCACGAAAGGACGAAAACACGAAAAATGCAATAGAATTATGTCCGATTTCCTGTTCACGCTCTCTCGTATATTCATGATTCTCTACTTCGATCATTTTATAAGGATTACTAGAGCACGAAAGGATAAAAACACGAAAAACACATGAGAATTCTGCCCGCTTTCGTGTTCTCCCTCTTTCGTGTTTTCGTGATTCTCTTCATTTCACGTAGATCTTCCCGCCTGAGCCGCTCTGCTGAATCTGGATGTTCTGATCCCCCAGTGCCGCCTTGTCCAGCAATATGCCACGTTCTAACTTGGCACGAACACTTTCAACGGCATTTTAAAAACCAGTTGTGACTCATAGTCCGTGGACGGAAAGTCCATCACGAGGTTAATTTCAAGCCATGCGACATCGTCCAAACATCCTGGAGCGATTTGGCAGCCGCCTCCGCGAATTGCGGAAGGCGCGGGGATTATCTCAGGAAGCCCTCGCCGACAAGTGCAGACTCGACCGCACCTACATCAGCGGAATTGAACGCGGCAAACGAAATGTAGCGCTCTGCAACATCGAAACCATCTCGCGAGCGCTGGAAGTTTCCATTTCCGAATTGACCAAGGGACTATAGTGCTGTGAAGTACTCCGGAAGGATAGAAGGATGGCATCAAAAATCGTGAAGGCCATTTCCTTGTCGGGACTGACGATCTACGATCCACTCGATTCCCAACCGGAATTGTACATCGCAACCCGCTCTCTCGAACGCCTCTTGAACCAAGCCCTGGTCGGCCTGAGTTTGAATTTTCCCATCCGAACTCGTTCGAAGGTTCTCAAATCGAGTGTCTGCAAATCGCTGGGATATCCGGTTCCCCAATCCTTTCAGAAGACCAAACCGCGTTTTCCGGCTCAAAACTTCGACACCTATGTCCAGAAATCAAACAATCTGCAAATCTGGAATGAAGAAGTCGTCCCCTCAAGACGATATGTCTTGATTCGAGTCGATGATAATCAGCTTGTCACCCGTGTCAAAGTCGTAACGGGCGATGTCATCGCGAAACTCGATCCCACGGGAACATTGACGACGAAATATCAGGCCCGGAGCCGCCGCCCTGTCACCGAATCCTGCTTGGTGTCAACGACGGACGCGACTCAAGTTGCCAAGAAATTACCCAAGGCGATGTTGCCCATCCGAAAGCTGTACAAGTCGTTGCAGAACTTGATAGGATCGACCATCGTCAATCCCGGCGTTGATCAAGAACGCATTCGAGGCGCGGTGCTCCATCGGGTGGTTTGCAAGTGCCTGAAAACTTCGTGCGTGGACTGCGGACAGTTCCCTGATGTTCCCGATCAATTGCTGGAAATCAAATTACAGACGGCATCCACGATCGACCTTGGTCTTGTTTGTCCCGACAGTCAAGAAAAAATTGCCAACCTGCAGAACATCCGCCATTGTAACGTTCGTTATGCCGTGTTTTATGGCACGCTTGTCCCGGAGGGAGTAAGACTCGATCATCTGATTGTGACCACCGGGAGGGACTTTTTCACCTTTTTCCGCAGGTTCGAGGGAAACGTGCGGAACCAGAAACTCCAAATACCCCTACCTGCCGGCTTCTTCGACTAGACCGAAACTTTCCCAAACAAGTCGGTCGATTTCCGTTTCGCGGCGTTGGTCCCGCACCTTGTCGGAAAGAAGTTCGTTGACATTCTGAACGATCCTCCGGGCAAGGGGAGTGTCCAGTCTCGGCAAGGGGAACTTTTTTAGGTACTGCGTCATAAACCGCCGCCTCCCAGAATACAGTTTGTTGTGGAAGGCAATGTCATAGTACCTTGTGACGAAAGAGGAATTGGCAACCGCCAACAGGAGGAAGAGCCAATCCAACTCGAATCCCGGACGCAGGGTGATCCAATAGCAATCTCCGTTAATGACGGCTCCGCTCGAATCAAAACAGAATCGGGACGATTCGCAAATGTCCGGCGAGACAATTTTCGGCCGCGCCCAATCGTTCGGATTTTGCGGCACCCAAATCTCATGCCATTTTCTGCCCGACTCAATCAAATACCTGCGCTGGGACAACCGCGTTTTGTGGGATTCCAAATAGGCTGCTGCCCGGGGATAGTCCTTCAGTCGAACGGCAATCCGCTCACCGTTCTCGACGATGTGGGGATAGAGCACCTTTCGCCGGGGAGAAGCGGGAATCCATCGTTCCGTCTCGTGGTGGGTAATCAGCGGCCGGAGCAGTTCGGCCTCGGGTTGCATCCCTGCCGGCAGGGATCCCCAATCCTCCCGAATAAAGACTTCATCCGCCGTGGTCTTGATGCCCACCCGGATCGTCGCCACATCCTGGAACCAATAACTCCGCCGCGAATCGACTTGGGACAACCACGCCCGATAGTCCGCCGTCGATAGCGACCAGGCATCCTGATCGTCACCGGTCGTCTGCAAAACGCCTCGCTCGATGTTGAATGTGCCCTTCTTCGTGGAAACAAGCCCCTGAACCTTATGATCTCCGAGGGCCTCCAAGATACTGCCCCTCCGTTGAACAGGCAAATCCGCTTTGCCGTTCGGCCGATACTCGTAAATCCGATGAAATTTGCAAGAAGCACCCGACGCCCTCTGCTTCCTCCCCACAACAATGACCGGCAGGACGGCAGCGTTGAACAACTTCGTGTCGCCCAAGTCAAAGATGGCTTCCAGGTCAAACTCGGTGCGGAGAAGATGACGCAGCGAGGCGCCGGATTTCACGGTTAAGAAACGATTGGATGTCAACAGTCCGAGAACCCCCCCGGATTTCAGCACGTTCGCCATGGCCTTGGTAAAGGCATGGTAAAGATCAACCCGCCCCGTCAATCCGAACCGCCGCGCCAACTCCTGCGCCGCGGCAGATCCGAGAACCTGTGTCCTCACATAAGGCGGATTCGCTATCACCGCATCGAACTGCCGCAAAACCGCAGGATCAACATGATCAAACAAACTCCTTTGACCGCCGCAGGAATCGACGTCGATCCCCCTGATCTCTAAAAAGTCACGCTGTTCAAGAATGACTTCGGCTGTCGTGCCCTCCGAGAGCAGCTTTTCCGCCTGGCGTAATGCCTCGCCGTCCGTTTCATATCCGCACAGGACCACCCGCTTCCGTAGCGGGAACGGCAGGGCTTGATACAACGCAAACAAAAGCGATCCTGCGCCACAGGCAGGATCAAGTATTTTCAGTTCGTCCCTGGCGACGGAAAGACGCTCGGCAACCGCCTCTGCCAGGAATTCGGCAAGCTCGGGAGGTGTATAATGGACGCCATTCGCCTTGACTTCGTCCACTTTCCTTGGATGGCGAAACCTCTTCCTGCTAGAAGAAATGCAAGTCCGATTTGACTTCGATGTTCTTGCCATGTGGACTATAAGTAACACATGCAAACCGATGTTGCAAGGATTCAATCAAAGATTAAGGATACGTCGCCTAGCATTTTTCGCCAACCGGTCGGTTCAGGATATTAATGTCACCCCACACCCACTTTCGAGGTGTGAGGTCGAAGACTATTCTACCCGCCGTAACTCGTTTGTATAGAAGGCTTTTTGGTCACACGCTATTTCATCAAGAAATGCTCCTCCCCTAGAAGCCGTGAAATAAAGAAACAAGCAGATTTCCCCCTCACCACTGTCCACTATCCAATGGCACTAAGCTTGAAACGTAATTATCGGATAGACAACTGGTTAAGCCGCGTAGCGGCGCGCTATGACAGCCCAGGGCGGAGCGAAGCG
>JAFGPV010000151.1 GCA_016936015.1 Pirellulales bacterium
CCGGCGCGGCTCCGGTTCCCGAACCGAGCACCTGGATCCTCCTGATCCTGGCCGGTCTGGGCGGGCTTGCGGCCGCTCGGCGGCGGAGAAAGTAGTAAAAAACATCTCCACTTCAGCCCCCCGGCAACCTGCCGGGGGCGAAGCGGGGATAAGGGATAATTAAAAATCCAGAAACTGCCTGCCGGGAAACCGGCAGGCAGTTTTTTTTGGGCTAGAGAAAAGTGACGACGGGCAGCGCGGACACTGGCTGAAATTATTGGCATGGCTGAGTTCGGCAAAGAAAAAATGTTTTTAACCACTCCGGAGCATGCATGAAATAATATGCCTTAAACACGGATTATTTTGGGTTATAAATTTCCAAGACTCCCGGAAAACCGGCAACAAGCCATCCGAAAGAGATCCAATATTTGGCTTAAAATATGGGCACATTCTACGTGAAAAACCAATTGGATCTATTACAATAGGGACCATCGGCGGCGGTTCCATCACCGGCATTCTGTAAAGTTCATTGACCATGACCGGCGGCACGTTGTATGCCGGCAACGAGATTTTCATCGGTGACAACGGAGGCACGGGCGTTGAATATCGTTGGGATCTTCAGGATTCCTTGTAAAACGCCCAATCCAAGGTGAGACGGTGAGTTCCCTGCGTGTTGAGAATTGTCTTTCCCGGAGATAATTCCCGGCAGGCATGTCGGTGTTTCATTAACATCCGTTCCGAATGGCGAGAGAACCACTACGGAACGCAGAGAAGCGACTCACTCGGAACAAAGTCGATGTTGGCGCATTTCGTGGATTCTGTGTGTCTGTACCTTTTTAAAAAAGGATCAATTTATGAACCGATTTCTCAGGTTGTTTTGTTTCTTCATAATTGCCGGGTTAATGATCTCGGCCTCAGCGTGGGGGGAAGATAACGCCTACTGGACCGGTGACGGCACGATTCGCGATCTCAGCGATCCCGGCGATGGCGTTAACCCGTGGGTCTATTATGACGGCAGCGGCAATAATTTAGGGGGAGGAACCCCGTACGAGAACCGCTTGTTTATCAACACCACGAATTCCAGCGCGTATCCGATTTTTGACGGAGCGGGTTTTTATTCTTCGCTGACGGCCTGGGATTTATTGATCGGCACCACGGAGGACTGGTGCAGTGGAGTATACGCTCCCTCGGGTCCCGGCCAATTGGACCAGACGGGCGGGGTCCTTGACCTCTATTACGCCTTGCATCTCGGAGCCATCTACGGCGAAACCAGCACCTACAATTTGAGCGGGGGCACACTGAATAAAATTAACGACGGGGGAAACATCGAAATCGGCATCAACGGCGGCACCGGCGTCATGACGGTCGGCAGCACCGCCGAGGTGAATTGCAACTATGGCATGGTCATCGTCGGCTACGGCATCGATTCCAGCAACCATTCTTCCAACGGAACCTTGACGACCAGCGGCACGTTCAACATGGCTAATCATACGCTGTATCTCGCCCCCTCAGGCGGCGAGGGTTACGTGAACGTCAACGGCGGCACGATGACCGTCGCCGAAACCCTGTTGGGCGAAGGCAACTACGACTCCCAGCACGCCTCATGGGCGAATAATTACGCCGAATTGAACCTGAACGGCGGCGTCCTGGCCACCCCTTATATCAAGGCGGGTTACTATTGGGGTACGGGCGGCGTCGGCGCCAATGCGACCATCAACTTCAACGGCGGCACGCTGCGGGCGACGAACGAGTCGGGCAATTTCCTCAACGCCAATGGCAGCACCAACTTCAACGCCGTGGTTCTCGCGGGCGGCGCGGTCATCGACACCACCGGTTATTACGTGAAAATCGCTCAGCCGTTGGTTTCGGGGGCGGCTCCCGACGGCGGCTTGACCAAAGTGGGTTCAGGCACTTTGGCGCTGGGCGCCGTCAATACCTACAACGGTCCGACAGTCGTCGCTCAGGGAGCCTTGGAGATCGGTTCTACCGCTTCCATCTCCACAAGCAGCAATGTCACGGTCAACGGCGGCGCCATGCTGGCGTTCCGCAACGCCGCCGGCGCCACCGTCGGAGGCCTGGACTTGGACGACGGGTCAACGCTACGCCTCTCGGTCCCCGGCTTGGCGTCTGCTTACGGCGGGATCACGACCGGGAACCTGGACGTCACCGGCACCGGAACGAGGACCATCATCCTCGACACCGCCTCCACGGCCGCTCCGTACTTCGACACGGCAACCCCCTATAACGCGATTAATTACACGGCTCTCGTCGGTACGGGCACGGTGAACGCCCGGTGCAACGTCCGCGGTTACTCGGCTGCGGTTTCGACGACCCCCAGTCCGGTCACGATCACCGTGACCGGAGCCGCGGCCCCTGCCGCCGCCCTTTATTGGAACGCCCAGGGCAACGGCGATTGGGATACCGTTGCCACCCAGAATTGGACGACGTCCGGTCCGATACCGGGCACACCCGATTACTTCTACATGAACGACAACGTGATCTTCAATGATCCGTCGGGAACCACAATGGACATCAACCTTGTAGGCCGATTGATTCCGGGGAGCGTTACGTTCGAAGGCATCTCGAGTTACAACCTCGTGGGAAGCGGCTATATCTCGAATTACGCCGGCGCCCCGGTGGGGATTACGCTGGCTTCGACCTACTACGGCAAGGTCACGATCAGCAATACGGGCATTGCGAAAGAAGGCGTTGCCGACAACGACTTCAACGGCGACGTGAACGTGCTGGGCGGCACGTTGGAGTTCCCCCGCAGCGACGCGCTGGGCTTCAACAATACCGTGATCGTCAATGCGGCCACCTTGAATGCCACCGGCGAATGGGTTATGGGCAACGGCCAAAACCAGGACCTGACCGTTTCCAATTTCGGCCAAGTGAACGTCGCCGGGAACTTCTACGCGGGCCGTGGAAGCGGCGCTACTTCGAACGTTACGATGAACACCTACGCGAATATGACCGTAACCGGCAATGAAATTTATGTCGGTTACGACGGAGGTACTGGCAGCCTGACTCTCCACGATGCGAATGTAACCAACGGCGATCCCCTTTCGGGCGGCTACGGCTACATCCAAATCGGCCGCGGCACCGGCGGGGATGGAACCCTCATCATGACCGGCGCCAGCACCCTGTACGCCGGCGAGGAATTCCGGGCGGGTTGGATCGGCGGCGCCGGCGACGTGCAATTGTCCGACACTTCCCAGATCATTGCCCGCGGCTTCCAGAACATGGGCCGCGACGCAGGCAGTGTTCTCTACGTCAACATGACCGGCTCGTCGAAGATGAGCTGCACGTGGAACGAGATGCGCTTCGGCTCCAACGGCGGCGAGGCGCACATCGTGATGGACGGCGACAGCGAGGCCGATCCCGTCGGCCTGGGCAACTTCGCACCCGGCGGTGATTGCTGGTACCTCGTTTTCGGCGAGGATTCCGGAAGCGTGGCCACGCTGGAGATGCACAACTACTCCACCATCCTGACCCCCTACGAAGCCTACCTCGGGAAGAACGGCGGCCAGGCGTCCGTCGCCATGGACGGCCACGCCAAGATTCAGGCCAGCTTTATTAGCTTCGCAGAAGACGCCGGCAGTTCCGCCTTGTTGGAGCTCGACGATTCGGCGCAGTTGTACTCGACCGGCGAGATCCGGTTGGGGGCCGGCGGCTCCATGACGACGACGATGAGCGGCTCCTCCCAGATCAACGCCGACGGCAATCTGCACGTCGGCATCTGGGGCGCCAGCTCGACCGTGACCATGAATCCCGGCACGTCGATGCACGTCGGCGGCAATGAGTTCCAAATCAACGCCTACGGCGCCGGCGCCAGCAGCGTGACGATGGACGAAGCCTCGATCGAGGTCCAGGGCGAAATCTTCGTCGCCTGGGACGACGCCGCCACCGGAACGTTGGAAATGGACGACAGCTCGGTCACCAGCCATAGCAACGTACAGGTCGGCCGAAGAGGAAACGGCACGCTCACGATGACCGGCGCCAGCACGTTCCATGCGGATGGTGAGTTCCGATTGGGTATTTGCGGCGGTATCGGCACCCTCAATATGAGCGGCACTTCCGTGCTCGAAGCCAGTAATCTCGAGCGGGTCGGAGCCAATCCGGATTGGGATAATAGCCTGCCAGGCACCGCTTACATCACCCTTACCGGAGGCGCGGCGCTGAAGTCCAATGGCACTTTGGCCATGGGAATAGACGGCGGTTCCGCTACCGTGACGATGGGTACGCTTGGGGGGACCGACACCGCGACCATGAGTTGCAGCGATTGGTTCAACTTAGGCGGGTACGGCGGTTCGATCGTGATGAAGATGTATGCCAATACCAGCTTCACCTCGACGACCCAGGGAACCATCGCAGAAAGCGACGGTACATACGCCGACTTCCAGATGTTCGACAACGCCCACTTCACCGCCCCGCAGATTCGAGTCAGCGGCGGCAACGGAGCGAACGGCACAATTCAGATGTCCGGCACCAGCAACATGACGTCCACCGGGTGGTTCGGCCTTGCCGAAGCGACCGGATCGTCGGCAACGGTTACCCTCTCGGGTAGTGCTTCGATGGTCGGCGAACAATTTGCCGTTGGCGACGCCGATGGCTCAACAGCAAGCGTTATCATGACGGGGAGTTCCTCCGTGACCGGGAATGTGTGGGTGGCCGTCTCCAACAACGGAGGCGCCAATGGCACCATGAACGTGTATGACAGCAGCACGCTCAGCACTCCCGACCTGCAAATCGCCTGGGGTGGGACGGGCGTTGTCAATGTTGGAAACAACAACGGCACCGCCACCCTCAACGCCGGACAGATTGAACTGGCTTACGAGGACGACGACAACGGCGGCACAAACGCCGATGCAACGCTCAACCTCAACCAGGGCGGCGTCGTGGAAACGGGCTCCATCCAGTCCGCTTCGGATTCGGGCACTCCGCTGTCCTCGGTCCTCAACTTCGACGGCGGCGTCTTGAAAGCCACCGCCAGCAGTACGACGTTTGTCTCCAACGTCGCGGGATCGTCAACCTTCGAGGCAAACGTTCTCGAAGGCGGTGCGATCGTCGACACTCAGTCCTACACCGACACGATCACCGAAGAGTTGCAGCACGCCTCGGGCGTGACCCAGGACGGCGGCCTGACGAAGTTGGGAGTCGGTGCGCTGACTTTGTCCGTCGCTCCGTCCTACGACGGAGACACGGACGTTATGTACGGCACTTTGAACGTGCCGAGTCTGAACACGCCGTCGGCCGATGTGACGGCATATGAAGACGCCACGTTGAATGCCGGTTCGATCACGGCCAACACCTTGACCATCGGCGCTCCCTTGCCCCCGGCGGCTGCCGGCGCGGCTCCGGTTCCCGAACCGAGCACCTGGATCCTCCTGATCCTGGCCGGTCTGGGCGGGCTTGCGGCCGCTCG
>JAFGPV010000152.1 GCA_016936015.1 Pirellulales bacterium
CGAGCGGCCGCAAGCCCGCCCAGACCGGCCAGGATCAGGAGGATCCAGGTGCTCGGTTCGGGAACCGGAGCCGCGCCGGCAGCCGCCCCCGAGGGGGCCAGAGTAAGAGTCGTCGTCGGCATGCCAGTAGCTCCCGCCGACTTATCTTTCGAACCGAGGGATTCAAGATCATCGCCGGCGCCTGCGGCAGCCGCCAAAGCGGCTGGAGGCAGATCCGCGTCGGACGCATTCACGCCGATCGACAAGGAATTGGCCGTGATGGAACTGGCGATCAATACCGCGGTCGAATCAGCGCGGACATCGACGTCGCCCAGAGGCGTATTGAGGGTCCCCACGATCAGGGCGCCCTTATTGACGGTTGTATCACCGGTGTACTGCGGATCCTGAGAGAGGATCAGGGTGCCGGTGCCGGTCTTATACAGACCGCCGTCCTCGGCCGACGCTCCCGAGTCGTGCAATAACGGCTCGGTGATCGTGTCGGCGTAAGCCTGGGTGTCGATTCTGGCGCCGCCGTCCTTGACGTTCAGTTTAAAGACCACGGCTCCGCCGTTATTGTTGATCAGCTCGTTGCCGGCGGAATCGGAGGATTTGGCCCTCAAGAGACCGCCGTCGAAATTGACAACCGACTGGAGCGCGGCGCCGCCGGTGAAGATCTTGTTGGCGACGATTTGGCCGCCCTTGTTCAGATTGACGGTGCCGCTCGTTGCGGAGGCGTCAACGCCGAGCAAGATTTGGGTCGTTTGAACCACGGCATTGTTTGCGGGGTTCCCGTCGCCGACGTTAAGGACTCCGGTGCCCTGCCACGGCACTTCAATCTCTTCATTGAGAGATGAAACCGTGCTGTTGCCGTACACGTTGAGTTCGCCATACGAGCCGGCGGAGTTGCCAACCCAGATGCCGCTATTCACGGCGGTCATGGACGCGTTGTCGTTCAAGGTGACGACGCAGTGGCCATTGGCGCCGGCGCCGCCGAGTTCGATGGCATTGCCGGCAACGAACTCAGAGTCATCATTCATCGTGAGAGTTGCGCTACCGTCAACTCCGAGACTTGCCCAACTGGCATTGTCAGTGCACAGGTTCATCTTGGAGTGTCCGGACATGGTAATGTTGGCTGACGCGCCGCCCCAAACGCCGGCGTTGAACCATATTGCGCACGTTGCGTAAGAATAACCGTCCATTTCCACGGTAGCTGTGCTGCCGGCGTCACGTCCAAAGGACAGCCAATCGGCGGACTGGATGGTCGCCGGCTTCAGGGAATCGTCTCCGTTCATCATGACAACCGCATTAGCACCGGAGGAGGCGAAGCTCGCCTCGTTTGCGGTGGTAACTACCTTTCCGGACTCGGTTATGTTGATGGTGCCGCTCGCATGTTGCGAGTAGGGACCATGTAGCGTCGGATTATCGACGCCATCGTCCGTATCATCTCTCCAGAACTCATAGGTGTCCGTATTCGGACCATTCCCTACCCAGAGGGCCTGAACGGTAAGGACCGCGTCGTCGGAGATGTTGATACTGGCAGAGGCAGTCTTGTTGCCGGTTGTCGAGCCCCAGATATGTCCTGCTAATGCGTAATTGACGATGTTGAAAGTGGCGTCCCCGCTGAGGTTCACGGTGCACGAAGTGGTGCCTTCGGCGTTGTCCCATTGGTTGGCGCCCAGCAAGGTGTACCACCAACTCGAGGCTTGGATATCGTAGTTCGCATTACCGGACATGTTGATCTCGGCAGTCCCATTGGTACTGCCCAGGGCGTACCAACCGGTGTTATTGGGGAGGGTCAACTCCGATTGGCCGTCCATATTCAACTCGCCGTAGCCGTTCCCATTACCGATGTTAAAGTAGCTGGTAGCGGTTAGCGAGGACGTGTCGTGCATGTTCAACGTTCCCGTGGTGCCTGCCGTGCTACCGAGCTCGGACCCACTGGTGACGATGGAAGTATCCGCGTACATGTTCAACGTACCGACGCCGCCGCCGCCAACTCTGAGGAAGGCGATGTTCATGGAAGCGGTATCGGTGCCCGTGGCAACACCCATGTTCACGGTGCCGACCGACATGGCTCCATTACCCATTTCGCAATTTCCCGTGGGATTTTGGTAGTTGGAGGTGTCGTACATGTTGACCGTGCCCACGGAATCCGCGTAGCGAGTCCCGCCGTAGTCGTCGTTATAGCCGACGTACAGGATCCAGCCGCTCATGTTGATTTGCGAACCGTTGCTCATGTTGAGCGTGCCTTCGCCTTCGGAGCGGAGACCAACATGGAAGTTGGTGTTTGAACTGCCGGTAATGGTGGAGGCGTCCATATCGACCAGGCCGGTTGAAGGACCTTGGCCATCGCTATTGCCCGCCTCGATGTTACCGCCGAAGGTGTAGGTGCTATTGTCCAGGGTCAGCGTACCGTCGCCGCCCCGATAGCCGATACGGGTTGAGCCGACAACGCTCATGGTCGAATCGGTGACTTCGATCGTCGGGTCACCGGGTCCGTAACCGGCGTAGCACACGCCGGTTACCGAGACCGTCGCGCCGTTGGTGACGGTCAGGTTCTTGGAACTGCCCGGGCCCATGAAATTGTTGTTGACGTTCAGAGCGGTGCCGGCGCCGTCGACGGTCACGTTGTTGCCGACGCCGAGGCTGCTCGCATAGTCCGCGATGACGGTGCCGCCGGTGATGGACACGGCGCCCGTAAAGGTGTTCACGCCGGTGTTGCTGAGTTGCAGCGTGCCGGCGCCGGATTTGGTCAGCGTGGTGCCGAGACCGTAGATGCTACCCATTCCGTAGAATAAGTAGCTGCCCGTGCCGGAAACGTTCATGTCCAGCGGATGCACATTGCCGAGCACGTTCACCGAGTAGGTGCTTGGGGTAGGAGTATCCGAGAAATTGACGGTGTACAGATCGTAGTAGGGGACGGGGGTGCCCGAGTCGTCCCACTCGTTGCCGCCGCCAAGGGTCCAATCCCCGATACTGGCGCCCGTCCAGTTGACGGTTTTGGTCACCAAATTAGAAATCTTGAACTGCACCGCCGGATCCACGACGTCCTGTTTGGTGATGGTGCAGTTGAGGGCGTTGTTGATCAGGTTCACGTTGGCCGAATTGCCGCCGCCATTCGAGGTGGATTTGAACAAGGTGTACCACACGTCGGTGGCGACCGTACGGCCCGGAACCACAAGGGTAACGTTGGCTTGATTTCCGCCAGTCGGAAGGGTGAGAACACCGCCGGTCCCCCGGACATCGAAGATGGGGTTCGTGGTGGTCGCAGGCACTCCGACCGTGAGATTCGAACCGGTTGCCAGGGTCATGGAGTCCAGGACGCTGGTCACCAGCGCAGGGGCGGCGTCTTGAGAGACGTCGAGGGTAGCGCCGTTAGCGACCGAGATCGCCGTCGTGGCCAGGCTGCCGCCTCTGGCGACCGTCACTGTGCCCCCCTGGACGTCCGTCAGGCCGGTATAGGTATTGACGGCACTGAGGGTCAAGTTGCCCATGGTCAGTTTGGTTAATCCACCACCGCCGCCGCCGTCTTTCAAGGGGACGGGAATGGTGATGTCGCAATAGTTGCTGTCAATAATCGCACCGCCGGCTTCGACGTTGACGTTCAGAGACATCGAGCCGTTCCGAACGATGAACTCGCCGGTCTGTCGGGCCTGCAACGTACCCCCATTGAGGTTGACGGTCGTGTTGGTGCCCGTGCCAAAACCCCAACCTGCTTGGATGTAATTGACGGACATGAGACCGCCGTCTAAGTTCATTTCACCACTGCTATTCTCACTGAGAATCGCGATGAGCGCGTTGACGGTTCCGCCGGTTTGGGTGAACGTGCCGGTGCTGCCACGTCCGACATAAAGATACCCGTTCGGGATATCGACCACGCCCGTGCCGCTGACCGTCATCTGGGCGCTGCCTCCGTCCAAACCGAGACTGACCCATCCATTCGAGGTGAGCGTTCCGCCGCTGACTAATACGGTGCCGGAGGCACCGGGATTATTGCCGGCAAAGAAGTCGCCATAGGTTGCATTGCCGCCGGTGATGGTTAGATAACCTGTGCCGCTGCCGCCGCCGATGTTGGTCGCGCCCGCGTAAAGCGAGCCGCCGCTTACGGTTATGTGGCCGGTGCCTCCAGCCCAAAGGCCGTTCTGCAACCAACCGCCGACGTACAGGGAGCCGCTGTTGAGGTTGATCGTGCCCACGGCTCCCGAATTTTCGCCATTGTTAAGCCAGTTGCAGGTCACGGTGGGGTAATCCGTCCCGTCGCCCAAGGTCAGGGTGCCGCGGCCAAAGGTTAAATTGCCCAGTCTGAGGCCGTCAAGGGTCATGCTTGCGCTATCATGGACGGAAATGAACCCTTCGCTCAAAGACGTGCCAAGACCGTCCGGATCATTCCAATTATCGCCCACGGTAAGCGCGCCGGTGCTCTTTTGGAACACCGCGCTATCGTACAGGTCCAAGTGAGCTTGCGAGTACTGCCAAATACCCACGTTGGATCCGCCGGTTCCGTTAACATAGATTTTCGGGCTGTGGCCTTGGTTGCCCGCGGTCGGATCTCCTAATGTTACCTGGGCGACGCTTGGGGTGGGAACACCGCCGACCAATTCACCGGCATTGGCGAGAATCATTTCGCCGGCGATGTCGATCTGTGAGGTGCCCAGCATAGTTACCGTGCCGGAGGTGCCTCCCCCTCCTGCGGTATTCCATTGTGCGACCGTAAAAGCGGGCGTCGAAATATACGCAGAATCACTCATGGCTAAAGTGCCCGTGCCAGGGCCACTTAATGGTCCACCTAATCCAACGAAAAAGGTCGACGAGGACTGAATAATCTGGCTGGAATTTGCCATTTGCACACTGCCGGTGCCTCCATCATATCCGACAATGAAGTTACCTGCGGTATTAAATACCGCAGCGTTGCTCATGTTCAGATTGCCGGTTCCGGCACCGCTGCCGGAGTCCCAGCCAAAGCGCGTGCTGCCGCCAGTGCCTGTGTTGTTGATCGTGCCACCCGACAAGTTGACAACGCTTGTTCCCGGGGTGCCGCCCACCCGGAGCAAGTTCGTTCCCAAAGTTCCGCCGGTCATATCGAGTTCCGCCTGCGTGATGCTTCCGACCAAGACCTGATTGGCCACGGCGGTCACGGTAGAGTCGATGACCGGGATTACATAAGTTCCCGTGTAAGTGATAATCGGAACATCCGTGTCATCGATATACACAACATCTGTGCTGGTGGGGGGGGTGGCGGTGTCCCAATTCGCTCCAATGCTCCATAAATCGTTGGGGCTGGCTGAAGTGCCTTGCCAAACAATCGCGAAAGATTGCACAGGGAAGGCCATCAGGCCCGCAACCAAAAGGAAGAAAAACAACTTGAGAAATCGGTTCATAAGAATGATCCTTTAAAAAGGTAAAAACAAACAGAACCCACGAAACGCACCAACCTCGACCCAGTTCCGAGTGAGTCACTTCTCTGTGTTCCGCGGTGTTTCTCTGGCCATCCGAAACGGATGGAAAAGAAATACTTACATGCTTGCTGGGAGTTATCTCCGGGAAAGACAATTCTCAACACGCATGGAACGCATTACTTTACAAAAGGTTGGGCATTCTCCAAGGAACCCTGTAAGGATACCAAAAGCCCAAAAAAATTAACACCTTATGCGCAAACAGATCTCCTTTGGGGCTGAAAGGAACAATTGTGTAGGAAAGCTTAGAAGAACCTTCCTTTGAAAAGTAACAACGTACATCAAGAGTTTAGTCTAACTATTTTTTCGGATGTGTCAACCTTTCAAAAAGGATAAATGGGAAATCCCCCGCAAAGACCGCCTTTTGACGGTCTTGAAAACTCCCTGGAATAGGTATGCCTTGATCCATTGGGGCATCGAGTTATCGACAGATGGATAGGTGGCACATGATCCTTAAGGGGGGGGCGCTGTGTTTATCGTGTGCCCCTTGGTATGCTGAGAACCGATACAGAGTCGTAGAACTCCAGTTGTGTGATGGCGATTTTCGTCGTCCTGAGCGGCGAGAAGGATCTATAAGGGCCGGAGTCTTCGCTTCGTTCGGAATGCCCAATCGTCGGTGTCATTTTCTGCAACAACCATGAAAAATTTCCGTCGTTTCATCCATCGATCTTGATGCCCTCAAAATCCCCACGACGAATGCGGATCGGAGCGGTTCGGTATTTGAACGCCCGGCCGTTGACCTATGTTTTAACCGGCCTGGCGCCGGAGACGGAGATCGTCTACGAGGTTCCCAGTACGCTGGCGGACGATCTGGCGGCGGGACGGCTCGACGTAGCCATGATCCCTTCGATCGAATCCTTCCGCGACGCCGGCTACGCCATCGTTTCCGACGCCTGCATTGCCTGTCGCGGTCCCGTGCTCAGCCTCAAGCTTTATGGGCGCGCCCCGGTTGAGGGGGTCCGCACCCTGGCCCTCGATGAAGGCTCTCGGACCAGTGCCGTTTTGGCCCGCATTTTGCTGCGGGAGCGTTTCGGATTATGGCCGGAAATTCAGACCCTGCCGATCGGCGCCACCCTGGAGGACTCGGCCGCCGACGCCGTGCTGCTGATCGGTGACCGTGGCATGGCGCCGACCAACGGCCGGTTCGAGTTCGTCTGGGACTTGGGCCAAGAGTGGTTTTCCTGGACGGGCCTGCCGTTTGTCTGTGCCTTGTGGATTGCCCGGCCGGGGATCGAACGCGCGGAGATCGGACGGATCCTCAGCGCCGCCCGGGACGAGGGCGTCCGCTGCCTTGCCGAAATCGCCCGTCAGGAAGCGCCGAAACTCGGCATGGACGAGAAAACGTGTCTGACGTACCTCCGCGATCATCTCCATTTCTATTTCGGACCGCCGGAGCGCCAGGGACTGCAACGCTTCTTCGAGCTGGCCCGAAAATACGGCTGGGTTCCGGGGGAGACCGATTCTTGGAAAGCCGCGATCAGCGGTCGAGGATGAGTGAAAGGAGGACTTAGCTTGATTGAACACCTTCCATGCGGTACAATAGAGGGGGTATGAAGAAAAGCGGTAAAAAAACCGGGGGTATAGGATCGGGAAAGAGCAAATCCGCTCCTTATCAGGTGTTCATTAGTCATGCCACTGCCGACAAATGGATTGCCAAAGTGCTGTGTGAGAAAATTGAAGCTACGGGAGCAAAAACATTCCGAGATGACCGTGACATTAATGGCGGCGACGATATACCGGATCAAATTCGGCGTCAGATTATCCGTTCCAACGAAATGATCGTTCTTTTAACCCCGGAGTCTGTTGACCGGCTTTGGGTTCACTGGGAAGTAGGAGCCGCCTGGGGAAGAAGAAGCAATGCTCGTATCGTTGCAATCCTTTGTCATGTTTCCGTTGATACTATTCCGAACATCATCGGCTCGAAAAAGGCGGTATCCATTAACTCCTTTAACGATTACTTGGAGGCATTAAAAAAACGTCTGGAGAAATACTGCTGATGAGTACACAAACTGCCACAACCTATGATGTTTTTCTTTCCTATCCGCTCTCGGAGACGGCGGTGGCAGGCTCGGTTGCCAACGCGCTGAAGCAGGTGGGGCTGGATGTATTCGGTTTGGATCGGATCGAGGCCGGTGAGAATTGGCGCGACGTCGTTTGGAAAGCCTTGGCCGAGAGTTCCGCAATGATTGCCATTGTTCCATCGGAAGGAATTCTTTCTTCGTCGGTTGCCGTCGAAGTGGGTGCTTTTCGCGCTTGGCAAAAACCGATCTACATTATTCAAGCTGGGCGAGGCGACCTCAAATTGCCTGCTTACCTTGCAAGTTTTCCCGTTTATCCGCTGTCGCGTGTGGACGATATCGTTGAATCCATTCAACGAGGACTGGAATCTTTTTCAGAAGACGATCGCAAGACTCTCGCTATCATTTATTGTGAACTGGGAATACCCACAGACCAACTTTTGGGGAATCCTGCTTGTATTGATCAATTGGCAACTGAATTCGAGGCAAGAACTAGAAAAAAGGTTCCTGGGGGGCAGTTGGTGAGGGAATTGCTTAACTTGCGAAAGAGCGGCGATTTGCCTCGAATTCAAAAGGTTAAAAAGGGGCAAGTGAAGTGAATCGCGAATGATTCACAGTATTCTTGATAAAGCCCTATCCGGCGGGCGGCTGACGCCCGAGGAGGGGGTGCGGCTGCTGGAATGCCGCGATCTGGCGGCCTTGGGGGGCGCGGCCGACGCCGTTACCCGACGTTTGCACCCGGAACCGTACCGCACCTACAACATCGACCGGAACGTCAACTATACCAACATTTGCGTCAGCGGCTGCCGATTCTGTGCCTTCTCGTGCAAACCGGGCGAACCGCAGGGATACGTCATCTCGCGGGAGGAACTCTTCCAAAAAATCCGAGAGACGGTTGCACTCGGCGGCGATCAGATCCTGCTGCAAGGGGGATTGCACCCTGACTTGAAAATCGACTGGTACGAGTCGCTATTGCGGGACATCAAGGCGGAGTTTTCCGGAATCAATGTGCATGGATTTAGCCCTCCAGAAATTGACCAAATTTCCCGCATATCGCAAATTCCCGTAAAGGAGGTTTTACAGCGATTGCAAGCGGCTGGTTTAGGCAGTCTGCCGGGCGGTGGGGCTGAGATTCTTGTGGATCGGGTGCGACACGAAGTCAGTCCCAGGAAAACAATGACCGAGCGGTGGCTGGGAATCTGTCGAACATGGCATCAATTAGGGGGAAAAGGCTCGGCGACGATGATGTTCGGCCACGTGGAGACCCCTGCCGAGCGGATCGGGCACCTTGACCATATCCGCCGGTTGCAGGACGAGACCGGGGGATTTACCGCTTTTATATGCTGGACGTTCCAGCCGGGCGGGAACGCAATGCAGCATCTTCACAAGGTGGGAGCCTTTGAGTATCTCGCCACGTTGGCCGTCAGCCGGTTGTATCTCGACAATATCAGCAATCTTCAAGCCAGTTGGGTTACGCAGGGCCTCCGGGTTGGACAGCTTGCCCTGCGCTTTGGGGCCAACGACCTGGGGAGTTTGATGATTGAAGAGAATGTCGTGGCCGCGGCAGGCACGCAGTTCCGCACGACCGAGGAGGAAATCCGGCGTATAATCCGTCAGTCGGGATATATTCCCCGGAAGAGGAACGTTTTTTATCAACTCCGCGAGCCGGCCTCAGAGGGTGTAGTGTAAAATAGAAGATCATGATCCATGTCCACGAACTAACCAAGCACTACAGCGACCTGCGGCGGGGGAGGTTGGTGGCGCTTCGGGGGATCAGCTTCCACGCTCGGCCGGGGGAGATTTTCGGGCTGTTGGGGCCGAACGGGGCGGGAAAGACCACCGCTCTGCGGATCCTCAGCACGGTGTTGAAGCCCTCCTCCGGTACGGCTTCGATCAACGGTTTCGACGTGCTGATCCAGCCCGACCAGGTCCGGCGGCAGATCGGATTCATGTCGGCCAACACGGCCGTCTACGACCGGATGACCGGCTGGGAGACGGTCGGCTATTTCGGCCGCCTTCACGGCCTGCCCTCCGAGGAACTCCGTGACCGCATGGAACGGCTCTTCGAGCGGCTGAAGATGAACGACACCCGGGACGTCCTGGGCGCGAAGATGTCCACGGGAATGAAGCAGAAGGTCTCGGTGGCCCGGGCCATCGTCCACGATCCGCCGGTGGTGATCTTCGACGAGCCGACGGCCGGTTTGGACGTCCTGGTTGCCCGGGCGCTGCTGCAAACCGTGGCCGAGCTCCGTGGGCAGGGCAAGTGCATCGTCCTCTCGACGCACATCCTCCGCGAGGCCGAGAAGCTGTGCGACCGCGTGGCCATCCTTTACCGCGGCCGGTTCCTGGCCGAGGGGACCCTCGACGAACTCCGTAACCAGCACGGCCAGCACGATTTGGAAGAGCTGTTTTTCCAGTTGATAACGAACTACGACAAACAGGCGTTAGCCACAGCAAGGGATTAGGGATTGGGGATTAGGGATTAAAACCGAATCAATTTGTCGCTTCTCTAATCCCCGATCCCCAATCCCCAATCCCCAATCCCCCCATGACCTTCCGGAACGTCAAACTGATCCTTGCCCGGGAGATCCGCGACCAGCTTCGCGATCGGCGGACGCTGTTCGTGATCCTGGTGCTGCCGGTGCTGCTTTATCCGCTGTTGGGGATGAGTTTTTTCCAGGTGGCGCAGTTTCTGCACAAGCAGCCTTCCCGGATTCTGGTGTTGGGATCGACATATTTGGATGTGCCTCCGGCATTGATCGAGGGGGACGAGGGGCGGCGGTTTGCCAAGGAGTTGTTCCCCGTATCGAAACAGGCCGACCTCTTGGAGGTGCGGCGCGTCTCCGACGAGCCGCGGCCGGGGAACCTGGCCGCGAAAGATCCCCGGGAGTACGCCCGGCGGCAAGTGCAGTCCGAGGCGTGCGACGCCGCCTTGTATTTTCCCCCCGATTTCGCCCCGCGCTTGCGGCGTTTCCGCCGGGCCATCGCCCTCCGCGCCCGGGCTGTCGAGGAGGGCGTCACCGAGAGCGAAACCCTCGCCGCGCTGCCTCCCGAGGACGCCATCCCCCGGCCGGAAATCATCTATTCCTCGGCCCATGAGAATTCGACCATCGCCTTCAACCGGCTCCAAGGGGTCGTTCAGCGCTGGCTGAGGCTCCTCGGGGAGCAAAATCTCCAGGCCGGCGGATTGTCGCCGATCGCGGTCCGGCCCTTCGAGTTCCGGGAGGACGACGTCGCCGAGGACTCCGGACTGCGCAACGCGGCGGTCTGGGCAAAAATGTTGCCGGTGATGCTCCTGCTCTGGGCGCTGACGGGGGCGTTTTACCCGGCCATCGACCTCTGCGCCGGCGAGAAGGAGCGCGGCACCCTGGAGACGCTGCTGAGCAGTCCCGCGGGCCGCGGCGAAATCGTGCTCGGCAAATTGCTCACCGTCATGCTCTTCAGCGTCGTCAGCGCGGTGCTGAACCTGGCGAGCATCGGCTTGACGGCTTGGATCATCCTCCGCCAACTGGGGGGGTTCGGTCCGCCGCCGCCGCTGGCCTGGCTGTGGCTGCTGCTGGCGCTGTTGCCGATCTCCGCCCTGTTCAGCGCCTTGTGCCTGGCCCTGGCGGCCTTCGCCCGCAGCACCAAGGAGGGACAGTATTACCTGATGCCGCTGCTGATGGTCACGCTGCCCCTGGTGGTGCTTCCGATGTCGCCGGGGGTGGAATTGAACTTCGGCAACAGCCTGATCCCCGTCACCGGCGTGGTGCTCCTGCTCCGCACGCTGCTGGAAGGGAATTACCTGGCGGTGCTTCCCTACCTGCCGGTGGTGCTGGGCGTGACGCTGGTGGCGTGCCTGATGGCGATCCGCTGGGCGGTGGATCAATTCAACACCGAGGCGGTCCTGTTTCACGAGGGTGAGCGGTTCTCCCCGGGCGTGTGGCTTCGCCACGTTTTCCGCGACCGGCAGTCCACGCCCACCGCCGCCGCCGCCCTGTTGTGCGGATTGCTGATCCTGCTGGTCCAGTTCTTTTTATCGCTGATCGGCACGGTGACCTTGGAACCATCGGCGTCCTGGACGCAGTTCGTAAAAATCGCCGTCCTTACGCAACTTGTCGTTATCTTTACGCCGACGCTGCTGATGACGTCCGTGGCCTCCCGCAGCCCGCGGCAGACGCTCCAGTTGCACCTCCCGGCGTGGAAAACGCTCTTTGCAGCGGCGGCCCTGGCCGTGGTCCTCCATCCGGTGGCCATCCTCCTGCAGACACTGGTCACGGCCTTGTATCCTGTCAGCGAGGAGGTGCTATCCGGCTTGAAAAAATTCGACCTCCTCCTGGCCGCCACGCCGTTTGGCATCCTGGTCTTGGTGATGGCCTTGCTGCCGGCGTTGTTCGAGGAACTGGCTTTCCGGGGATTTCTGCTCTCCGGATTCCGGCGGATGGGTTACAAGTGGCGCGCCATCGTGCTCAGCGCCTTCTTCTTCGGCATCACGCACGCCTTCTTGCAGCAGTCGATGATTACTTTTCTCGTGGGACTCGCGGCCGGTTACGTGGTCGTGCAGAGCGGGAGCATCCTGCCGGGAATGATTTTCCACTTTATGCACAATTTATTGGTGCTGCTCAGCAGCCGGATCACCCCGGAACTGTGCCAACGGCAACCTTGGCTGAAGCTCTTCGTTACCTCGACGGAGTCCCAGGGGGTTACGTATGACTGGCAGATTTGGGCCATAGGGGCGATCCTCGGCGGGTTGATCCTGGCGTGGTTCCATTACCAGCCCTATCCGAAAACTCCCGAAGAGCTCCTCCGCGAGGCCCTCCGACGGGGCAGCGACGTTCCGCCCGGCGAGGACGAAGTCTCGGTCCGCCTGGTGCAGGCGCTCAAGTGATCCTCCGGCCCGCGCTTCCGGAGTGTTTCTCAGGATCTTGCTGCTCATTGTCGTCCTGAGCGGAGCACAGGATCTCCGTTGCCTCCCGACGCTCTGGATGCTCCGCGGCATTCCGCGGAGAAAACCGTGGATTTATGCCAATATTGCTTGTTATATTTATGGCATTTCTTAACCTTCTCTTGACAAAAGTCACCTTTTCCTCGATAGTAAAAATTAGTTTCTGTCGAGGGAGGTCGTTTTGTTTCATCGTGAGTGAAGCGAAGGATCTTTATGAAGCCGGTTTCTTCGCTTCGCTCAAAATGACCAATGGTTGGTGCACTCTGGCGTTTTTGGGGGATTCCTCGTTTGATGTTTCGTACGGTGCCCGTTGTCCCACTCTCCGACGACTCTTTACGACAGAAACAAATAGAGGAACGCCCAAAACCCGTGGTTCTGTTTTGACGTTGGATTGCCCGGCCGATGTTTTTGACCTGGTCGCTAGGTAGCGTTTTTCTCTTGCAATGATCATTACCTTTCTGAGGAAAGGTCTATTTGCGACGCTTACCCGGTGAGGATCGGACATCGGTTGTTGCGGCCCAGCTTTCCCCTTAGCGGTTGACGCCTTGACGATGGATGATTTGCATTTCTCACCTTGATTCCCATTGCTGGAAAGGACTCTCGATGAAAAAGACTCGCCCTCAATGTTGTTTCGGCTTTTTTGCGATTGCGGCAGCGACGGTAATTATGGCGCCGCGCTGCGCCACAGGGGATAGTTTCGACTGGCGGAGCGTCGCCGGGCAGAATTGGATCACTCCCGTGAAAAGTCAGTGGTGGGGAACGTGCTGGGCGCACGGGAACATCGCCTGCCTGGAGGCGAAGTATAAGATCACGCGCAACGACTACACCTACAATCCTGATCTGTCGGAAGAGAACATCGTCTGGGACCGCAACGGCACTTCCGGCGACATGGGCTGCACGGCGGGTGGAGGCCCTTACGTGAATTCGTTTACGTATTTTTGGGAGCACGGCGTCGTCTCGGAGGCCGAATTGCCCCTTGGCCCGTGGAACG
>JAFGPV010000153.1 GCA_016936015.1 Pirellulales bacterium
CGGCCTCTGCCCCCCTGGGCGATGCCCAGGGCTGGGTGATCTGCTGCCCCGTTGGGACAGCCCCGATGGAGACTTGAACCGGAACAAGACCAGGATCCTTGATTTAAGCGTGGAAATCTCTGTTTTTAGATAGAACCCCAAATCGGGGAGCCTCCCGTGCATTTTTCGACTTTTGATGACCAACTCCCGGGTGCCCGCGATAGCTCCGCGATCGGGGCGGCCATGCCGCAAGAGGTCATTGGCCTTATTTTTTGCACCGTACCACACACCTGTTTCAGCACACCCCTGGCGCACCTCAGGAATTTTTGTGTTTGACAACTCGCGGAATACACGGAAAAACACGGCTCATAAGACCCCATCTTGTGCAACAATTCGAAAAACAGGCGATTAATGCAATGCACCCGTCACCGGCTTCCAAAAACACCGTAAAAACACGGCGCTCTCGAGCCACGGAGAAAAGTGAAATTATTCCCCGGGAAGAAAAAAACATGGCGCGTCGTGCAGGTGGAATGTCAACATGTCCTAATCCTTCCTTGGGAATTTTCTTCAGGATATTCTTCTGGAGGAATGGATCACGCGGGCGCGGCGGCTCCACGGCGGCGAGCGACGGCACGGTAAACGGCCAATACGTTTTCCAGGGGAGTGTCGGGTTGGATATGATGGCACGGGGCCAAGATGAATCCGCCTCCGGCGCCCACTTCGTCCATCAGCCGATCGACTTCCGCGCCGATTTCATCGGGCGCGGCCCGCTGCAACCAGCCCTGGACGTCGATCGCGCCGTGCAGGGCAATCCGGCCGGCAAAATTCCGTTTCAGATCGTAGGGATTCATCCCGGCGGCCTGGGGCTGAATGGTCTGCAGACAGTCCATGCCGCATTGGATAAATTGCGGTATCAACGCGCGGCTGGAGCCGCAGCAATGGTGCGTCACCTTCGCGCCGTACCGGTGGACCAGATCGAACAATTCTTTCTTTTTCGCAGCGAAAAGGCGCTCGAAGCAGTTGGGCGAGATCAGCGGCCCTCGCTGGCTGCCGAAATCGTCGCCGCAAAGTACCAAGTCGATCCGGCCCTTGGCCGCCGCCAGAATTTGCTCGATGTAGGCCAGGTAGAAACGGCGGCGCTTCTCGACGATGGCCAGATAGACGGGATCTTCCGTGGCGATGTCCAGCAACACTTGCTCGACGCCTCGCCCGAAGGCTACCCCGTTGATGAAGTCCTGCACGTTCGTCCCGCCAGTGATCAGGGCCAGATCGGGATACTTTTCGCAGATGGCTGGAATGGCGTCGTAATCGAACCAATCGGGATTGGGCCAGGAAAACCGCTCGACTTCTTCCACGGTCGTCCATGCGGCATAAGGCAATTCGACCGGCTCTGCGTATTCGCCGTACTCATTGGCCATCGGCCGGCGGCGCACGCCCCAAAGGTTCAGCGAGGAACCGTCGGGGAATTCAGGCAGCGCCGGCCCGATATAAGGGGGATTGACGTAATGGATGTCGGCGCCCAGCCGTTCCGCAACGCCGCAGTCCTCCAGGGCACCGGCGCTCCCCCCCAGCGAACCAGGAATGCTCCTCGGCCGGCGAAGCCCGAAACGGCGCGCCAAGGCGGTGTGGATCTCGGGCGTGGCGTAGTAGTCGCACGGAGTAAAGTCGGGCGGTTGATGCTCGAGCGCCGCTCGAACCCGTTCGCGTGGGGTCATCATGGAGCTCCAAATCACAAGGGCGTCATTCCGTCGGTTTTACGGTCATGTATTCCAGCCGCGGCGGCAGCAAATGAATGATCGCCGGAGCAAAGAGGCATGTCAATCCCGAGAGGAGAAAAGGAATGAGATAATCTTTGTCGCCATAGACGGTTTCGGTCCAATCGAGGAGAAGTCAAATCGAGAGATGATCGCGATCACCTCGGATGATGCGGCGGCTTGAGGCGCACCCATTGCCGGGCGACTTGGGGGACATCGGTTCCGCGGAGCGACGCCTCGGCCAGGATCACGGCGCCGAGGCTCGTCGGCTCGGAACATTCCGTGGCGGTCATGGTTGCGCCCAGCAGGTCGGCCTTGATCTGCAACCATGCATCGCTCCGAGCGCCTCCGCCGGCACAGCGAATCTCTCCGGGCGGCTTGCCGCCGCAAAGCGCAGCCACCTGCTCGCCCAGCGCCCGGGCCACCGCCTCGAAAATGCAGCGGACCGCCTGACCCCGCGTGTGATCGGCCGTCAGGCCCTGAAGAACTTCCTCCGGCCGGGTCATTCCAACGTCGGTCCGCAGCTTCAAGCCCGCCGCGCCGGGTTCCGTCCGGGCGGCCAGCGCGGCCAGTTGCGCAAAGTCCGGCCGATCGGGTAATTGGTTCCGATACCACTCGAGGTAATTCGCCGAAACGTCGCCGAAGGTCATCCGCCAATAAAGCCCTTCGCGGAAGGCCGGCCCTTGAAAAACCGCCGGGCCGGGTTGCGCGGTAAAGCGATCGGTGCATTGCACCGTCGCCAGCACCGTACCGGTGGTCTCCGAAATCATGCCCGGCTCCACGCTCCCCGTGCCGATCGCCCCGGCGTATTGGTCGAGGCAGCCGACCACACACCGGCAAGACTCCGGCAACCCAAACCGCCGGGCCGCCGCGGGAGCAATCACTCCCAAATCCGCCCCGGCCCGAGCAATCGCGGGCAGCCAACTCGCGTTGAGATCGAATCGTTCCAGCATCACGGACCACCATCGGCAACGATGGACGTCCACCAATCCGGTCAGGCCCGCGGTACCCGCCTCGGTGACGTGTCTGCCGGTCAGCAGATAAGTCAGATAGTCGCCGATCAAACACAACTTGGCGGTTTGCTTGAAGAGATTGGGATCATGCCGCTGCAACCACAGCAGCTTGGCCGCCATGAACTGCCGGTTCAATTGGGGAACGCCGGTCGCGGCGGAGAATTCAGGAAAGCCGCACCGCTTCTGGACCTCCGATTCCAGTTCCGCCGCCCGGACGTCGGGCCAGAGGATTAAGGGCGTCAGCGGGCGGTGGTCCGCATCCAGCAGGACAAAACTGTTCGTCTGGGTGGCGAAGGTAATCGCCTCGACGTCGGCCAACCCAACCGCGGCATGATTCCGAAGATCCATGAATCCCCGCAACAGAACGTCGGCAAAGGCGTCTGTGCTCAGTTCCAGGCGGCCGACCGGTTCGCGGCGAAGCGGCAAGTCGAACCGCCGGACCTCGTACGTCCCGCTGTCGCGATCATACAGCATCATCTTCAAGTAGGTCGTGCCGAGATCGATGGCGAGAATCTTTGACATATCCGGCTCCACAAATACGCTAAACCGTAAGCGGCTTGATCAGTTCCAAGGTTTTATTGACCAGGATCAGCCCGGAGTCCGGCCCGGCAAACAGTGAATTCGACGCCTCGTACCAACCCCGGCGCACCGCCTCTTCGGTAACGAGGTATCCCTGCATTTCACCGTTTGCCAGGCTGACAACATGGCAGTTCGGGCATTGCGCTTTAACCATCAACAAGAACTCGACGAAGATTTCGCAGGGCCAGCCCGCGTAATACCTGGGCCCGATGCGCATCAGCGTGATCTCGGCCGGCATCAAGGAGGCGATCCGCTCCGACAAGCGGCCGCTTGCCGCAGCGCGGGCCAGGCCCAACGACTCCTCGGCGCCGTACCAGTCGCACTCGGCGGTCCGGACCTCCCGGCGGTCGGCTCCCGATCGGCGGAGCGCATCCAGCCGCCGGGCCGCCGCCTCCAATTGTGATTGGGCCTCGGCAACCGACGGCATGGTCCGGATGGGCAAGTCCACCGTCGCCTGGGCACAACCAAGTTGGACGTCCGAGACCTCTTCCAAATTAGCAAGGGACTGGATGATTGACTCGCCCAACAGCCGACCCAGCCGGGCGGCCTCGTCAAAGGTGTTGGATTGCGTCACGTGCCGCGGGCTTTGGTTCCCGCAGGGTCCCGTGTGGAAAAGCACAGGGCAATCGTTGCCCAGCACACGTTCCTGCAAGTATTGCCGCGTCATGCCGGGAAAGTCGGCGCTGACGAGCGTCGAGTCTTCGTGCAGCACCGTCGGGTGCATCGAGCAGACGACCATCAATGCCATCAAGCACCCGTCCGAGTTATCGCGAATTGCTAAAAGCGGAACCTCGGGATCCGACGGACCGGCCGGATCGTGACGATTGCCGCCGACGCAGGCGCCGTCCGCCGTCGCCAGGCCCAACGCGGCGGGCCTAGCCCCACGATACGCCTCCACCGCCGCTCGGACGATGCCCTCTTCCAACTGCGCGACGTACCGCGGATCGGTCTTCGGCACGGCTGGATCGGCTTCGTTGGACACCTGGTCTACCGTCATCGGTCCGGAATGCGTGTGGGTGGCGGTGATCATCATCTGCGCCGGAGGAATTCCGGTCTGCTCGTGGATCCCCTCCCTGACGCGGCGGGCCGTTTCCCGGCTGATGTAGATGACGTCATTGGCCACCAGCAACAGGGGCGTCCGGCCGTCGGAAAGGAACAAGGCGGAACTCCAAAGCGGATCGTGAACGCCCGTGCTGTCGCGCGGCACGTGGGGATAGCCGAAGAGAAATTGCCGGCCGGTTGGAGTGACGTCCACTGCCGCCGCGCCGGCCATAAGGGAATGAATCATGGAATTATTGTACTTCCTTGTTTAGCGGCCGCCGGCACGGTGGCCCTGTTTTGTAGAATAATTCAAGGCAGCCGTGTCGGCGGCCGCGAAACCAGAAACGGAACGATGAGCAGACCACTTGACAATCCGCATGTTCATAATTAACATAGAATATCACAACCTTTCAGGTTAGTCAATGAGCCAGGAAACACGTCAAAAACGGATCTGCGAATTGCTCACCCGGCGGGGCGAGTGCACCATCGAGGAGTTGATTCGCCGCCTGGGCGTCAGTGGAATGACGGTTCGCCGCGACCTTACGGCGCTGGCCGCCGCGGGCAAGGTGATTCGCACTCACGGCGGGGCCGCCCTGGCCGACCGGGTCAGCTTCGAATTCGAGTTCCTCAACCGCGTCCGGAAAAACCAGGCCGACAAGGAGGCGATCGCCGCGGTCGCCTCCTCCCTAATTCAGGATGGCCAGTCCCTCATGCTCGACTCGGGCACCACCACTCTCGAACTGGCCAAGCGGCTGCGGGGCAAGCGGAACTTGACCGTCATCACCACCTCGCTGCCCATCGCCGCCCAACTCCAATTCGATCCGCAGATCGAGGTCCTGTTGCTAGGCGGTTATCTTCGGGCTTCCTCACCCGATCTGTCGGGGGCCTTAACGGAAGCCAATCTCGAAACCATCCGGGCCGACGCCGCCTTTCTGGGAGCCGACGGCGTCGACTCCCAAGGCAACGTCTATCAGGACTCGCCGGAACTGGCCCGGATGCTGACCAAGATGGCCTCTTCGGCCTCGCGGGTCTACGTCGTCGCCGACCATTCGAAATTAGGCCGGACGGCCCTCTGGCGGTACGGCAGCCTTTGGAATTGGAACGCTCTGCTGACCGATTCCGGCGCGGACCGTCGGCAGCTCGCCACCCTGAAAAAAGCAGGTGTTTGCGTTATCAAGGCATAGCAGGTCCGCTCCGATTCAAATCAAACCAATAGCCGGCGGATAACAGCCCGCCGAGCGCTGTGTGAATCCCCCTCGGCGGGTGTTAGCCCAAGTTACGGAGTTGCGCTGACAGGCTCGTTGATAGCAAAGGACTTACGTTCATTTTTAGGCCAAAGTCTTCACTACA
>JAFGPV010000154.1 GCA_016936015.1 Pirellulales bacterium
CGGTGACCGTGCCGTTGCCGCCGTTGAAGACCATCGCTCGGACGTCATTGCTGATGGAATTGGCGATCGTGCCGCTTAAGGTGAGCGTGCCGCCGTGGACCTTAATCATCGCCCCGCTCGCGCCGCTGACGATGTTGATGTTGCCGCTGAGGGTGTTGTCGCCGGCGGTGTTCTGGATCTCTCCGGGGCCGTCGTAGCGGGAGGGGGTGCTGCCGGTGCCGGTGGTATGGAAGTTTTCGGCAATGTTTAAATTGCCGGCCGAGCCGTCCAGTTGCAGCACGCCGGTAAATCCGCCGGCGTTGGAAGAGCGGACGTAGGTCTCGCCGGCGGTGTCGCCGAAGGCGGTGTTCGACTTGGCGATCACGGTGCCATCGTCGATGTAGGTGGTGCCGGTATAGCTGTTGTTTCCGGCGATGGTCGTTACGGCATTGGGAAGGGCGTCGGCTCCTCCGTAGTATACGACACCCGAGCCGCTGATGTTATTGGACAGCGTGTAGGCGGCGTCGCGGTTGAAGATTAGCGTGGCGTCGTTGACGACGTCGGCGGGTCCCAGGGAACCGGCCGTGCCGCCGTTGCCGACCGACAAGGTGCCGGCGGAAATCGTGGTGGTGCCGCTGTAGCTGTTGTTGCCTAGGAAGTAGAGCGGGCCGTCGCCCGTCTTGGTAATCCCTCCGTCGCCGGTGACGGCGTCGGCTAATATCAAGCTGGTATTATACGAGCTGGGGCTAACGACGACGAACTCCGTCGCCATGTCATTGAGCGAGACCGCGCCGTGGAGGGTAAATTGGCCGCGATAGTTGTAAAATCTTCCGCCGATGAAATCGAGGTTTTTATACAGATCGGTATTCACATCATAATCCATCGTTTTCATTAACTGCAGCGTCGTGACGTAGGTGGCGCTGGGATTGTCCGTGACGGTGATCGTTCCATCCGCCTGGCCTAATGTGGCATTATGGAAGGCCAAGGTGCCTTGGACGATATTAGCATCCTTCAAATCATGGTTGAAAAAAGCACCACTTTGTACGAATCTAACGGCGTCATATGGTCCGGGTGCACCGTCACCCGTGTGGTTCACGGTCAGGGTGTAATTACCAAAGCTGCCCCCATAAATATCCAATCGTTCGCTTCCTCCTAAGGTGGCGTTACCAGCGAGGATTAAATTATAGGTTTTGGCCGTAGCGTTCACGGTGTTCACAAGGGCGCCGTTGTTGTCGACGCCCGTGCCCTGGACGGTGACCTGCTCGGCGCCGATATCCTTGCCGCCCAAGTCCAGGGTGCCGCCATTGACGGCGCAGCCGCCGTCGGTGGTGCCTAAGGCACTGGCGTGATTAAGCTTCAGGGTGCCACCGGTCACAGAGACCGGGCCGGTGAAGCTGGAATTGTTGCCGGAGAGAGTGAGTGCACCCGATCCCTCTTGCCTCAAGGTTCCGGCCCCGGAAATGAGGTTGGCCACACTCACGTCGTCAGTACGATTAAAGGTCACGGTGCCGGTTGTGCCGATGTTGATATCGCCGGAGAAGGTATTGACGCCGCTGCCCGCGACGGTCAACGAGCCGTCGGCGACGTCGAGATTGCCGCTGATGGAATTGCTGCCGCTGTTGGCGAGGGACAGCACGCCGCCATTGACGACAAGGTCGCCCGTAACGGCATTGCTGTTGCTGCCGGAGAAAGTCAAGCCGCCGCCGTTGAGGGTGACGTCGTTGCCGAAGGCGTTGGCACCGTCGTTGGCGACGGTCAGATTGCCGGCGCCGCTCTTCGTCAGCCCCGTGCTGCAGATAATTCCACCGGCGCCGGAGAAGGTATAATCATGTCCGGCGGAGTTACTGACCGTCAGCGAGCTGGGGGTCACGTCGGCCGGCAGATTGACGGGCGAGGCGTTGGAACCCGTATCGTTAAAGGTGACCGAATCTAATTCATAATACTGTTCGGCGCCGCCGTCCCAATTGAACGTGCCGACGATGTCCCAATCGTGATTAGGATTGTTGCCCACCCAGGTCAAGTTCAGCGGGGCGCCCGTCACCACCAGATTGACCTGCTGGGGAGTGGCGACGCTGATATTGAAGGACTGCCGGGTGGTGCCGCTGCCGACGCCGGACAGGGAGAAATTCGTTTCATCGCCGGTCCGGTCCCCCTCGTAGTCGATCAGCGTATAGGTGCCGGTTCCCAGGCTGCCGTCGAGCATGGTCACCGCCACGGTGGTGACGCCGGCGGCGGTCAGATTACCGCCGACGCCGCCGAGCTTGTTGATGTCGATCCGATCGTTGGCGCCGCCGGGATTATTGGTCAGTTCGTACGGCAGGGTGTCGCCGCCGATCAGGGACAAACTGCCATTGATGGTTAAGGTGCCCGCGCTGTCGCCGGGAATGAGGGTGTTGGTTCCGGAAGTGGTGACGTTTCCCAGCACGGTTCCGGCGCCTCCCAGGGTTTGCGTGCCGGTCAGGGTGAAGCCTCCGGAGACGGCGGAGACGTCGAAGAAGGAATCAATCTGCACGTCGATGCCGGTCGAGGAAGCAATCGACGCCGAGGCGCCTAAGGCCAACGTACCGCCGGTAATGACCGTACCACCGTCGTAAGTATTCCCGGCACTCTCCAGCGTCCAAGTGCCGGCGCCGTTTTTGTTGAGGTGAAGGGGATTCCCCGTCCCGTAGGTCAAAATGCTGCCGGTCACCGTGCCGTCGCCGTCGCCCTGCAGATTGAGATACTTCTCGCCGAGGGTGCTGGTAATGTCGCCGGCCACGGTCATCAGGCCGTCGTCGGATTGCAGGGTCACGTGGGTGCCGCCGGTATGGAAGGTGAGGGCCCCGTTGAGCGTGTTGCTCCCGCTGGCGTTGACAATATGAGGAGCCTCCAAATAAGGCTCATACCGGGCGTAGAGGGTGATCGGCTCATCGACGGTGATGCCGTTGGTCAGTACCAAACGGCCGTTGTTGTTGCTGCCGCCGTAGATCGTCGTTCCGGCGACGGTGCTCCCCAAGCCCGTGGCTGTGGTGAGGATTACTGCCCCTTTGTAGATAGCCGTGCCGCCGTCATAAGTGTTATTGCCAACCGTGACTGCCAGATTGTCGAGGAGCTCGGAATCATCCAAGCCGTAGTAGACGTTTCCCGTGAGGCCGCTGACGGCACCCAGCGAGAAGGCCTGGTCGGTGTAGAACTGTAAGTGTCCCCCGTCGAGGACGAAATCGCCCGAACCCGGCGTGCCGGTGTGAGCGCCGGTCCGGCCGAATCGAAAGTCGCCGGCGCTAATCGTGGTGGTCCCACTGTAGGTATTGGCGCCGAGCAAAATAAGATCACCGCTGCCGGTCTTGGTGATCCCTCCGTCGCCGGTAACGGCGTCCGCGAGGACCGTGTAAGGTTTATAAGTCGAGTGGTAATTGACAAAGACTTCAGTGGCACTGGAGAGGGCGCTCGTATTGAGCGTCACTCCCCCGTGGATGACAAAGCGGCCGCGATAGTTGTAGAGTCTCGCGCCATCGAAGACGAGACTGTCTTTATACAGGTCTTTCTCCGTGGTGGGAGTTGCCGTTTCCATGATTTGCAGCGTGGACACGTACGCGGCACTGAGATTATCGCTGACGGTGATCGTTCCGCTGGTGCTGCCCAACGAAGAATTATGGAAGGCGAGAGTGCCCTGAACGACGTGGGCATCCTTCAAATCATGAGTGGCGACGCTCGTAATGCGGACGCCGTCGTAACTGCCGGGAGTTCCGTCGCCGGTGTGGTCCACGGTGAGGGTGTAATTGCCGAAGCTCGGCGTGCCGCGGATTTCCAATCGCTCCGAGCCGCCGAAGGTGGCGTTGCCGGCGAGCACCAACTTATCGATCTCCGCCGTGTCGTTGTACGTATTGACCACCGTGCCGCCGGCCGCGACCGTGACCGTTTCGGCAACGGGAAGGTATTTTCCGTACAGGTCCAGGATTCCGCCGTTGTTGACGAAGGTGCCGCCGACGGTGCTGCCCAAGGCGTTGACGTTGCCGACCACGAGTGTGCCGCCGTTGATATAGACCGCTCCGTCGAACGTGTTTGAGGTATTGATGGTCAACGTACCGTCGCCGCTCTTGGTGAGTCCGCCGGCAAGTGTACCCGTCAGTGAACCGGAACCGGTGGTGGAGAACACGTAATCATAATAAAGGCTGTTATTGACCGTTACCGAGCCGGGCGCCAGGGCGGCCCTCAGGTCGATGGGTGGAGTGAAGGATCCGATGTCGTCGAAGGTGACATGATCACCGTCGGTGTAGACGGAAGCTCCCCCCGTCCAGAGGGCCGAGGTGGTGTCCCAGTAATTGGTTCCCCAATCACCCACCCAAGTCAGCGCGGCGGCCTGGGCATTGTCGGCAAGGAAGCATAACGGAGAACCGATCGACAACGTGAAGAGAATTGCCAGGAGACATCGGTGAGGGGACCTGATGCCGGTTTTTCTCCATTGCAGCAAGGAATTCATGACAAACCTCCGAGTCAAGAAAGAATGGTAAAAGGCTTCTTGAGCGCATCGAAACGGACACATCGCTTCTAACGGGAATGCGGTTCCCTCGCTCTTCTCAGATCCGCCAAACTGAACTTGTCTGCACATACGGCGTACTACACTCGACGATTTCATTCTTTATTCCGGCGAGCGAGTAAGTCAGGCTGCTCCCCTCTTTGCCCCCGATCCCTCTCCCAAAAGAGGGAGAGGGAATTATTTCTCAACGAAACACGTTTACCGGCGACGTCGTGCAAAGGCCGCCAGGAACAGCCCGGCCAGGCCCAGCAGGACGAACGTCGAAGGTTCTGGCACGACGTAGTTCAGGAAGATGTCGCCTTCGTCATCGCCGGTGCCGACGGAGGTATTAAAGGACCAGCCCGACGGCACGCTGCCGCAGTCTAAAACGGCAAAGTTGGTGCTCCCCGTGTTGGTCCCGGCGTCGACCACTTTCCAGGTATGCGGGCTCGACCAGAATGGATCGCCGCTTAACGGATCGGGGACGGCCGAGAAGTCCAGGGTAAGTATGGAGCCGCCGCCGAGCGTCACGTTGCCGGAGACTTCGAGGATGTCGTAGTCGGCGCCGGGAGTACCGGGCGTGGCATCATCCACCAGGGCGGCCAATTCCCAGGTTACGTCGGCGCCGGCCGACGTATCCAGATTGCCGTCGATTAAGAGCCTGCCGGCGCTTTCACCCGGCTCGATGCTGCTGCCGGCGGCGGCCACCACGTCGCCGACCAACTTGCCGCCGCCCATCAGCGTCTGAGTGGCGCCCAGCGGAAAGCTGCCTACGGCGGAGACGTTGAAGATGGCGCCCGCTTGGACGTCGATGACGGGTGAGTTGCTGATCGACGCCGAGGCGTGCAGGCCCATCCTGCCCTCGGCAATCGTGGTGTTCCCGCTGTACGTGTTGACGGCGTCTAACCAAAGGTAATAAGTGCTGGTACCGGTCTTGGTAATTCCTCCCGTGCCGGTGATCGGATCGGCGATGGTCAGCTCAGGCCTTTTGGAAGTCGTGCTGCTGTTGTAAGGGAGATAAATCTCGACGGTTTCATTGTTATTGAGTTCCACGCCCCCGTGCATAATATAATGACCTTGCTTAGTTTCGAAGATACCACCTTCGAAGACGAGGTGTTTGTATTGGTGGAAATCATTCGGGTAAGTGGCCGTGTCATAGAGAAGCAGCCGTTCGGGGTAATCCACACCGTCGTCGAGGATGCGTATCGTCCCCGGGTCGTTGTTGTCGCTGGGATTGCACATGAGGGCGTTATGGAAGTGCAAGCCGCCTTGGACGACGTCGATGTCTTTTAGACCGACGGGATAGTTGGCGGGCAGCATCATCGTTACAAATCGAACCGCGTCCCAGCTCGAATCCCCGGGTCCCGAGTGCTTGACGGTTACTTTATAATTATTGAAATTCGCGCTTTCGTAGAAATTGATCCGCTCGCTTCCTCCCAGGGTGACGGGGCCGCTGAGAACCAGGTTCCGGATGGTCGCCGAGGCATTGGTGGTGTTGACAATCGCGCCGAGGCCGTCGACACCCGCACCTTGAGCGGTCACTTGCTCCATGCCGATGTCCAAGCCGTTGAGTTCCAGGGTGCCGCCGTTGTTGACGGTGGTGCCGCCGACCGTGCTCCCCAATGCGGCGGCGTTGCCGACCACGAGTGTTCCGGCGTCGATCGTCACGGTTCCGTCAAAGTTGTTGGCGGTGGAGACGGTCAACACGCCTGGGGTTCCCGCGCCCGTATACTTTTTATGAATGCCGGTGCTTCCCGTCAGGCTTCCGCCGCTGTCGGACGAGAATGTGTAAGGCGCCGTGTCCGAGTTATCGACCGTAACAGAGAGCGGAGACCAAGTGTCCGCCAGGTCGATCGCGGTGTTGCTGCCGCCGTCACCGAATGTCACGTCGTCCGATGAAGGATCGGAGTAGGTTGTGGCAGTTTCGGTCGAATCCTTCCAATTGGTCGTGGTAATGTCCCATTGATCATCCGTGTTGCCGGTCCAGGTTAGCGAATCGGCACTGACGCTTGAGGCAATCAACATGATTGCTAACAGGCTGAAAAGACTGATTCGCAACATTTTGTTCTCCCTTGGATTCGAGAAATTCATAACTTACCTCCCGGACGAAAAAAGTTGGTAAAAACAAGGTAGCAATGACATTCTTTGGGCACGGCGCCAAAACGATCATGCGGAGCGGATCGGTTTTCGGCCGGCGTCTCGCAAAAATTTCGCTACCTCCATCCAAGGGATTAAGGAGAAAAGTGGTTTGTATGTATAACGTGCCTCTTCGCGTTGCCGCGTCAAATTCCACTTTCAGTTTCTTTTAACGTGCAAATTCTGTCCATGAAGTTCTCGGTTTTTCGATTTCGTTTTCAGGTAATATCATTGAAGGCATCGTAAGTCGGTGCTAGGATGAGAGTTCAAGGACGGTTTGCCCGGCGCATTGAATGCGGCAAGGGGTGCAATTTAAGAAAACAGGTGTCTTTGCCCGCGGGTTTCCCGAGGAAGCGGAATAAACCATGACCGAAACAAATACTGGTTTATCGGATCCGAGCCGCACGCCGATTTTCCCGGGGCCGTCGGCCGACGTCGCCGTGATCGGCGGGGGTCCCGCGGGCGTATGTGCGGCAACGGCCGCCGCCCGGTTGGGTGTTCGGGTACTACTGGTCGAAAGATACGGCTTTCTGGGCGGGATGGCCTCGGCGGGCATGGTCAATCCGATCTACGGATTCGGCTTCTTTGAGCCGGGACGGCAACTCATTACCGGCATTGCCGAAGAACTGGTCGAGCAGTTGCGGCAGATCGAAGGCGGGACCCTTGGTCACCGCCGGCGGGAGGAATGTGCCGATTGCACCTTGCCTGAGACCTGCCGCACCAGCGGCATCAGCAGTCTGCTCTCCTTTGATCCCGAGGCATTCAAATTGGCCACCTATCGGCTGGTCGCCCAGGCCGGGGCGGAATTACTCCAATACTCCCTGGCCGAAGAAGCGATCATGCAGGGGCAGTGCATTCGGGGCGTGATCGTGCGGACCAAGTCGGGTCGGCAGGCGATCCGGGCGGAGATCGTGGTTGATGCCACCGGTGACGGCGACGTGGCGGCCGCCGCCGGCGCGCCCTGCGAATGCGGGCGGCCGAGCGACGGGGCCGTGCAGCCCCAATCGTTGATGTTCCGCATCGCCGGGGTAAACCGCAGCGAAGATCGGCTCTGCTTCCGCGTCGATCCGCCGATCGGCGGCGTTTCTCGGATTTTACTGTTTCGGCTTCCTCGACCGGGCGAGTACGTGGTCAACTGCGATTCGGGACTGTACGGATGCGATCCCCTCAAGGCCGAGGACTTGACCCGGGTCCACAACCGGGCGATGGAAACGGCGTTCCGGCTCGTCCCCTGGATGCGGCAGAATCTCGAAGGCTGCGCGGGGTGTCATCTGTTCGCCACGGCCGTGGGCCTGGGCGTTCGGGAATCGCGACGGATCCTGGGCGACTACGTACTGACCAAGAAAGACGTGCTGGGCATGAAGACCTTCCCCGACGCGGTCGCGAGGGCCAACTTCCCTCTCGATATCCACGATCTGAGCGCCAAGCCCGACGACCGGAATCCGCTGGTCGGTTTGCCCTGCGGCCGCTATTACGAAATTCCCTATCGTTGCCTGCTGCCGCAAAAGGTCGAAGGGCTGTTGGTCGCCGGCCGATGCATTTCCGGAACGCACGAGGCCCACGGCTCCTATCGCGTGATGGCGACGTGCATGGCCCTGGGTCAGGCCGCCGGGACCGCCGCCGCCTTGGCCTTTTTGCACCACAAATCTCCAAGGCAACTCGACGCCGGGCTGCTTCGCTCAACGCTCATCCAGAACGGCGTCAATTTGAAATAGCGGCCTTTCACGCCGATCCGCTCCGGGCACATTCCTTCTCAAAAATGGCCCGCGCCCTATCGAGGATCCATTGGTATCGCTCGAGCGTCACTTCCGGTGGGCAGGAATGGTCGGAGTGGAGGATGTATCCTCCCGAGCAAGCGACGGGGACCTTGCGTTTCAGTTCCGCTTCGAGAACGTCGCGCGGACCGTACATCTTGGTGGCGTCGATGTTGCCGTAGAAACTAAGATTCGTTCCGTACCGCTGCCGCAGTTCCACGACGTCCATGCCGGCTTTGGCTTCCAGCGGATTGAGCACCTGGAGGCCGGCATCGACGAAATGGTCGATCAGGGGGCCGATCGCGCCGTCGCTGTGCATCCAGAAATCGACGCCGTTCTTGCGGAGGAATTCGCCCAGCCGGGCGGCCTCCGGCTGGAAAATCTTGATCCAGGTCCGCGGGGAAAAAAGCGGGCCGTGCCCCGATCCGAGATCTTCGATCGTCAGTACGCCGTCCGGCTTCATGCCCCGCTGGATGCAACGGCGGAGCACGTCGATGACCAGCGTCTGGTACGTTTGCGCCATGTCGCGGACCCATTCCGGATCAACTGCCACGTCCATCAAGAGATTCTCAAATCCCCGGTGGCGCCAGGTCGCCTCCCACGGACCGTAAAACACGAACAGCAGGTAGCGGTTCTCGGCGGAAATCCGCCGGTACTTCGCGAGGGCTTCTTCCCAGATGGGATACGGGTCGAAATGCCCGAAGTACGATTGATCGTCGATGCGGGCGGGTTCCGCAGGATCATCCGACAAGGCGAAGCGGTTTTTGATCCGCTCCCACGCCGCCTGGTCGGTCGTCACGTGACGCTGAAAGTGCAACGTCGCCGAAATGCCTTCCGGTTTCCGGATCGTGTATCCAAACCGATCCTCGTAGGTGATGTGTCCCCCCTCGCGGCAGAGCACTTTCATCTCGAACCGCGGGGAGACGTCGAGATACATCGTGCTGATGTCGAAGCTGAAATAGTCGGCCAACGACGTCTCGCGGGGAATACCCTGCCGATACCAGGCTTCGGCCGTTTGTTCCCAGGGCGATTCGTTCGTCGGAAGCCGGTCCGGCCGCTGGAATCGCAGCGCCGCTTTTACGCGTTCTCTTGAAGTCATGGCTGATTTGCCTTACTCCTCACACGGAGCGGGAGGGAATTGAGGTTCTTCTCTATTCCGTGCTCAGTCGCGTGGGTCGGGGGAAGATTCTTCTCGGCCGGCGTTTTTCCCCGGCCAATCCCAGTGCGCTAAATCGGAACTCCAGGCCACGCCGATCGAGCAATGGGCGTCCACGTTGTCCTGGGTTTTCTCCTTTCCGGGACCTCCACCGTGGAAAAACATCAAATACTTCCCGACGCCAGGGACTTTTCGCAAATCGAGGACAAAGCCGGCCGTGATTCGGGTTTCCGCCCAGGGCCAATGCTTCTGACCGAGCGTGATTAATCCCTTTTCGTCACGCCAGCGTTTCAGATCGTGGGAACGCTTCACGCGCATGCCGTTGCCGGGAGTATGCATCAAGACGTACTCCCCGCCGTCCACCAGGACGCAGGCGTTTTCGCCGCCGCGGATCCGGCCGGCGTAAGTCCAATTCGTCAAGTCGCGGGACCACGACATGCTCACACCGTCCTGCTTGAAGAAGCACCACCATTTTTCCCGATCGTCTTTATCCCGGAAAATGTAGGGGTCGATGATCCGGCCCAGGGCCTGTTCCGAGACGTCGGGGCCTTTCAGCCGGAGCAGTTCCGGGGCGCTCCAATCATGAAGGTTCTTGCTCCGCAAGATGAACGCGCGGGCATTATCGTCGCCCCAGCGCAGTTCATCACCGCGCCGGTAGTCAAGCCGGGGATAACGGCTGACGCAGAGGATCCACTCGTCATGAAAGCAGATGACGTTTCCGGGGCTGGAGTAATTCAAGTGCTGTCCCTTGGGAGTGATGATCTTCGGCGTGGACCAGTGCCGCAGGTCACGGGACGTACTTTCCACCGTGTAGGAATAGATTTTATCGTCCGCTTCCGTCCGAACCATCGTGCAGAACAAGCAAAACGTGCCGTCATGATAGATGGCCGCCGGATCGCGGTAGGCGGTCCGGGAATCTCCGCGAAGCACGATCGGGCCGTCCAAGCCCGAGAGCAACGATTTCGCACTCTCCGCCGCCGGTTGATCCGCTCCCAGGAGCACCAGACACGTTATGAAGTGAGACGGCGTAATGCCCAGCATGGTTTCCTGTCCAAGGGGTGAGATTCGAGGCGGATTGGCGGGATGATGATCGCCATCAATCAGCAGTTTAAACTCTTCCATGCGATTTCACAAGCCGGCGCAGAACGGTTACACCATGCTAAGCATCATGCTCTTGACGATTTGCTACATGGCGCTGCGATGCCGACCGTCAATCCTCGCGACCTTTTCCAGATGTTGCGAAGGACTTTTATGAAAAAATTCATTGGGCAAATCTCATTTTGTACGTTTGCCGTCGACGATTGCCCGGCTTTCCTCATCGAGCCAGTTTGTGATCGCCGACTTGAGGAAGGACTCCACCTCCTGGCGGTCGATCAGGCCTTGGTGGAGATCGGCAAGCGTGTAGAGAAATTGGATTGTGTCGTCGGTCAGAGTGCGGGCCTCACGGAGTTGTTTTTCGGCTTGCGGGAATTTTCCCTGGGAGCGGAGGTGCTGAATCTGCTCGCGGCGGCGGTGGATTGCGGTCAATCGTTCGGCCAGGTCGTGGAGTTTTTCCACACGGCCCACTCGATCGGCCAGCAGTGGGTTGGTTCTGACCGCCTCGACGGCCGGGTCAATCCAGGTCTTTCGCTGTTGGGCCAGCATGGCGCGATCCTGTGGCCGGGAGCCGCCCCGCACCCGGTAGGCGAGGTCGATTTCGCGAGCCCATTGCTCATCGTAGGCGCCGATCAAGGGACCGGCTTGGGGACCATAATAGCGGAGCGCGTAGTCGTGGATTAACGAGAAGGGGTCGAGCGAAACGTTGTAGAAGCACTGACCCGCCAGGTAGCCGTTGAGTCCTTGGTTCCACCAGCAGCCCGGCGGCCACATCAGCATATAGACCGAATCGATCCCTTTTTCGAGAAGATATTTTCGGTCGCCGCGGATGGCCAAGGCGCAAGGGGGCAGGATCCACGGCCCGGCGAAATTGTCGGAGTAATACTGACAGACGGTCAGCCCGCCGGGGGCGGCGCGGCGCCAGGCTTCGAGATTGGCTCGGCGATCATAGCGGTCATCGTCGTAGCCGATGCCCAGGTATCGGCCCCAGTGGGCCCAAATGATCCGCTGCCGGGGAGAAACGGCGACGCCGTCAGGAGGCGTGTCGGCGGGCGGGTAACCGCCGAGCGTTTCGACCTCGACTTGCGGCGCACTGCGTTTCAGCCGCTCGATGACTTCCTTCATCAGAACCATCAATGCATTGCCGGCGCCTTGTTTTTGACATTCCGGGCACTGGCAGCATGGTCCGCCGTCGAACGGCCCGATGCACAGGATATGGATTTGCGGACAGGTCTTGACGAAGGCCTCGACGTTGCCGGTGAACGTTTTCCGGGCCTCGGCGTTGGTCCAGCAAAATTGGGCGCCGAAGAAGTTTTGAGGCACGCGTTTGCCATCACGCATGCCAAACCACTCGGGATGGTCTTGGAAATAGTCTTCGGCCCGGAGGAAATGGTCGAAAGAATGTCCCGGTCCGTGGAGCAGCATCTCTCGTTTTTCGAGTTCCCCCAAGAGACTTGACCGGCTGGAACCCTCCCCTTTTTTCCCCCGGCCCGACAGAACAGCGTACTGCTCGATCAGCGAGGGCTTGTTCGCGCAACCCCAACTCATGGCGTTGTAGCGGTTTTTCATGGCCCAGTCGAGTTGCTTCTCAGCCGCCGGCACGTCGACCGCATAGGTCCACGAATCGCCGCCGCAAATCCGGTATTTCATGGGGGAGGCGACGGCCCAGGCACCGGCGGCGATTTCCAAGGTCGGCAGGCGAGGCACGACCTCGGGATCCGAAGGATTTGCCTCGGGGTAGAACCACCGGCATCCGCAGCGTTCCAGCAAATCGTAAACGCCGTAGATGACGCCTCGGCCGTTCTCGCCGCCAAGAATGATGCGTTCAGGTTTCGCGGGGGATTGACCATCCGACGCGGCGACGCAGACGGCAATCGCGTAGCCGTCATACCCCTTCGACGGCGGCGGCAAGGCGGCCCGATCGGCGGCAGAGAGATCCCTTCGCAGACCGACCACGCAGGCGGTCTGCGCGGGATCATCCGTGCCGAGAGTGAATTCCGCACCCGTCATTTGCCGGAGGTACTTTTGCAATTCAGCGACGGCCCAGGCCGCCCCTGCGGATTGGGGGGAGGGGACGACGATCTGCCAGCGAGTTTGGCCCTGCCGGGCCAAGCTAACATGCGGCTCCTGTTCCATCCCAAAGAGGAAGGAAGGATCGCCAACCAACATGAGAAGCAATACCGTACATTTCATACTTCTAACATTATACAGATTTTTCCAAATATGTTGGTTAAGCCGTGCGTTTATGTTGGACGCCCCAAAAAACCTTTGAGGTTTCACTGGTTGGGCGGAACCTGCTGAAGAGCGCCCATCAGGAATCCGGCAACGTCAACTTCTTCGGCACCCAACATACGGAAGTTGAAGCCGAAGTCTACGGGCAAATCGCCATCCGGCGTTGACGGATTCGACAGGGAAGAATGCACAACATGGAGTGCCGTTAACAGTTGCAACAAAGGAAACGACAATCCAAGAGAAAGTAGCCCTAACTTTTCTCCCTTTCTATTGCAGCAGGACGCAAAGGGCGAGTTTCCCGGGAAATACCATTCTTGAATGATTACATCGCAATGCGTATTTATTGTGTTACGATACCGGATTTGCCCACATGATTTCAATAACTCTAGGAGAATGACCGAGTTAGAATATTAGGTGTCTTCTTGCTCTCGACACCTTTGAGATCTAACGGACGGGACACATCCAATTTGTGGATTTATGGAAAGGACTCCATGCGGTGCCGTGATATATATTTCTGTGTTCTCGCCATTGGGTGGCTAATTCACTTCACGGCGGGCAGGATTCATTGCCAGGATGGTGCAGACGCCGGCAATCTTGACGTCATCGGTAAAACTGATACAACCTCGAAAACCGATAAACTTGAAAAACTCCTGGACCTTGCGGACAAGGACATCGCTCAGCTCTCCCAGGTCCGCGTCAACGGGATGACCGGCTCGCCGTCGCTGGACACGCCGGTTTCGACGGTCTCCCGGCAACCGAGCACCATCGGACAAACGGCGGCGGCGGTTTACGTCGTGACCAACGAGATGATCCGCCGCTCGACTGCCAAGACCATCCCCGACGTGCTGCGGCTGGTGCCGGGAGTAGACGTTGCCCGGATTAACGCCAGCACCTGGGCGGTGTCGATCCGCGGATTCAACAATGCGTTTGCCAACAAACTCCTGGTGATGATCGACGGCCGGACGATTTACAACACGATGTTCGGCGGCGTGTATTGGAGCGAGCAGGACGTGCTGCTGGAGGATGTGGACCACATCGAAGTGATCCGCGGGCCGGGGGCCTCCGTCTGGGGTTCCAACGCGGTCAACGGGGTCATCAATATCGTCACCAAAGATTCCAAAGACACCCAGGGGACTTACATCGAGAGCGGTGCGGGAACCGAGGAGCTGGGTTTTTCCAGCCTCCGTTGGGGCGGCGGGAACGGAGACGACCTCCACTATCGCTTCTACGGGAAATGGTACGAGTGGGGACCCGGCGTCAGCGCCGACGCCCTACCGGCTTGGGACGGCTGGCATCAGGCTCGGGGCGGATTCCGCATGGATTGGGAGGTCAGTGAAGACGATAAAATTACCTTTCAAGGCGACTATTACAACGGCTACAGCGGCGATAAAACCGAGCAAACGCTCCTTGCGCCGCCCTATAAGCGGTTTCTCAAGGACACCATTCATCAGGAAGGCGCCAACGCCTTGCTTCGTTGGTCGCACACCATCGATCAGGATTCCGACTGGGCCGCTCAGGTGTTTTACGACCGCATGGAACACTGCCTGCTCACGCGACAAGTCATGGAAAATCATAACGTCTTCGATTTTGATTTTCAGCACCGTTTCCCCGCGGGCGACCGGCACGAGTGGATCTGGGGCTGTGGCTACCGCAACACCACGGATCAAGGGCCGAATACGTCGGTTTTCAGATTAATTCCTCCCGGCCGCTCCTATAAAATCATCAGTTACTTCGTTCAAGACCGGATCACGCTGGTGGAGGATAAATGGTTCCTGACGCTCGGCTGCAAGTTCGAGCACAACGATTTCACCAAGTTCGAGTACCAACCGACGGTGCAGTTGTTATGGGCCGTAGATGATGAACATTCGATCTGGGGATCGGTGTCTCGGGCCGTCCGCACGCCGGACCGGTCGAAACTCGATACTTACATGATTTCCCCCCCATTTATCACGGACCCAATTCCTTTCTCCCCTTTCATTATAGGGAATCCCAACTTGCTCTCGGAAGATGTGATCACCTACGAATTAGGTTACCGTGAGCAAACGACCGAACGCTTCTCGTGGGATCTCGCGCTCTTTCTGAACGATTATCGAAATACCGATGCATTTGAAGCCGGAACACCATTCTTTGATCCCACCATCGGTTTTATGCTCCTTCCAAGCCGGTTTGTCAATGCCCAATCGGGCAGGACTTACGGATTCGAGGTTTCAGCGAATTATGATCTTTCGTCACGCTGGAAACTCCGCGGATCTTACTCATTTTTGGACGTCAATATGAATCCTCTTCAATATCCCTATAGTGATGAATACGGGGGAAGGGGCTCTCCGAGGAATCTATTCAATTTGCAGTCTTCGTGGGATCTCGGGCGGAAGTGGGAACTGGATTTCATCGGCCGGTATGTGGATAACCAAAATTGTTGGAATGAACTGGGACAGACAATCACTATTTCCAATTATTTCGCGGCCGATGTCCGCCTTGCCTGGAAACCATACAAAAACTTCGAGTGGTCGGTCGTCGGACGAAACCTGTTGGCCGGCACACACCCCGAATTCGGCGACGATCTTATCTTGAACACGATTCATACGGAAGTACAGCAAGAGGTTTATTCACAAATCATTTGGAGACACTAACCTGGCAACGAAGATGTTACCCCTTGTCAGGAAGGGACTTAAAGCTAATGGAAACGATTCTCACGCCTTCCAGAAGAGGGGGTGGCATTCTTTTCTATCCTTCTTCATCTCAGCGTTAATCAAAAGCTAGATTTGATAAGCCTGTCCTGAAAGAGTGCTTGAACCGGGGGTGGTGTCACAATATTTCGGGAGGGCTGGAGAACGCACGTTGGAGGCGAAAATCGTGCCCTGAGCAACGCTGCCGAAAAGGTGGCAAGTTTCACCTCTGAAGACCGCTTGGTGGACAATTTCACCTGAAACGACGACTACGGACCATGATACCGGCGAGGCGATTCCTGTGGACGGCGATGCTCGGCCTTGGAGCGGTCGTTGCCCTTTTGTGCTATGCGCCGCCGACGTTCGGCCAGAACGGGATACCGTCGAAAGAGGACGAGTATTTGATCAAGGCCGCGTTTCTTTACGGATTCGGCCAGAACGTCACGTGGCCCGATTCGTCGTTCGACAGTCCGAAAGCGCCGTTTGTCATCGGCATTCTCGGTTCGGACCCGTTCGGCGGCGCATTGCAGGAAATCGCCCGGAAAAAGACGATCCAGGGGCGGAAAATCGTCATCCGGCAATTTGCCCGAATCGAGAACTATCAGGGACCCTGCCATATTTTGTTCATTTCAGATGCGGTCCGTCCCGAGGAGCAACACGCCGCGTTGCGGCAGTTGTCGCAGGTGGGATTGTTGACCGTGGGGGAAAGCCCCGATTTCATTGCTGAAGGCGGGATCGTGGATTTATACCTTGAAGGAGATTCCGTCCGATTCGAGCTGAACGTGGAAGCGGCCAATCGGGCAAAACTTCGCATGGACGCTCAGTTGCAGAAATTAAGCAAGCCGGCCGCCGATCGCCGCACGGGTGAGAGAGCCTCCCCGGCAACCTTACCCTCAGCGGCGGCCGGGGTGACGTTCGGAAAAATGAGTTGAAGCGTGAGGTGAGCCATGTGCCGTTTTCGCAATCTGTCGATTCGAACCAAGATTCTCTTTCTTGCCGCCGTCTCGGTGGGCGTCGCCCTCTTGTTGTCCTGTGCAGGATTTACGTTCAATGAAATCCGCACGATGCGCGGCTTTAAGTTAGACGAATTGCGGACGCAGGGCCGGATGCTGGCGTTCAACAGCTCCGGCGTGTTGTCCTTTCTCGACGCCTCCGCCGCCGAGCGGTTGCTGGCCTCGCTGCAATCGCAGCCCACCGTGGAGAAGGCGTGTTTGTACAACAGCGACGGCAAGCCCCTGGCGTTCTACCCGGCCAAGACGCCCCCGGAAGACGTCCCGCCCGCCGTCTTCCGCGAAGAGCACCGCTTTACCGATCATGGAAAGCTGGAAATCTTCTCTCCCGTGATCAACCACGGAGAAACGATTGGCTGCCTGTATCTCTGCGCCGACTTGCATGATTTACGGCAGCAGTTGTGGGACTATGGTAAAATCGTCGCCGTCGTGGTTTTATGCTCGATGTTCGCCTCGGTGCTGTTGGCGATGCGGCTGCGGAACGCCATTGCCGGACCGATCAGCCAGTTGGCCGACACCGCCCGGAAGATCACCAGCGCAGGCGATTACACCCTTCGCGTCGAGCAGAAATCGCAAGATGAACTGGGCATGCTGTGCGCGGAGTTCAACACGATGCTCAATCAGGTGGAGCGTTCCGACACGGCGTTGAAGAAGGCGCACGACGAGTTGGAGGACCGCGTCGAGGAGCGGACCGCGGAGTTGCGGCAGGAAATCGCCGAGCGGGAAAAAGTGCAGGTCGCGCTGGTGACCGCCAAGGAGGCCGCCGAAGCCGCCAACGTCGCCAAGAGCCGCTTTCTGGCCAATATGAGCCATGAAATCCGCACGCCGCTGAACGCCATCCTGGGCTTTACCGAACTGCTCCGGCTCAACGCCGATGAAGGCAACGAGGCCGAACGGCAGGATTTCCTGGGGACGATCTACGCCAGCGGTCAGCACCTCTTGAGCCTGATCAACGACATCCTCGATCTCTCCAAGATCGAGGCCGACCGGCTGGAAGTGGAGTGCATTCCCTGCGTCCCCCAGCAGATCGTCTCCGAGGTGATGTCGGTGCTCCGCGTCCGGGCCTTGGAAAAACATCTGACTCTTGAAAGCCGCTGGTTGGGAGCGGAACCACGAATGATCCGCACCGATCCCGCCCGCTTCCGCCAATTGCTGATGAATCTCGTCAGCAACGCGCTGAAATTCACCAAGACCGGCGGCGTCCAGATCCTGACGGAGCTGCTCGCCGATGCCCCGGAACCGATGCTGAAGGTTCAGGTGATCGACACCGGGATCGGGATCCCCGCCGAAAAGCTGCGGACGATCTTCGATCCCTTCGTGCAGGCCGACAGCTCCGTGACCCGGGAATTCGGCGGAACCGGGCTGGGGCTGACCATCAGCCGGCGGATTGCCGAGGCTCTGGGCGGCTCGATTCACGTCGAGAGCATCGTCGGCCGGGGGAGCAATTTCACGCTGATGATCCCCGCCGGCCCCCTCGACGATATTCCCTTCATCGAATCCACTTCCGCTGACGCCTTGAAATCCCCCGCTTCGGTCCACGATACGATGCAATCCTGCCTGCAAGGTACGAAGATCCTGCTGGTCGAGGACGGTGAAGTCAATCGCAAACTGATCCGCCTGATTCTGCAGCGCGCCGGCGCGGACGTTTCGCTGGCGGAAAACGGCCGGCAGGGCCTGGACCTGGCTAAGCGTCAACCCTTCAATCTGATCCTCATGGACATGCAGATGCCGGTGATGGACGGTTACTCCGCCGCCATGCGGCTCCGCCAGGCAGGCAATACCACGCCGATCGTCGCCCTGACGGCCCACGCCATGAAGGGCGATGAGGAAAAGTGCAAACAGGCCGGTTGCGACACCTATCTTCCCAAACCCATCGACGCCCCCACCCTCCTGGCCACCGTGGCCCAATGGTGTTCCAAAACTCATCTTCAGGAAACACCCGCACCGAACGCGGTAGGTGTACATCCGGAAATCGGCAGTCCATCTTGAGGATCAGACGGACTCGCTAACCACAACGCGGGCCCGGGGGTGGAAAGAGATTGAAAACCACTACTCGGAAGTACTATTGATCAAGTCGATCAACTGCCGCAGGCGGCCGAAATTGCGGCGGTTGAAGGAAAAGACCAGCCGCGGCAGCGAGGCCAGCGCCGGGTCGTCCCGTTCGTCGCTGAGCGGACCGCGGAGTTCGAATTGTCCCCGGGCGAGGATGTCGGCAAAACGGGCATTAATCGCTTCGAGCACCGCCGCCGACAGTTTTTCCCGGAGGCGGAAGACCAGCTTCGACCGGACGTAACGCATGCTGTGGTAGCGCCGATAGAAGCAGAGCAGTTCGCTGACCGCCGCCGTGACGTCGTCCGTAACGGTATAAAGTGCGAGATCCTCGGGACTGATCATTCCCCGGCCGAGGAGCTGCTTTTCGACAAACTCCTGGAACGCAGCCCAATAATCCCCGACCGGTGCATCCAACAGCACCACCGGCATCATGTCGTGCTTGCCGGTCTGCAAGAGCGTCAGCACTTCCAGCCCCTCGTCGAGCGTGCCGAATCCGCCGGGCAGCAGGCAGATGGCGTCGGTCTCCTTGACGAACATCAGTTTCCGCGTGAAGAAATACTTCATGTGGACCAGTTTCGGATCACCGGCGATCACCGGATTGGCGGCCTGCTCGAAGGGCAACAGGATGTTCAGACCCATGGCGTGGGCCTTGCCGGCGCCGACGTGTGCTCCTTCCATGATCCCCGAGGACGCCCCGGTAATCACAAACCACTCCTGCTCGGCCATCGCCCGGCCAAAGGCCTTGGCCTGCCGGTAGGCGGGATCCTCAGGTAAAGTGCGCGCCGAACCGAAAACCGTCACCTTCCGCCGCCGTCGATAGGGGGCAAAGACCTTGAAGGCGTATCGCAGTTCCTTCAGCGTGCGGCTGAGGATCTTCAGATCTCCCCGGCTGGGGGGATCGGACGCCATTTTGTCGGTCGATTCCCGGATCCGCTCGATCAACTCTTCAACCTTCGGCGGAGGACGAGTGGGTTGAGAATCGTCGGGTGAAGGAAATGATGTCGGCATAATAGAAAGATGGTTTTCTGGTGATTTAAAATTGGAACGAGGCCTAAGGGACTTGTGTTTTTATCAAATAACGAAAGCTCCAATTTACCGCCCCCACTTGAAGACTTCCACTCGTCAGGTGTGGAAGTGCTATTCCCAAGAAACACAAACAGCCCGGGGTGCTGGGGACCGGGCTGAAATGTAGAGAATAGGAAAAATATGGCGGTCAGAAAAACGATTCCATATAATATACTGAACTGCACAGACCTCGACCAAGCATTTAAGGCTTTCTCTCTTTTAGGCCGAGGGACGGCGGTAATGCTGGTAAGCTAGCAGGACTTCGTAGAGGTCCATCGAGATGGTTATTTCGTCGTCGTTGAAGTCGTGGACCCAGGTTCGACGCGATTGCCAAGCATCGGCCATCAGGGGCAATACGTCCATCAGGGGGACTGTTACTGAATTGCGTGGGGGTTCAGAGACGCCCACCGATTCGGTTTCTTCCTGAGGACCGTAGTAAACACGTAGATGCGCGGCGTTCATGGCACAGTATCCTTCCTTGGCGTGCCCACCCTGTCTGTGTCGTGTTATATCGGCTGGTGGAGTCTTGCGGATTTGATCTTTTTTTTAGAAAATAGGGTTCTTGCACGCCAGCATTGCTAGCGCGAAAATACGAAGAAAACGATTCAACGACCTTAGGTCGAGTTTTTTACGTGGGATTCAATGGGGATTGAGAGAATAGGAAAATCATTCGGGTTCTCTCTTTCCAGACCCTCGTTACGAATTGCGAACCAGTGCGGGACCCATGGTCCCGCCCGAGCCCCTCGTGTTCCTCTTCTCGGATTGGAGGAGAGCAATTAAATCGTCAGAAGCACGAGGGGAGTTATTCATCCTTTGGCTTGCCGATGGTGGTGGCAACAAGTGAAGACGGAAGGTGATTGTCCGATTTTTGTTTGTGAGAAAATCGGGACCGTCCCCGAGAAAAGTGGTTTGGCCCGCGGATTCGGCCCGAACCGCCTTGTTCGCCTCTCCGTTGTGCCGGCTGATCAACACAAGGGTGGCTTATGGCCAGCGCGGTAACGATTGATTTACGTCAGGTGGCCCGGGGCTTGGAAATTCCGCTCAAACAGATTCAGGCCACGGTTGAACTTCTCGACGAAGGCAATACGGTTCCGTTTATCACGCGGTATCGTAAAGACCAGACCGGCGGGCTGGACGAGGAGCAAGTCCGGCAGATCCAGGACCGGCTGATCAAGATGCGTCTGTTGGCCGAGCGCAAACAGACCATTCTCCGCTCGATCGAGTCGCAGGGAAATCTTACGGAGAAGCTCACGAAGCAGATCCTGGCGGCGGCCACGACCAAGCGGCTGGAAGATCTTTATTTGCCGTTTAAGCCCAAGAAGCAGACGTTGGCCACCATCGCCCGGAGCCGGGGTTTGGAAGAGTTTGCGAAAGAGATTCTGGCGGGCGCCCCAGAATGCGCCGATCTGGAGAAACGGGCCGCCGACTACGCCAATCCCGACCGCCAGGTGCCGACGGTTGCCGACGCGCTGTTGGGGGCCGGCCACATCCTGGCCGAGGATTTCAGCGAACAGGCGGAATTGCGGCAACGACTCCGCGAAATCCTCCAGCGGACGGGCGTGATTGCCAGCGTCCGGATCGCCTCCGAACCGAAGCCGCCGGAAAAGGCCGAAAAGATCACCCCGCTCGATTCCTCGTTCCCGGCCGTTAGCACCGTCCTCGGACCCCGGGAAATGCATTCCGAGGCCGCCCTTGCCCAGTCGCCGATTCCGTTCGATGAATCGTTCGGTTCCGGGACGTGGGAAGGGATTGCGCAACCGGAGGCCCAGGCGGAGGACGCTTCGTTGATGGCGTCGGTCCCGGACTCGGAAGACGTGTACATCGTCGATTCCACTTCGGCGGTCACGGAGGAACCGGCGGAGCCCAGGCCGATTTCCGCCCCTGGCGAAGACGCTGAGAAAAGGATGGTAGAGGGGGCCGCGGGGGAGAAGGAGATCACGGAAACGGAGACCGATCCCTCACCGCCGGCTCTGCCGGCGGAGCGCCCGGAAAATGGGAATCTTCCCCCACAGGAGCATTGGGATCATCCCGAGGTGGTCAGTTCGATTGACGCCGTATCGGCCGACGGAGCAGCCGAGGCCGTAGAAGCCCTTGTGTCGACCGAACCGGGCGGTGAATTTGCTTCGTCGGGCGAAGCTGCCGCCTTGTCCGTGGACGTCCATGCGGTGACTCCTCCGTTGAGCACCGCCGTCACGGCGCTGCACGCGCCGCCGCCCACGGCCGCCCAGCGCCGCCAACTCGAAAGAGCCAGGCTCAAGCAACTCCAGCACGAACGGAGGGAACTGAAGAAGAAACGCCTGGAGGAGAAGCGGATCAAGTCCTTCCGCGACTATTTCGCCTACCGCGAGGAGATTCGCCGAATTCCACCGCATCGCGTCCTGGCGCTGAACCGGGGCGAACGGGCGAAGGTGCTCCGGGCGAAGATCGAAACCGATCTCCAGGCCATGGTCAACGCCGTGGAGGAGATGCTCGTCCCGTCGACCCATCCCCACGGCGATTATCTCCGCGGCTGCGCCCGGGACGCGCTGGCGCGCTTGATCCTCCCCGGCTTGGAACGCGAGGTCCGCCGCGAGTTGACCGAGCGGGCCGAAACCCACGCAGTAGGCGTTTTCGCCAAGAATCTCCGCAACCTGCTGTTGCAGCCGCCGGTGCACAATCATCGCGTGTTGGCGGTGGATCCCGGCTTCAAAAGCGGCTGCAAGCTGGTGGCCCTCGATCAATTCGGCAACGTCCTCGAACACGGAATGATCTTTCTGGTCGGCCGGCCCGACCGCCGCGATCAGGCCCGGCGGAAGGCCAAGGACAAAGTGACCGGACTGATCAAGAAATATCAGATTACCCTGGTGGCCATCGGCAACGGCACGGCCTGCCGCCAGGTGGAGCAGTTTATTGCCGAGGTGCTGGGCGAACCGCTCCGCGCGGAGGGCGTCTCCTACGTCATCGTCAACGAGGCGGGCGCCAGCGTCTATTCCACCAGCCGCCAGGGCCGGGAGGAGTTTCCCGATTACGACGCCACGCTCCGCGGCGCGATTTCCATCGGCCGCCGCCTCCAGGATCCCCTCAGCGAGCTGGTGAAAATCGATCCCGCCAACATCGGCGTGGGTCTGTACCAGCACGACGTCAAGCAGAAACACCTGCGGACCTCGCTGGACGACGTCGTCGAATCGTGCGTCAACTTCGTGGGCGTCGACGTGAACATGGCCAGTCCCGCACTGCTGCGGTACGTTTCGGGATTGAATCAGCTCACGGCGCGACGGATCTTCGAGCAGCGGCGGGAACAGGGGCCTTTCCGCAACCGCCAACAGTTGCGCGCGGTGCCGGGCGTGGGAGAGACGACGTTTATCCAGGCGGCCGGCTTTTTGAAAATCCCCACCGGTGACCAGCCGCTGGACGCCACCTGGATCCATCCCGAAAGCTACGAGGCGGCGCAAAAAGTGCTCGATCGCCTGGGATTTCGACCCGAGGACCTGGCGGACAAGACCCGAGTCGCTGCGCTGGCCGAGCGGCTGGCGGAGGTCAATCCGGAAGAATTGGCTGCCGAACTGGGAGTCGGCCTGCTGACGCTGAAGGACATTTTGGCGCAACTGGCCCGGCCCGGCCGCGATCCCCGTGACGACCTGCCCCCGCCGGTATTCAAACACGGCGTGCTCAAGCTGGAAGACCTCGATTCGGGAATGGAACTCTGCGGCACGGTGCTGAACGTCGTCGATTTCGGCTGTTTCGTCGATATCGGGATGCACGACAGCGGACTGGTGCACATCAGCCACCTCGCCGACCGCTTTGTCCGGGATCCCCACGAGGTCGTGGCCGTCGGCGAAGTGGTCAAGGTTTGGGTCCTCTCGGTCGACAAGGAGCGGCGCCGGGTCTCGCTGACGATGGTCCAGCCCGGCACCGAACGGCCGCACCCGCCGCACCGCGGCCGGAGGCCGAAAGAGCGCGTAGGACAGGATGACAACCTGCCCCCCCCAGAGTGCTCCTCGGCCGACGCGCCAGCCACCGGAGGTCCCGATTCCGGGCGACCGCCGCGGCGTGAACGCAGGCCCCGGGCCGACCATCCTCCCGGCGATCGGCCGCCCCGGCAGGAACGCCCTCCCCGATCGGGAGGCCGTCGCGGCGACACCCGCGACGGACGGCCTCCGCGTTACGGTTCGCCAAGATCGCACAGCACTTATCGTCCCAAGGGGCGGCCGAAACCGTTCACACCGATCACCGAGGAAATGAAGGCGGGCAAGGCACCGATGCGGACCTTCGGCGATCTGCTCCAGTTTTACGAATTTAAGCAGAAACCGCCTGCGCCGCCGGAGGTTCCAGGTATCACAACCCCGGAGGGGACGCCGTCGTCCGTTCCTCTGGAAAGCGGTTCCGCAGAAGTCCCTCCTGCGGCTCCTCCTCCGGCGGAGCCGACGCCCCAACTCGGCGAAACGACGTCGGAACCGGTTACCGCAGAACTGATTCCGGAAACGGCGCCTACCGAATCCACACCGGAACCCGTCGCCGTGGATCCCCCCCAGGAAACCGCGCCCGCCGAATCCGCACCGGAATCCGTCGCCCTGGAACCGTCGCAGGATACTGCATCCGCCGAATCTGCATCGGATAAATCGCCACCGGCATGAACAAATCGTCCATGGATTTCCAACAACGGTTGAAAAAAGCGGTCGAGCGGGGTCAACGCGCCGGCGACGCCCGGGCGCAGGCCGAACGTCGAAAGGCGCTGAACGAAAAAGAACTCCAACTGCTCCACACGCAGCATCGCCTGACGCTCAGCGAGCGGATTGAACGCAGCCTGGGCCAAGTCGCCGACCAGTTTCCCGGCTTCCAATTGGAGACCATCGTCGGCGAAAAGGGCTGGGGGGCCGTCATCAGCCGCGACGACCTGAGGGTCCGCCGCGCCGCCGGCCGGACCACGTCCTTCAGCCGGCTGGAAATGATCGTCCGCCCCTTCTCCTCGACCCATATTCTCGACCTGACCGGCAAAGGCACCGTCGCCAACCGCGAGGTCTTCAACCGCTCACAGTATCAACGCCTGGAGGAGATCGACGAGACGTTCTTCAACGAAACGATCGACAACTGGGCCCTCGAATTCGCCGAACTCTACGCGGCGAAAAATGCGTAATCTGTCCGCTTCTCCCTTCAGAAAGGCGAGAAAGTCCCGGCATTCTCCATGACGCATATTACCTAAATTGCCGGGATTGCGACTTTTCCTTTTTAATATTTTTCACCCGTTATACTTCTGAAAAAAAACGCCTTGGGTTTGTAGGGCCATTTCTTGAGAGGAATATAATTCTTTGGAACCGTAATCTCTTTTTTAAGGAGGAAGTCCCATGCGATCGTTCCAAAAATTTGGATTGTTGTCTTTAGGTCTTTTTTTGCTCACGATGTCCGCTTGTTACGATTCGACGGTCCCGCTTTCGCAACCGGAGCAAGCGCAGCTCGACAAGGGATTGCTCGGCGTCTGGAAGGTCTCGCAGGAGAACGGGATCGTCCGTTACTATCACCTGGGCCGGGCGGGAGAAGGTTATCCCTCGGGATTGATGCGGCTGGTGATGATCGACCACCATCCGGACGGCGAGATGTCCGTCCCGACCGAGAACGCCGTTTTCGTCTGTTTTCCAACGACGCTCGGCAAGCGGCATTTCCTGAACGTGACCGCTTTTGAAAAAAAAGACCGGAAGGCAATCGCGGCGTCGGGCTGGAAATCGAAGTATTGGATCTATGAATATCAACTCGATGGCGACAAAGTCAAATTCGCGGGCATGGATTACGACAAAAAGAAAGCGGCCGTCAAGTCCGGTAAAATCCGCGGCGAAATTAAGGAGAAAAATGACGGCGGCGCGGATGTCTATTTTACCGATACCCCGAAGAATCTGGCCGACTTCATCACCTCGAACGCCGCAAAAGACCTCTTCAAGTGGAACAAGGAGGAAGCGGTGCGCGTGAAATAACCGTCCTGGAAAACGAGCGGCATTCTGTGCCTCTGGAAATCTCCACCTCTATATCCGATTGCTCATTTTGCCAAGATTGGCACTTTTCTGTGTTCGTCGGGTGATGGGAGATATGCGAATTGTGACGATTAAGCCGACGTGAGTTCGTCAGGTCTTGGTCCATGAAGGATCGCGAAGACCTTCCTTTCCTGCAGAAGCGGAAGTCCCCTTCAATCTGTCGCTTTCGAGCGTGGTTTGCGTCGTGCGTGTTTTTCTGACGAGTCGGGTCGTTGAGGTCAACACAAGCTATGATTTTATGTGGTTTGTCCACGTATCGGCAATGGCTGAGGGACCGAGGTGGAAGGACGAGGAATAGATGACCGCAGAGCAACGACCGGAGAATCCGTTATTTTCTCAAGACGCTGAGCAGGGAATATGCGCACTGCTCAAGTATCGTTGCCGGATCGTGTCCGTCCTCTGCGGCCTTGCCACGGTGGGCTTGGCGGCGACGGTCCTTGGGGGTTACCTGACGGATCGTCCGACGTGGATCCAGTGGGGATTATCCGGTCCCGTCATGCGGTTCAACACGGCGTTGTTTGCCGTGCTTTCGGGTTTGGGAATTTTGGGACTCGGTCTGAAGAGGCCGCTTTTGGTGCGTATTGCCGGGATCGTGGTTTTTGTCGGCGCGATGGTTACTCTTTTGCAGTTTCCTTGTGACGCCGATTTCGGTATTGACCATTGGTTCTTCACAAATCTTTACAAGGAGGTCCCACTGGCCGGGGCGCGGATGGGCGTAAATTCGGCAATTTGTTTCGTCCTCATCGGCCTGGCATTAACTCTCTTGGGATCGCGCCGCTCTCGGAATTGGCAATATTTAGCTGTTGCAATATTGGCATCGGCGACACTGGCCATCGCCTTTGTTGCGAACCTTGGGCACTTGACGGGCTTGACCGCCGGACACGGTTGGAAAGGCTCGTACGGGATGTCAGTGCAAACCGCCATTACCTTCACGCTCTGTGGAGTATGGCTGACACTTTTGGCAATGGGACAAGGACGACAGCATTTTTCCCGATGGTATCCGCTGATTGTCGGAAATGCGTTGATTATCGGAACCATGATCTTGTGGCACGCCCTGGAATTCCAGGACAGCGAACGCGTCCGCCACTTGGTGGAAACACGGTTTATTTCGCTCGCGGGCCAATTGAAAAGCGAATTGAAGCACGTGGAGCGTGCCTTTTGGCGTATGAGTGCCCGGTGGGAATTGACGGGAGGAACTCCTGAGGCGGCATGGTATGACGACGCGCAAAACTATCTCCAAGAAATACCGGCTTTTCGGGCCATTGCCTGGATGGATGCGACGAATCAGGTTCGATGGCTGGTCTCCTCAGGACCCGATGAGAAAGAGGTTAAAAAACTTCTCCGACGGAATGCCGCCATTTACGAGGCCGTTGTGTTGGCAAAAAAGACCCGTCATGGCGAAACCTATGAACTCACTACGGATTCAAAGGCCGACAAACTCTGGCTCTGCATCCCGCTTGCGCCGCAAGGAATTGATGACGGTTGTTTATTTGCGTCGATCGACCTCCAGCCGCTAATGAATGGCATTTTTCACCATAGCAACCTGGCCGGGCAAATCATCACCATTTCGGACGGCGCGAAACAACTTTATACGAACGGGGAAGATGCATCCCAAGGAAATGCGGCCTTGAGTCAAAAGACCGGCATACGATTTGCGAATTCCGTCTTGACTCTGACCGATCTACCCCATCAGTCCTGGATCAATCAGCAGCGCAGTTGGCTGCCGGAAATAACGTTTGGCGCCGGTCTGGCGTTATCGATCCTGTTGACGGCTACGCTGCAGCTTGCCGTCAGAACCCGGGAAAACTTTCGGAGAATCGTTGAAATCAACGCCTTGCTGTCTACCGAGACGAAGGAGCGGGCACGCTCGGAACAAAAATTGCGGGAGGCCCTCTCGCTCCAACAGGCGATCCTAGACCACGCCAATCACAGTATCATCGCCACCTCGCCCTCGGGTACTATTTACTTGTTCAACAAGGCGGCTGAACGCATGTTGGATTATTCGGCGGAGGAGATGATCGGGCGGAACACTCCGGCCGTCTTTCACGATCCCCAGGAAATAGCCGATCGGGCCAAAGAACTTTCCAGGGAATTGGAACATAACATCGAGCCGGGATTTGAGGTTTTTGTCGCCAAGCCAACCCTGGGAGGCGCGGAAGAGCGGGAGTGGACTTACGTACGAAAAGACGGCGGCCGGTTTCCCGTGCTCCTATCCGTTACCGCCATCCGCTCTTCGCAGGGGAACGTTACGGGCTACCTGGGAATCGCCAACGACATCACGGAGCGGAAAAGGGCCGAGGAGGATCTGAAAAACGCCAAACAGGCCGCCGAAGCCGCCAACCTGGCGAAGAGTGAATTCCTGGCCAATATGAGCCACGAAATCCGCACTCCCATGAACGGAATCATCGGCATGATTGAACTCGCCTTGGGAACCCAACTGGACAAGGAACAACGTGAATACCTGGAAACCATCCACGAGTCCGCGGAAACGCTGTTGACGATCATCAACGATATACTCGATTTTTCCAAGGTGGAAGCAGGTAAGCTCGAACTGGAGAGCGTCGCTTTCGACTTGTCGCATAAGCTCGTCTCCACCGTGAGGACGCTGACCCTGCGGGCGCGTCAAAAAGAGGTGGATCTGGTATTCCAGACCGATCCGAACCTGCCCGAGCGGATTGTCGGCGATCCGGACCGCCTCCGCCAAATCATCATCAATCTGGTCGGCAACGCAATCAAATTCACCGAGCGGGGCACGGTGACTCTGTGCATCGAACGCTGTCGGGACACGGAGGACGACGGCAAGCACTGCACGTTTCATTTCTCCGTGGCCGACGAAGGCATCGGAATTCCGCCGGAAAAACAAGACTTGATCTTCAACGCCTTCTCACAGGCCGACAACTCGACGACCCGGCTTTACGGCGGCACGGGCTTGGGATTGGCCATCGCGTCGCGGCTCGTGAAACTCATGGGCGGCCGGATCTGGGTCGAAAGCGAAGTCGGGCGGGGCAGCACGTTCCATTTCACCGCTCGGTTCGGGCTGCCGCGGGGAGATGCCGCTCCGGAATCGAAGTCGGAACCAGACACAGTCGCCCCCGGCGAATCCCTTCCCGAGGAAAAACAAGTGCCTCTTCCACACAACCTAAACATCCTCTTGGCGGAAGACAATCCCATCAACCGGAAGGTCGTCGTCCGGATGCTGGAAAAAGAAGGACACCAGGCGACGATTGCGGAAAACGGAAAAGAGGCCCTCGCGGCCCTGGAGCGGCAGCGCTATGATCTCGTTTTGATGGACGTGCAGATGCCGGAAATGGATGGATACCAGACAACCGCCGCCATCCGCAGCGGCGAGCAGGAGACCGGCAGGCATCTGCCGATCATCGCCATGACGGCCCATGCGATGAAAGGCGACGATGAACGCTGCCTGGCGGCCGGCATGGACGGATACGTTTCCAAGCCGGTCCGCTGGAAGGAGCTAGGACGTGTGATGGCCTCCGTGCTCCCCGCCGGAACGCCGGAGCCGGTCTTCGATTATTCCGCCGCCCTCTCCCGGGCGGACGACGACGTGGACTTCCTTCGGGAATTGGCGGCGATGTTCGTCGAAGACGCGCCGCCGCTGCTGGCCGAAATCCGACGGATGATTGAAACTCGGGACGCCGCGGGGCTGGAAAAAACGGCTCACCGGCTCAAAGGGTCCCTGACTCCTTTTACCGCGCCGACCGCCTATGAAACGGCGCAAACGCTGGAAACCATCGGCCGAGCAGGTGATCTTGCCCAAGCGGAGGAACTCGGCCGGCAACTCGAATGGGAAACGGAACGGCTTCTGGTTTCTCTCTCCGCGATGCTCTCCAAAACGGACGTTTCAAGTTCTCCCCCTTCAAGGTGTGATCCCGGTTCAAGGGAGCGATCTCATGTATAACCTGAAAATCAACCTGATCGGCTGCGACGAGGATGTACTGCCGCATATTCGTCGGGAAATCATCAAGTGCAACGCCGAGATTGACGCCGAATTCGCCGACGCCCAACAGGCCTTGCAAAAACTGCGATTGGACGAGAATGAAATGCGGCTGTTCATCGTCCACGTCAATTCGCCGGATGAACTGTCGCAGTTAAGGCAACTGAGCGGCACGTTCGTCGGGAGGCCCATTCTGGCCCTGGTCGACGGCAGCGGAGACTCCTCTCTCGTGCTGAAGGCCATGCGGTCCGGCGCCGCCCAAGTGGTAACAATGCCCCTGCAGTCCGAGGACTTCCGGGAAGCGATGGATTGCATTGCCCTCCAGTTCGGCTCGGCGTCCGGCCGCGCAAAAATTCTCGCCGTCTGCGGAACGACGGGAGGATGCGGATGCACGACTCTGGCCGTCAACTTCGCCTGTGAAATGGGCGTCATGAAACAAGTCCCCTGCATCTTGGCGGAGCTTTCTCTCCGCATGGGCGTCCTGGCGAATCACTTGGACGTGCGTCCCCGCTACACTACGGCCGATCTGCTGGCGGAGATCAACCGCCTGGACAGCTACGTCGTGCAACAGGCCCTGACCAACGTCGCGGAGAACGTTTTCATCCTGCCCGGCCCTTATGAATCCATCCAACCCTGCGAGAGCTCCGTCGAGGACGTCCTGAAGCTGATCGACCTGACAAGGCACTTGGCCTCGATCGTGATCCTGGACGTCCCTTGCCTTTACGACGACCTTCACTTCCGCGTGCTTTCCTTGGCTGACCAAGTCGTTCTCGTCGTCGAACAGCAGGTGGCCTCGGTCCGTGGAGCGAGCATGATTTGTAATATGCTTCAAGAGCGCCGTCCCATCATCATTATTAACCGATACAATCCGAAGATCGAAGGTTTTTCGGCGGGCAAGCTTCGCGATTTGTTGCAACCGCGCAATCTCTGGACGGTTGCCGAGGAGGAATCCGTCGTTGCCGCCACCAATAACGGTCGTCCCCTGCGATTGGAAAATCCGCGATCCCGTGCCTTGGCCGATATCGACCAGATCATTGAACAACTGTTCCCCGAATATGCGAATAAAAACGTTAAGAAAAACCCGTTTGGTATTTTTGGGCGGCTGACTCGCGCCCTGGCCCGTTCATAAAGGATCAAGACTATGCCTTCCGCTCCGATCCGCGTATTGCACGTCGAGGACAACCGCATCCAGCAGGCGCTGGTCGCCCGCCACTTGGCGACCGTCGAGGAATACCAGTTCACAATCCACCATGTGTCCGGCGAAGAAGCCGCGGTCGAGACCTTCCGGCAAGGCGGCTACGATCTTGTGATCCTCGACTACCACCTCGACCAAGGCGACGGCTTGAATTGCCTCCGCCGGATTCGCCGGGCCGATGCGATCGTACCCATCGTTGCCGTTTCGGGAGTTGCCACCTCCGAAATTGCCTCGCAACTCATTGAAGCGGGCGCCGACGACTATCTCGGGAAAAAAACGCTGGATAGCGAAACGCTCGGTCAGAGCGTGCGCAACGTCCTTGCTCGGGCGAAGGCTTTCCGGTCCCGATTCTCGGCGTTGGAGCATTGCGGGGGCTTCGCCGTATACACTCCGGCGGCGCGTGAATGATTTCGACGAGAATCCTCGTGTTGTCCCTCTCCGATTCCCTTCTCCCTTCGAGAGCATCACCTCTCCGTGTAGCGTCATTTCGCCGAGAAAATGCGGTAAATACGCCGCCAGAGACACTCTAGGGAAGTCTAATCGTTTTTCGACCGGTTGGTGTGGCTCGATTGGGAAATCGCCTTCGAAATCGCCCGCCAGAGTCGGAGTCCCAAAAGGACGCTGACCACGGTGCCGGCCAGGCCGGGCGCGGAAATTTGAGGAATTTTTATCCACGGGAGATAGATCAGCGGCGGGACGTCCCGGCTCAGCAAGAGCGCGGAGCCGACGAACAACGCGCTGGTGATCAGTCCCAGCACCAGGCGGTTGACGGAGGGCTCCAGGCCGCGGTGGTCGAGGTGGACGTCGAACTTGCCGGATTGCACCTGCTCGAAAATATCGGTCACGCCGCGGGGGATATGTTCGATCATCCGCTCCACTTCGGCAAAGACCCGCCGCATCTTCCGCAGCCGGCGGACCGGCGAGAACCGCTGCCAGAGCAGTTTCGAGCGGTAGGGCCGCATCATCTCCACCAGGTTGAACTTGGGATTGGCAAAACGGGCGGTCCCTTCCAGGGTGATCAGCGCCTTGATGAGCATGGCGATCCGCGCCGGGAGCATGATCTGGTAGCGGCGGATCGTTTCGGTGATTTCACGCAGGGCGCCGCTCAAGTCGAACTGATCGAGCGGCTGATTGGTGTAATGGGCCAGGAAGTCGGCCACGTCGAGCGTCAACGAGGGCCGGTCCAAGTCGGTCGGCGCCTTGCCCATCCGCAGGATCATGGCCGTCAGTTGCTCGGCGTCCTGATCGCTCAGGGCCATGAGCATCTCGCTGAGGTCCTCGTGCAGCCGATCGTCGATCCGCCCGACCATGCCGAAGTCCAGCAGCCCGATGACGCAGTCGCGGAGCACCAGGATGTTGCCCGGGTGGGGATCGGCGTGATAGAAGCCGTGGTCGAAGATCATCGCCAGGCAGACGGCGGCGCCGCGCCGGGCAATTTCCTCCCGATCGCAGCCGGGCGGGGGCGTCTGCTGCAAGTCGGCCAGCTTGACGCCCTCGATCAACTCCATCGTCAGCATCCGTCGGGAGGAATACTCCGGATAGGGCCGGGGGAAATGGACCAGCGGATTGTTGCGGAAATCGCAGATGAACTGCTGAAGATTCCGCAGTTCCCGGCTGAAGTCCAACTCGTGGCGGATCGATCGCTGGAATTCCGCTACGATGGCCCGGGGACGGTAGTTCTGGAATTCGGCCGACATCTCGGCCAACTGGGCCAGCCCGGCCAGGATCTCCAAATCGACGTTGAGTTTCTTCTCGATGTCGGCGTGGAGGATTTTGACGACGACGGATTGCCCCTCGGGAAGTCGGGCGCGGTGCACTTGCCCAATCGAGGCGGAGGCCAGCGCCTGATCGTCGAATTCGGCAAAGACCTCTTCCACGGGCTGGCCTAGTTCGCCTTGTAAAATTTTGCGGACGGCGGCGGGGGGATCGGCCGGGGCGTCGCTTTGCAGGTGCTGCAACTCCTCGGCCAGGACGTTGCCCACGAGGTCGGGACGGGTGCTGAGCAATTGACCCAACTTGATAAATGTCGGCCCCAACTCGGCAAAGGCCAGCCGGAGCCGGGTTTCCCAGCGGAGCCGGGCGATGGCCTTGTCGCCGGGAGCCTTCAAAAAGTCCTTGACAAAGTCCGGCCCCAACCGCCCGATCCACGCCGCCAACTCGTACTTGATCAGCACCCGGACGATCTCGGTCCAGCGGTTGACGTGTCGATAGATTTGGGGGATCGAAGTGATCCGCATGGGGGTGTTTCCAGAGTAAATGGAGGTTGTCCTTTTAGTGTAATCCGGGGATCGAAAATTGCCAATCCGGAGGAAACACCGCCCCCCCTCTCGGTGGAGTGAATGCCTGGAGAATGCGTGAAGATACGTTTTTTTCCGGATTACGATTGGCCGGGCACTTTTCGCCGCGGAAACTAGGCGTCCTCTTTCTTGCGTCGATAACCGCTGGGAGAAATATTCTCATGCTGGAGAAAGGCAATCCTCATCCGTTCCGCCGTGGGAAAACCCGAAATGTGCGCCACCGTTTTTACGGGCAAATCGGTCTCTTTCAGGAGACGCTTGGCGCGGCTGAGGCGGCAGTTGTTGATTTCCTCCAAGACGGTTCGGCCCAGCGCCGCCCGAAAGTGGCGAACCAGCGTCCGCCGGGTGACTGACAATTGCCCGGCCAATTGCGCCACGGAAATAATGCGGTGGCTGTAGGTCCAGATCGTCTCGATCGCCCGGGTTACCAGGGGATCGCCGACGTGATCCAATTCCCGATTGCTCAAGCCGCCGGGAGAAAGTGATTTGTCCGGGTCTAGATCTATCGCCTCCGCCAGGAGCGCCATGGTGTAGATCGACAACAAGATCGAGTTCTGTGAAGGATTGGCGTGGATATTTTTCAGAATCCGATCGAAACTTTTCACAAGTTTTCGTTCGTTCCGGACGGTCCAAAGCAACTTATCCGGGGAAATGACGCGGTGTTTCAGCAGCCGGTGGCCGATCTCCCCGTTGAACCCGATCCACCGCGTGGTCCAGCCCGTGACGGGATCGCGCCGATAGCGGTGCCAGACGCCCGGCAACAGCATGAGCACCGAACCGGATTGGATTTTGACCTCACCCGTCAATTTCGAGTCAAAGGTTCCCTGCCCGTCCGTGATCAGAATCAACTGGAACTCCGGCAGGATTCGTCCTCGGCCCCACTCGAAGTAATAGAGCCAGGGATGTCCCCGCGGCAGCGAGGCTTCGCCGGGGCGGATCACGGTTCGGCCCGCTCCCGTTACATAAATCCCCCACTTCATGGCTTCATCGTTGACGGGCAGATAGTGGTAGAAGCGACTGGACATGATGGAATCTCCCACAAGGATCATAACAAAATCGGATCGAAAACAGAAAGGCTGGCACCTCCACATTGAGGAGGAATACGGATTCTAATGGTACCGGAAGGCTGTCCCATAAGATGGGCTATTAGGGTCTCATCACACGTCATACGGGTTTTCAATACACCCATCGGCGAATGCCTGACTTTTCCAAAATTCAGCCGACAATTCAAGGCTCTTTTGCGAATGGAGACACCGGTGATCGACGTCGTAAAACAAAGGACAAGGTTCGGCAATAATGACCCATAACAAGGGAACATTATGCTTCGGATTGTTCGACTCCTTGGGTATATTAGAGTTAGTGTCCAACGGAAAATAAAGCCTTCAATGTCCAGGGAATTCCGCTTTATTTCACTTATCTTGAATTGCGAGGCAGCGACAGGAGTGAGAAGAGGTTGGGTCGGCACGAAGGCAACGAATGCAAGCCTCTGTTGAAATACTTTAAACGCCTGACCCACTGTTTTTGTAATCCAGTTGAGCAATCGATACGCTGTACTACCTTTACACGTGTAAAAGTGCGTGTAGGAATTGCTCGTCTCATCAATGCTGATCCTCTTTGAGAAAGGAGAATTAACTGATGAAAGCTCGTTTTCTGCTTTTTTTTCTATGTAGCATGGCGTTGCTGGCCGGATCCGCCTACGCCGACGTGATCGCCGATTTCACCAACGGCAACGACAACACGACGTTCGTGGATGCCTTTCATGGCATCGCCGGCGGCGGTTGGTCGGGACCTTGGGAGGAAAGTAACAACGGGAAAGGCACCGTGACGAACACGGCGGACAACTCCAATCCCATCTCGGGCGGCGGCTACTACCTGAGCTGCAAGGTCGAGGCAGACGGGACCGACGACGACGTTCGATCGGGCGTGGGGCGCAACCATGGGGCCGGCGTCGACGGGACGGTCCCCCTGCAAATTATCGAGTTCGATTATCGTCTCGACGAGGACGTGACCGGCGAAGGCTCCACGTTCAACACGTACCAGGATCGTTACACGATCGAGGACGGTCCCGCGGGGACAAGCACTCCTTCTTCCTCGGCGACCTGGCAGATTTTCGGCTACGGCGGCACGGGCGACTACTGCCCCGCGGGCCGTGAAATGGAGTGGACCTTCTGTGACGGAACCAATAGCTCTTCGGGAAGCCTCACTTCCGCCACGTGGGCGGACACGGACGTTCCGCTGGTGGGCGGGGCTGTGTACCACTTCACGGTCTACCTGGACACGGTTACACAGACCTGGGACGCCACGGTCAGTACGACCATCGATGAAACGGAGTACTCGTACGATTCCAATGAGGATTATCCGGACGGCATGGGTTGGCGCCGTAACGCGATCATGGGCAATTACATCCACTTCACGGCGCGGACCTATGACGCGGGCAACGTGCCGGACGACGTGCGTGAGTTTTCCGTGGATAACATCCGCATCATCCCCGAGCCTTCGACGCTCGTCCTGCTGTGCATGGGTTTGCTCGGACTGGCGGCCTACGGGCGGCGCCACCGGTAGACGGCATTTTAAGAAACGCGTTTGACGCGAAAGAGGAAGGCGCCCGCATCTCTCCTTATTGGAGAGATGCGGGTTTTTTTATCAGGAACTCTTTGCCGTCGGTTCAAAGCGGAACGGACACGGATCATCCAGGTTCCAGGAAGCGGCCGGATACCGCCTCTACCGTTTACCATATTTGTAAATCATCCCGGCGAACACGGCCAGCGCCAGCAAAAGCCAAGTGCTCGGCTCGGGCACCGGCATCGAGGCGGCCGCCGCGTGCGGGGGCGGCATTATCCCGATGTTCAAGGAATTTTGCGTGATCGACGTGGCGGTCAGCGTCGTCGTTCCGCTGCCCCCATCCCAGACCCACGTGTCGCCGGTGCCGAAAATCACGTCGACTTTTTTCGCTCCCTCCGAAATCTCCAGGCCGATGCCGCTGCCGTCGCTCTGGCTGTTGTTCTCGATGTCCAGCGAGAAGTTCGTCGTCGTATCAGTAAACGGATCGGCCATGCCTTTGGCGACCAAGGTGCCATCGACGATCCGCAGCAGCGTCGAGGAATTGACCGAGACGGCGGCGCCCTGCTGGCGGTTGAACTCCACCGTGCCGGTGTCGATTTTTTCAGTCAGCCCGGACCAGGCGGTGTAGCCGGTGCCCAGGATCGACCAGGTTTGTTGGATCAGCGTAAAGCTATAAGGGAAAGGAGAGGGAGTAGGCGAGGCCTCGGCGCCGTCGATCCGCACGGGATTCGCCGTGTTGAGATTATTGAAGTTGACTTCGCCGAAGACCGGATTTTGCGAGCTGCCGTAGAAAGTCGTGCCGTCATTGAGGATCAGATTAAAGCCTGCCTCTTGCGGCAGGACGTTCAGTCCCGCAGCCATCCCCCCGCCGCTCGACATGTACACGGTAACGTCCTGAAGGACCAGGGCCCCGTCGCCTCGGCTCATGTCCGCGGGCATCTGGGCGGCCGCCGGCGCCATGTTCCGCGACAAGTGGACGAAATTGTTGCCCTGAATCCCGTCCATGTCCTGCCCGATGAACGATACAGTACCTAAGATTTCGTTGGGCACGGCGCCGTGAGTCCGGAACAAGGCATCGTCTTCGATGTAAACCGTGCTCGATGTGGTTTGCATGGAGACCAGGCAGCGGAAACCATAGGCGGGATCGGTGTCGGGAATTCCCAAGCCGGCCGGGACGGGACGGACCGTCAAGTCGCCGTCGTTAAAGATGACCGGTCCCGAGTCGCCCACTCCGGGATTAACGGGCATTTGATTGACGATGGTCATGCCGGCGGTCAGTTTCAGTCCCCAGGCGTTGGCGCTGCCGAGATTCGGCGGAAACAACGACTCGTACCGCAAAGTGCCTTTGCCGTCTTTTTCAAGGTACGCTCCCGGGTTCCACGCAAAGTCGAACGGCCGACCCAGCCACGTGTTTACCTGATCAGCGACCTCGATCACGCTGCCGCAATTCTTGACGGTGTCGGGTGTTCCGTCGGTATTGATTTTGATCGGCGCGTCAAGATACACGTCAAGGGGCATGGGCTGCATGGGGGCGATACGGAGCCGTCCGCCGTTGAGAATGGCGATCGGCGGCTGTCCGTCCGGAGATCCCTCGATGGCGTTCAACTGCGCTGCGCTGTCGATGACAATCGTCCCCCCGGCAATGATCGTCCCGCCGGTGTAGGTGTTGCCGCCGGGCGTTTGGCGCAGATCCAGGGTGCTGTTTTTCCCGGCCTTGTAAAGCAACACGGGTGTTTCGTATGGAAGATTATCGGTTATGTTAAACGTCGTAGTCATGGTTCCGGCGCTGTACTCGCCGCCCAGGCCGAGGACGTTCACCGTTTGGCCCGCGACGACAAGATCGGAGATCACGGTCGCGCCGTATTGGCCCGGAACGCCGGGAATCGTCACGTTGCCCGTCCAGCCGATCACACCGCCGTCCAGCATCAACGCATTGAACAAAGGTTGGCTGAACAAACCGTTATATCGGGCCTGGTACCAATAAAGATTCCAATTGCCACCGGCCGTGGGATCGAGGAGCAATTGCCCGGGCCCTTCCCACGCCGCCGGCGGCGCCGGGTTTTTATAAAGCGCTTGGGAAATCGTCTGATCGTAGGTGCCGAGACTGACCAGGGAAGTCCCATAGACGGAATTAATCTTCATCAATTGCAGCGTGCCGGCACGAATCAACGTCCGGCCCGTGTAGAGATTCGGCTCATCAGGATTGTCCTCCAGACCGGGATTCAATGCCACGCGGCCGGGCAACAGAGTGCCCGTGGTCCCCATCTCGAAATCGGTGGGGATTGGATCTTGTTCAATCGTAAAATCGTTTAATTGCGTATCCACGCGCAGCGTCCCGCCGCCGCCGCCAAAGTAATAGATAAAAGGTCCCTGCAAATTATTATTGTAGGGCACGATTTGCGTCAGCAGTCCCTGCTGGTCTTGGAAGACCACACTAGCGTGCTTCCAGGGCAAGGGCTGTGGATCGAAACTGGCGTCGCCGCCCATGCTCGAACCGACGCGGAGATACGTCCATTGCCGAGCCGCCGAATCATAAAAGTTCGTGTCGATCGTCGGAGGTCCCGCCGTGGTCCAGCCGAAGTTCCACAAATCCACGTCCACCGCGCCGCACTGGCCGGGGGTTAAGGTGGCGGCCGGCTGAATCGCGAAAGGAGCGGAAAGGGGCAGATTGATCGTCGTGTCCCAGGCAATCCCCACGCCGGCGTCCATGCTCAATTGGAGACCTGGTCCTAGCGGCATGGTGTGCGGATTCGGCGGCCAACCGGGGGGAACCGGTGGATTGCCTGGATCGCCCAGCCGCAACACACCGGCGTTCACATTGGGCGCCACGGGCCAGGCCCCGCCGCCGTTGACGTACCGCACCCACAACACGCCGGTGCCGCCTTTTTGGAATGTCGTCGTTGGGATGGTAAGGTTTTCGACGTTGACGTAATTATGCGCTTCCTGGAGCCGGTTCGCCCCGCTGACGTAACGGCTGCCGCCGCGATTCTCGGTAAGATTCCCGTTGTGGACCAACACGCCCATCATCTCGGGATTGTCAACGGGAAAGAACATGTTTTGTACGCACTGCGAGAAGCCGTTGTTGGTCCTCCCGGAGACCGTCATGGATGCCGTCGAGCCGAAATTCACGAAGGCATTGCCGCCGCGGACGATCACGTTGGGCAACCATTGCACGGCGTTGATCGTGGCGTCCATGTCGTTGAGCTGATAGCTGCGGTCAGTGAAGATGGTGCCGTTTTCTTTGCAGTCAACGGTAGTGAAATACCAATTCGAATTGGCCCCGATCGTGTTGTCGTGCATGCCAAACTGACAGGTAGGAGCATACAGTTCAACCGTCGCACCGTCGAGCCGCGCGGAATCCGCCAGGTCCAAGCCGATCCCGTTGAAGGCGGGGGCGGTCATGCTATCGACGACCATCACTGTCATGCCGCCGGTTTGCGAGTAATCGTTGTAAGAACTGATCCAAAGACTCGTGCCGGGGCCGTAGCCTGTGTATTTGATGGTCGGGTTGGCTCCTAAGGCCGAGATGGTCCCCGAGAGAAGCAAGGCGGATTTTGCACCGGGGCTGGTGGGAGCTCCCGGGACGCCAAGGTCGATCTGCAACAGTTGCTGAAAAATAATCGGCACGGCGAACTCCGGACCCTCGGTGAAGTAATTGGCCCCGTAGGTGTCGCGGACGCCTTCAAACACGGAAATCAAGCCAGGATCTTGGGTAAACGTTAATGAACTCGGAATGGCGCCAACGGCAAAAAGGGGATTACTGAAATCGGCAATTACCATTCCTCCAGCCCACTGCGGGCCGTTGAGATTGATTTGCCCGTCACCGAGCTGGTTGAAGAAGTTGGTATCGTTGAGCGGAGGAACAACACCGTTCAACCAATTGCCCGGAATGTTCCAGTCGCGAACTTGCGCCGCCGAAATCTCTCCGGCGCCGGTCCATTGATCGCCGTAAACTACCTTGGAAGGACTGGTAAAGAGAATTGCGAAGAATAGGGGGTAGATACACAAACTCCCCAAGAGGTTTTCGCGATGGAATTTACGGTGGACTTTACATGTTTTTTCCAGAAATCTCATAACATACTCCTTCTAAAATGCTTACCCGAATTGAAGAAAAGACTGTTAGGCGAGAAAAAATAGCTAAAAAGTCATCTAAATAAGTAAGAATCATTGTAAATAAATGAGGTGAAAATGAAATACCTAAAAAGAGGGAGATTGCATTATTGTTTGCAGCTTTCAACAACGAACGCGCACATCCTTTGAGCCGTTTCTCTATATTTGCTGGAAATGGCCCGGTTGTCTTCGAGGAATACGCCGATATAATTTCAATGTCCCTGATTAAGCATCCATTCTTTTGAGGGGTGAACAAACCGCTCAAAATTTTTTAAATTTTTGGTTCTGGCCTCGTTGACGGAAATCGAAGATACTGTTACTATTGCGGTTTCCCCAATGGGAACCATAAAACAACCCTGCGTTCGATCACCAGGGGTCGGATTCCTTCTCGGATCGCAGAAGGCGGCCGAAGGAATCCGACCCCTGTCGATCTGACAGCGAAAAAGCCCGGGGAAATCCGGGCAATTTCGATAGAAACGTTCTTTGACAATTTGGTTGTGGTAACGAAGTGGCATCTCGAAAGAACGGCGTGCCCGTAGCGATACGGGCGCAACGTTCATGGCACTTAGACAACGCCGATGGACGAGGACGCCTGTCAATGGCAAGCGTCGGAGTTCATCGGAGGAGCGATCGTTACTGGGTCTGAATTTTTTTGGATCGAGTGGCGGGCCATGAGTTTGATGTTCCCTTTGGGGAGCGTTGGATTCATGTGGCCAAGCTACTAAGGGCACACGGGGGATGTCTTGGCGTCAGGAGGCGATGAAGGGCGTGGAAGACTGCGAAAAGCCCGGGGGAACTGTCAAACGAGTTTTGATCCCGGGATACCCGATACTAGCATCCGCTGAATCCATAGGCGGCTGCGGCAAACGCAGGGAACTGAAACATCTCAGTACCTGTAGGAAAAGAAAGAAACCTCGATTTCCTCAGTAGTGGCGAGCGAACAGGAAACAGCCTAAACCGCGGGGATTTTCCCTGCGGGGTTGGAGGGCCTTTCACATGAGAGTGATCAAACCGTCGGTTAGCAGAATTGTCTGGAAAGGCAGGCCATAGCGGGTGACAGCCCCGTATGCGGCAACTGCACGGTCTCTCGAAAGGTACCTGAGTAGGTCGGGCCACGTGGAATCCCGACTGAAGCAACGGGGACCATCCCGTAAGGCTAAATACTCCCTGACGACCGATAGTGAACTCAGTAGGGCGACTGAAAGATGGGAAGAACCCCCGCTAGGGGAGGATAGTGAACCTGAAACCGTGTGCTTACAAGCGGTCGGAGCACGGTGTCCGTAAGGACCGTGTGACGGCGTGCCTTTTGCATAATGATCCGGCGAGTTGCCGTCGACGGCGTGGTTAAGGTCTTCCGGACCGGAGCCAAAGGGAAACCGAGTCTGAATAGGGCGATTTTGTCGTCGGCGGCGGACGCGAATCTGCGTGAACTACCCATGAGCAGGCTGAATCGCGGGTTATACCGCGTGGAGGGCCGAACCCACTTGGGTTGAAAACCGAGGGGATGACTTGTGGGGAGGAGTGAAAGTCTCATCAAACGCAGGGATAGCTCGTTCTCTCC
>JAFGPV010000022.1 GCA_016936015.1 Pirellulales bacterium
CACGCACCTTATTTCGCGGCAAAACCAAGCTGGTGCGTGCAAGCACGCACCCTACAGTGGTTTTCCGCAACAGAAACTAATTAGCGGCTGTCCAAAAATTACTCCCCTCTCCCGCCATGCGGGAGAGCGGCTGTCCAAAAATTACTCCCCTCTCCCGCCGTGCGGGAGAGCGGCTGTCCAAAAATTACTCCCCTCTCCCGCCGTGCGGGAGAGGGGCCGGGGGTGAGGGCGGTTGGCGCATGAAAAACCGAAGTTATTTTTCAACGGCGACTTATCATCGAAAAACCGCTCGCTGTTCCGCATCATGAACTACGACGTTCCGTCTCCACGATTGCTCGAGGTTCAAGCGGCGTGGCTGGCCCCGGCCAGGGCGAGGCTGCTCCGCCGGGCCGACGTTGCGAAACGACGCCGCGTGCTCGATCTCGCCTGCGCCGGCGGGGCGGTCGCCGAAGAACTGGTCCGCCGTTCGGGCGGAGAGGTCGTGGCCCTGGACAGAAACCAAAACGTTCTGGTCGGCGGATCGAGAAGATTTCACGGGGCAACGCTCGTGCGCGGAGAGGCCGAAAAACTGCCGCTGGCTGACGCTGCGTTCGATCTGGTGTTCTGCCAGTTCGCGCTGATGTGGATGGACGCCGCCGCCGTGGCAAAAGAGGTCCATCGCGTGTTGACGCGCGGCGGTGTGTTTGTCGCCATTGAGCCGGACTACGGGGGAATGATCGAACATCCGCCGGAGATAGCCGTCGGCGAGTTGTGGCTTGCGGCCTTGGAGCGGGCCGGGGCCGATCCTTGCGTGGGTCGAAAGCTGCCGGGGACGCTGGGAACGGCCGGATTCGAGGTCCGCGTAGATTTGCTAGACCGGCTGGAGTCGCCAGACCCCCTAAGATTCGACCTGCTGGGCGAACTGCCGTTGGCCGACTCCGAACGGATTGTATTGGATCGGGCGAGAAAGGCCGACGCTTCTTTGCCCAAGGGTCGGCGCGTGGCCCACCTGCCAATGTTTCTTATCACGGCGGAGCCTACTCGCCCATAGCCCGCAGGTCAGGCACAGCCTGACCTACGATAAACCGGGGGCTGGCTCATTTTTTCGCCCTTTCAATGGCGAAAATTGTGCCTGTCCACTCTACCGTTCCTTTACCGCTCGTCTTTACCGCTGGGGTTATTGACATATTTTCCCGACCCTGTATACACCATAGCTGGTAGCTGGACAAAGCACTTTTTCCCAGGCAGGAGGGCAAAACCATGAGTATCGTTCGATCCGTTTACGTCGGAGTCGGCGGGGCGCTGCTGGCGACCGTGGCCTTGTGTTTCGCCGCGGAAGAGGAAAACCAGAAGCCGCCGAGCAGCTATTCGCCGGTGGTGATAAGCGAGAGCTTTGCCAAAACGGTGGCCAAGATGGAGGCCGCCAAGCCGGAGATCGAGGCGCAGCACAATGCCTTGTTGAGGGAACGCTACGACCTGAGCAACCGGCCCGCGGCGGGAGTGACCATGTCGCGGGGCAAGCCGGTGCAGGAGGGCATCAGGGCCAAACTGCCGCCGGGCGTCAGCTCCTGGGAAGAGTTGGGAAAATTAACGCCCGAGGAAGTCCGCGAAAGTGGACTGTGGCCGAAGGGGTTCTATCCGTTGCCGCACCCGAACCATCCGGAAGGCGGCATGGTCTTTCCCCAACATCATATAGACAAGATGAAGCAACAGGAGGGGCGCGACCTGACCCGCTTCGACCTCGACTTCGACCTGCCGGAGCATCTTCTGCCGGAGTATCCGCCGCCGATTTACCTGACGACCCGGTCCGACCTGGGCGACGTTTCGCAAGGGCAGGTCGTCGGCTTGAGCAACTACTTCGAGTTGTTCAACGGCATTCTTAACCCGAAGCAATTAGAGGGGCTACGATTGCTGGTCACCCCCTTCCCGCAACAGCAGTTCAACGCCACCGACGACCGCCGCTCGTTGAAGCCGAGCATGGGCGTGACCTGCTTCGACTGCCACGTCAACGGCCACGGCAACGGGACGACCCACCTGGTCGGCGACATTCGGCCCCAGCAATTCCGCCATCGGCTCGACACGCCGTCGCTCCGCGGCGTGAATATTCAGCGGCTGTTCGGCTCGCAGCGGGCATTGAAGAGCATCGAGGACTTCACCGAGTTCGAGCAGCGGGCGGCCTACTTCGACGGCGACCCGGTGATCGCCGTCAAAAAGGGCGTGAACGTACTCGAGCGCGGCAGCCAGGTCCACTTCATGGCCGAGTTCCAGGAGATATTGGACTTCCCGCCCGCCCCAAAGTTGAACATTTACGGCGTATTGGACCCGAACAAGGCAACCGAGTCGGAGCTTCGCGGCCAGGACGTATTTTTCAACAAGGGCCACTGCGCCGTCTGTCACCCCTCGCCGTACTACACCGACAATCTGATGCACAACATGCGCGCGGAGCGGTTCTTTAAGCCAGTGATGATAGAAGGCCGAATGGCTTCGGCCGACGGCCCGATCAAGACTTTTACGCTTCGAGGGATCAAGGACTCGCCGCCGTACCTGCACGATGGCCGGCTGCTGACCCTCGAGGACACGGTCGAATTTTTCAACCTCGTGCTGGAGACCCAATTGACCGAGCAGGAGAAAAAAGACCTGACGGCCTTTATGCGTTGTCTCTAGCCCGTGCTTTTCACTAATAGGTTAAGCATCCCTACCTGACCTATTGCCGCGTGAATCATTTTGTCAGGTACGGGGTACCTGACCTACGATAAGATTCCGCCTGCCAAAACGGCAGTTTTCACCCGCTGGTAGAGAAAATATATCGTCGCCGCACCCCGTTTTTTCGCTGTGGCAAAGAGCGCGTAAATCTTGTAAGATGTGTCCTCGATTGAAGTTGCCGCCGCGCTATTGCTGTGCGCCGGCGGTCGCGTCGAATGGCACGCAAGTTGCTCGTGATGGGTGTTGGACCACGGGATAAACGGGAAACCACGGCCATGCCGGTCGAAACGCCCTCGCTACTGATTACCGACGACGACGACGGCTTCCGCGAGACGCTGCGGTCGGTCTTCGAGCCGTGGCGGTTCCGCACGCTGATGGCCGCCGACGGCGAGGAAGCGTTGTGGATCGTCCGCCGCGAAAAGGTGCATCTGGCGCTATTGGACATGCACATGCCCAAGCTGACCGGTCTGGACACTTTGCGGCGGCTGAAAGAGTTTCGGGCGATGTTGCCGTGCATCCTGCTTTCGGCGCAGTTGGATGAAACGGTGATCGAACAGGCGCGGCTTGCCCATGCCCACTCCGTTTTGTCGAAATCGCTCACGGTCGGTCAGATCACAGCGGCCGTGCTCGGCGCGCTGCGGCGGACCTACGCCTGGCGCGGATAATGCACAAACGCAAAGCAATTTCCTCATTCCCTAACTGCTAATCCCTGCTCCCATGGCCAAGGTCCTGGTAACAGGCGCCAGCGGATTTATTGGATCGCACTTGGTCGCCGCACTGACGGCCCGCGGCGACGAGGTCGCTTGTCTGGTGCGGAAGAGTTCCCGCCTGGCGCCGCTCCGCCGATACAATCCCCAATTCATCCACGGCGACGTTACGGACCGAGAAAGTCTCTCCGCCGCGGTGGCGGGCAAGCAGATCGTCTACCATCTGGCCGGTTGCACGCAGGCGCTCAATCCGCGGCAGTTTTATCGGGTAAACCGCTGGGGAGTGGCGAACGTGGCCCAGGCCTGCGCCGGCCGGACCACGCCGCCGGTGTTGGTTTCGGTCTCCTCCCTGGCGGCCGCCGGACCGTCCCCCGACGGACAACCGAAGACCGAGGCCGATCGGCCCGTGCCGGTCTCTCACTACGGGCACAGCAAGCGCGCCGGGGAGCGGGTGGCCGAGGCGTTCGCCGATCGCGTGCCGATCACCATCGTCCGTCCGCCGATTGTGCTGGGCGAATACGACCGGATGGGTTTCCCCTTGTTCCATTACATAGCCCGCTTCGGCGTCCACTTGGCCCCGGGCCTTTCCCGCCCCCGCTTTTCCCTGATCCACGCCGACGACCTGGCGGAATTGCTGATCCTGGCGGCGGAGCGAGGCAGGCGGTTGCCGGCCGGCGGCGGGAACAACCCGCGCGGGCCGGAGGGCTACTATTTCGCCGCCTGCGAGGTCAGCCCGCTCTACTCCGATTTGGGACGGATGGTCTCCAAGGCGCTGGGGCGACGTTGGGTAATGGTGATCCCCACCACCGCGCCCGTGGTCTGGACGGTGGCGATGGCCGGAGAGCTTGTCTCGCGGGTGCGGCACAATCCTCTGTTTATGAACGTGGACAAGGCCCGCGAGATCACCGCCGGCAGTTGGCTCTGTTCCGCCCGCGCGGCCGCCGAGCAGTTGAATTTCGCCGTCGCCGTGCCGCTGTTCGACCGGCTCCGCCAGACGGCCGAATGGTACCGCCGGGAAAAGTGGCTCTGAGAACGTGTTTTGAAAATCCCCCCTCTCCCTTTGGAAGAGGGGACTAATTTTTCAATTTCAAAACACGTTCTAAGCCAATATCGCTCTACTCGACCGACAACGGATCATTCACCTCGCGCCGCCACCGGGACAACGCCCCCTTCAACCGCGAGACCACCTCGGCGTATTCATACTTTCCGATAAGATCATGCAACTCATGCGGATCGTTTTGCAGATCGAATAGCTGCCAGCGGTCGATTCGCGGATAGCGGATCAGCTTCCAGCGATCGGAGCGGACCATCCGCTGCACGTCTCGATAGTGGCCGAAGACGTAAGCGTACAACTCCTCCCGTTGGCCGCGGATAACCGGGGCCAGACTGCGGCCCTCGACCGCTTCCGGCACGTCGATTCCGGTCAGATCGCAAATCGTTGGAAACAAGTCGCGGAGATAGCATTGCGCCTTCGAACGCCGTCGCTCGGGAACGCCGGGGCCGCGCATAATCAGAGGCACGCCGACCGTGTGGTCGTACATGTTCTGCTTGCCGCGCAGGCCGTGGCTGCCGATGGCCAAGCCGTGATCGCTGGTGAAGATGACGATCGTCCGCTCCGCTTCGCCGAGTTCGTCCAGCGCGGCTAGGATCCGTCCCAACTGGGCGTCCATGTCCGAGATGACCGCATAGTAGGCGGCCAGATCCCGGCGTACGTCCTCCTCCGTCCTCGGATGGGGCAACAGTTTTTCGTCCCGCCCGTCCAGGTTGCCGTGGTCGAAAGGATGCTCGGGCAGAAAATTCTCCGGCAAGGGGATCTTGCGCCAGTCGTATTTGTCCTCGTAGCCGGGAGGGATCAGCAGCGGATCGTGCGGGGCAAGGAAGTTCACGTGCAGGAAAAACGGGCGGCCCGACTCCGCGCGAAGAAAGCGGATCGCCGCGTCGGCCAGCTTGCGGCTCATATCGGGCGCCAGGCCGACGCCCCGTTCGGAAAACAGTTCGCCTTCGTCCGTCTGAAAGACCCAGCCGAGATAGGCGGTGACCGGGCGGCCGTGGCAGTCGAATGGGTAGGTCAATTCGAGCCGTCGATCGCCGGCGGTGAACAGCCC
>JAFGPV010000155.1 GCA_016936015.1 Pirellulales bacterium
GGGCTGAGTGAACCACAGGGCCTTCGGCCCGTCGATCATCATAACCATCGGAATGAAACCATTCACAGAATGTGAGTACCGCATGGTTAAAAATCGCTGCGTTTTTAGCAGCCCATCAATATAGTATACATATTTACAGTATCACTGTCAAGAGTAGTTTTTTAGCCGGGGAAGAAAACGAAAAGATCGCATCTTTCCCTATTTTGCTATAATTGGTAGCGTTCCTTTTTCCGATCCCAAGAAAATTATCCGTTTCATTTCGCCCTGCTCCATGTTATCGTCAGGAACACGATGAGGTATCGAGGCTCCATCCATAACGGCGTTGTGGTCTTTGAAGGAGAATCTCCCCTTCCCGAGGGGACTATCCTTCAAATCGAGCCCGTGCCTCCGATTTCTGACTCTTCAGCCGAATCGGTTTATCAGATCTACAAGTTGGCCGCCCCGACCGGCCTTCCCGATTTAGCCCTCAATCTCGATCACTACTTATACGGTTTCCCCAAGGTGGCCGATGGCGCCGAGTGAAGCGGTTTTTGTGGGATAAGTTCTGGGGATTGATCGATTGTTCCAGTTTCGCCGTTATGCGGCGGGAAGGAGTCCTCGACTGCCTGACCGCGGACCGTCACTTTACCCAAGCAGGCTTCCGTTGTTTATTGCCGACAACGCGTCCAAGTCCTTGAAGCGAATCTGGAAATTAGTGATGTCCCGTTTAAGGAACGGCTTCCAACAACTGGACATTCCCGTGTTCATCCACAATGGCTTCGACGGTTTGAATCATGATAAGCTCTGGAGGCATCTATGATATCTCTATTTCTTATTATACATCGAGAGAAAGGAGAAAGACATAATCACTCGCGGCACGGGTGCGGCAAGATATCTTGGCGACTCGATTACTGCTCCGAAGGAGCACGGTTCGCCCAGCCCAGGGCATCGCCCTGGGGAAACTGGTCCAATCGAAAGTTCTTGTCGGCCCAACGGGCCATCCGTTCGATGAACTCTTGGCCCGTTGGGCCGATAGGCAGACAAATTCGATTTGATCCCCAGGGCGATGCCCTGGGCTGGGTGAATGGCTGGGCCTTCGGCCCCAAAAAGCCCATGCCAAGAAAGTTTGCCGTACCCCACGGCACACGGAGTGTGTCTGCTACATCGCCCGCAGTTCGGCCCCGTGCTTTTCGCGGCAGGCGGCGACGATCTGGTCGCGGACGGCGTCGGCCTGGGGGCTGGTCAGGGTGCCTTCCTTGCTCCGCAGGTCGATTGTAAAGAGGAGGCTTTTCTTGCCGGCGCCCAGGCGCTTGGGGTCGCGGAAGGTGTCGCGGTACTGGAGGCCCTCGAAGAACGGGCCGGCGTGGGCGCGGACCGTGGCGGCCAGGTCGGACCAGCGGACCGGCTCGGCAACCACCAGGTTGACGTCCCGGGTGACGGAGGGGAACGGCGGCAGCGGGGCGTATTGCGGCATCAAGTTGGCTGCCGCGACGAGCACACCCAGCTTGATCTCGGCCACCGTGGTTGAGCCGCGGAGGTCGAATTCTTTCAATCCCTCGGGCAGTACCCGGCCGACGTAGCCGAGGACCTGGCCGCCGAGCCGCAACCGGCAGGATTGCTGTGGATCGAAGAGCGACAGATCTGAATCGTCTGCCGTCGGCGGTTCGGGGCATTTTAAGGCGTCCGCGACCGCCTCGATCCAGCCCTTGACGGTTAAAAAGTCCTGCCCGCTGGTGATTCCCAGCATCCATTGCTCGTCGGGCAGTTTGCCGGGCCGGGGGAGATAGACCTTGGCGGTCTCGAACAGCTCGATTTCCGGATTCGAGAGCGCCTCGTTGGTCCGTCGGGCGGCCAGCAGGCTGGGGATCAGACTGCGGCGGAGCCGGTCCGCGCCGCGGATCACCGGCGTCAGGCTCCGCAGCGGCTCGGCCGTGGTCCAGGGGCTGACGGCCGCGGAGAGTTGCTGATCGACCGTGCTGAGCGTCAGGGCCTCGTCCAGCCCGGCGGCCGTCAGCACGCCGCGGATCACTTCCAACACCCGATCCTCGCGCCGCTTGGCCGAGGGGGCCATCGGCACGGCGACGTCCTCGGGAATTTCTTCATAACCGTGGATCCGGCCGACTTCCTCGACCAGGTCGATTTCCCGGGTCAGATCGCGGCGCCATGAAGGTGGGATGACGGTGAGGGATGAGGGATGAGGGATGAGGGATGAGGGATGAGGGTCGGCTGCTTCGTTTGCTTCGATATTTCCCAGGGCAAGTAGAATCCGTCGCACTTCATCGGCGGGGACTTCGATGCCGAGGATGCGTTGGAGTTGGGAGAACCGCAAGGTGATCGGCTCGCGTTTTGGCGGTTGCTGGCCGACGTCGACCGATCCGGCCGCCAGTTCGCCGCCAGCCAGTTCGAGGATCAATTCACAGCATCGCCGGCTGGCCCATTCGACTCCCTCGGGATCGACGCGGCGCTCGAAGCGATAGGACGAATCGCTGTGGAGATTCAGCTTCCGCGCCGCGCTGCGGATCGCCACGGGATCGAACTCGGCCGACTCGACCAGCACGTCCCGGGTGGAGGGGCCGATTTCGGTCGCCGCCCCGCCCATTACGCCGGCGATGGCCACCGGGCGCCGGGCGTCGGCAATCACGCACATCTCCGGCGAGAGTTCGTAAGTATTATGGTCGATGGCCTCGATCTTTTCGCCCGGTTTCGGCCGCCGGACGACGATCTCATGTCCCTCCAGGCCGGCGTAATCGAAGGTGTGCAGCGGCTGCGAACATTCCAGCAGCACGTAGTTGCTGATATCGACCACGTTGTTGATGGGCGTCAGGCCGACGGTCTCCAGCCGCCGCGTCATCCACTTGGGACTGGGGGCGACCTTCACGCTGCGGACGACCCGGGCGATGTAGCGGAAGCAGAGGTCCGGGCAGTCGATCCGCACTTGGGTCAACTCGGCCGCGGGCGTTTTTCCCTCCGCCGGCCGGGCGGCGGGAATCTTTAATTCCTTGTCGAAGAGGACGGCAACTTCCCGGGCGATACCGAGATGTCCCAAACAATCGGGCCGATTGCTGGTAATCTCCAAGTCGATCGCCAGGTCGCCGCCCACCTCCTTTTCTCCCTCGATATTGATTCCCGCGAACATCAGCCGCCGCTGCAGTTCCGCCGCCGACACGTCGAGAGCTACATACTGTTTCAGCCAATTCCAGGAGATAAGCATGAGGAGGGATTGGGGATTAGGGATTAGGGATTAGTTTTTAAGCGTTGGTAGTTCTTGGCTATATACTTCTCGAATCGCTTCTTGCAATACTCAATTGCCTTTCCGGTAGTCTTATCCTTCTTGCATCCATTGAACCAGATACTCCGTTTGTCTTTGTTCTTTCCTGACTTATTCTGAAATGCCTCGCAGATGAACTCATCGGAAGTCATAATCCATTTCATGTCCATCCTTTCCGAATAGAAAACGAACCAGTAATCGTTTCTCAACTCTAAGTGGGGAATTGCTGCAAAGAGAGCAGCACAACGATCACCCACAGTTTTTGACCTCGCCTTGATTTGAACAGTAATGAAAGATCCATCCTTCCGGCGTATGACAGCATCTATCGCATCATCGTCTACGAGTGGAACATACACATCCAGTCCTTCTTTCATCATTTCGCCAATGATCCAATATTCAATTCGCTTTCCAAAGCTTGCGGAATTTCTGAACGTCCGCGCCGTCTCATCCTTTCTTGCTGACTTTGAGATTGAGGCAGCCATCTACTCACCTCACCTATTCTTCCCCTGTGTTCTCTAATCCCCAATATCTATTTGAGTCTGTTTCTCACACTTCGCCGCAAACTTCTTAGCATCCTTGCTTCTTCACTACAGCGGTTAAGAATGGGGCCGATTTGGGCGGGATTAACGTATTTGATTCGCTCAGCAAGCATCAAGTGCGTTTCCAACTCTGCAAGTGAGCCTTGAGCTATAGCCAGAAAACGCAAAAAATCTTTCGTTGATCCCATTGCATGTCCCTCGGCGATATTTGCCGGAATGGAAACCGCGGCACGCTGAATCTGGCTGCCAAGGCCATACGTCTCAGACTTCGGAAAATGTTGGGATAACTTGTAGACAGATTCCACCAATTCCATTCCTAATTGCCACACCTTCAAATCCCGGAAATTCTTCCCCTCCATCATCTGCTCCTTGGTTGGAGGGATTAGGGATTAGATTTCGGTGTCAATTTTTTCGCTAATCCCTAATCCCTAATCCCCAATCCCTTAAAACTGATGCAGGAACCGTACGTCGTTCTTATAAAACTCCCGGATGTCCGTCACTCCGTGGCGGCGGGCGCAGATCCGCTCGATGCCCAGGCCGAAGGCGAAGCCGGTGACCTCTTCGGGGTCGTAGCCCACGGCGGCCAGGACGTGGGGGTCGACCATGCCGGCCCCGCCCATTTCGATCCAGCCGCCGTGCCAGCTCATGTCCACCTCGACGCTCGGCTCGGTGAAGGGGAAGAACGAAGGGCGGAAACGGATGTGGACGTCGTCGGCAAACGCGCTGCGGGCGAAGAGCCGCAAGGTGCTCTTCAGATGGGCCATCGTGATGCCGCGATCGACCAGCAGGCCCTCGATCTGGTGGAACATTGGATAGTGCGTGGCGTCGGCCGTGTCCGGCCGATAAACCCGGCCGACCGAGATGATCCGCACCGGCGGCGGGGTCTTCTCCATCACCCGGATCTGCACGGTGCTGGTCTGGCTACGGAGCAGATATGTTCCCTCTCCGGCCGGGAGAGGGCTAGGGTGAGGGCTGTTATTTGCTATGGCTGCCCTCACCCCCGACCCCTCTCCCGGAGGGAGAGGGGAGTGATTAGCTGCCGCGGCCAGGTAGAAATTATCCAGCGGATCGCGGGCGGGATGCTCGATGGGGATGTTCAAAGCGTCGAAGTTGTGCCAGGCGTCTTCCACCTCCGGGCCGTCGGCCACGGTGAAGCCCAGCCGGCCCATGATGTCCTTCAACTCCTCGGTCGTCTGCGTCAGCGGGTGCAATCGGCCCAGTCGGGGACGCAGGCCCGGCACGGTCGGGTCGAACCAGCGGTCCTGCCGGACTTGAGCTTTCGGAGATACGAGACTCTGGACGGCGGCCTCCAGCGCCGCCTCGACTTGTTGTTTGACTTCGTTGAACCGCTTGCCGGCGGCGGGCTTGTCGGCCTTGTCGATCCGCCCGAGGCCCTTTTGCAGATCCTTGATTTTACCGCTGCGGGCGCCGACGTATTTCACCCGGGCCGATTCCAGCGCCGCGGCGTCGCCGGCCGCCGCGAAGGCGGTCGTCGCCTCGATCAGCAGGGCGTCGAGTTCGGCAAGATAATCCGCCAGGGCCATAGATAACAACCTCGTTCCGAAACTGGAGTTTCGGAACGAGAGGAGAGTGAGAGTTTCACGTTTATGCCAGCGCCGCCTTGACCAGTTCGACCACTTTAGCGAAGCCCTCGGGATCGGAGACGGCGATCTCGGCCAGGATTTTCCGGTCCAGGGCGATGTCGGCCTTCTTAAGTCCGGAGATGAACTCGCTGTAGCGCAGGCCGTGCATCCGCACGGCGGCGTTGACGCGGATGATCCACAGCCGGCGGAAGTCGCGACGGCGGTTGCGGCGGTCGCGGTAGGCGTACACGCCCGAGCGGACCAGCGTCTCCTTGGCCGTCCGCAGCAGCTTTCGCCGCCCGCCGACGTAACCCCTAACCTTCTTGAACAGCCGCTTCTTGGCCCGGTTCCGGGCCGAACCCTTCGTAGTGCGCATGATTCATTTCCACGAAATAGGCGAGCACGAGGCCCTTCCGGACCGCCGGAAGCGTTTAACCGCCCGGCCCGCTGAAAAAGTAGGGTGCGTGGAACGCACCGTGTTGAAAAATCATTTCTCCGCAGCATGGTGCGTTGCACGCACCCTACCTGTCGAGCACCTCGCGGATGCGTCGGGCTTCGACGCTGCTGATCGTCTGGGGGCCGCGGAGGTTGCGTTTCCGCTTCTGGCTCATCCGCGAGGCCAGGTGGCTGGTCCCAGCCGGCCGGCACTTGACTTTTCCCTTGGCCGTCACCTTGAACCGTTTGGCGACGCCTTTATGCGTTTTCATCTTGGGCATGACTTACTCCACCCTAAGAGGTTATTGGCAGAAACTCATTATTATAGCCGCGTACCCGGTGAAATAAAGGGGAAATGAACAAGATCACCGAAATTCACCCCCCCCGCCGCTTGTAATATCGGAAAATACATCGGGAAATCGTGAGGGCGGGCGGCGGCCTACCCATTCAGGTGGATGGCGGTGATGGAGAACCGGGCTATCCTTTCAGCCAAGTTAAGATACCGGGGGGGCGGATTTTCCCGGTCAGGCTCACTCGAATACCAGCGTGCCGAACTTCTCGATTTCGTGGAAGCTGGGGCCGACGCGGGCCCAATCCCAGCTTGCCGCCTGGCTGTCGTCGTAATCGCAGCGATAGAAATTGGCCCGCCAGCGGGTTCCCGGTTTCGGCGGCACGTTGCCCAGCGGCTTGAGCAGTTCGTAGGGGATGAAGACTTCGGCGGTCCAGCCGGTCACCTCGGCGTGCGGTTGGGCGGTCCCGCCCGAGACGGCCACGGCCTTGCGGACCTTCCGCGATCCTTCGTAATGCCAGGGCCGCCAGCCCTGATGCTCTTGACCGATCTTGGGCACGAGGATCGGCAATTCCCGGTTCAAGGGGGAGATCTCGTATTCGAAATAGAGAGGCACCTGCTCGTCGGGCCAGAAAAAGAACTCGAAGCAGTCCTCGTTCCACAGATCGGAAAAGTCCTCGGTCATCGTCGCGGTCAGTTTGCGGTCGGTCCCGTTCATGAGGACGTACAAACCAGTGGGCGAATAGAGGATTTTAAAGCGGCTTTCGTAATTCTGAGGCCCGCCGGAACGCTTTTCGAGCGGCGTCCAGGCGGTTTTTTGCCAGGCGGCCGCGCGGCCGTCGCCCGTGATTTCAAAATCCTCGGTGGACGGGACCCGCAGAATCTTCGCGGCGCCGGGCGTCCCCTCTCCCTTTGGGAGAGGGTTAGGGTGAGGGCTGCGTGCAACTGAATTCGTTGAATTGCCCTCCCTATTCTCTCCTTCCGCCCTCACCCCTTGCCCCTCTCCCAAAGGGAGAGGGGAGTTGATGCCGAAGACCTTCTCGGCGTTTTTATAGTAGATTTTTTCCAACACGTCGTCGGGCAAAAGGACGCCGTAGATCCTCCAGAATCCCTGCAGGTGATGGCCGGCGGCACAGTCGAAGTATTCGTCGTCGGTTTCCAGAAACCGGTAGTAGATGCGATAGGCCGTGCGATTGGGCGGCGTGTCGGTGCCGAACATCACGCGGTCGGCGTATTTTATGAGGAACTTCCGGGCGGTGTACGGCTGCCGGCCCAGTTCGGAAATCCGGGCGTCGATGTCGATCATCAGGTTGGGGTAGGTGTCGAGCCACTTCGCCACGGTTGCCGGATCCTCGGCGTTGTTGCCGAAATGGGCGCCGATGAAGGTCGTCTGCGGATGCTTCGCCACGGCGCGGATGAACTGATCGAGCAATTCCTTTTGGGGAGGGAAATCCTTGCCGTAGAAGAGCCAGCCGGGATGCTCGTTCAGTTCGTGCCAACGCTCATTGAAGCGGTCCAGGGGGGTGAAGAAGGCAGCCGGATCGGCTGTGTGGATCACGATCGGCCGATGGTGCTTGGCGCACATTTCGCAAATCGGATCCATCTTGGGATCGTCCACGCGGAGCAATTTCCCATTTTTTAAGCGGATGCCCAATCCCAGGTTTTTGTGGAATTTCAGGCCTTTTGCGCCCATCTTGAAGCTTTCCTCGAGCCGCAGGGACTCGCGGCGGGGCCAGTCTTCTTCGTCGATGCCCTCGAAGTTAATCTGGGCGAAGGTGAGGAACCGGCCGGGGTGGGCCTCGTCCAGCGCGGAGAGCGTCTCCCGCAGCCGGTCGCCCCACATCCCGTCCAGGTTCACCACGGTCCGGACCCCCGCCGCGTCCATTTCGGCCAGATAACGGGCGACCCGCTCGGGAGTGAGAAATTGTTTTCCCGTGTCCAGGTGATTGTGGACGTCAATCACGGGAAACCGCGGCTTGTCTACCAGTGTGGTTTTCGTGACGAGCATCGGCCGCGGCGCCCAATTCCGGAGTTTCAGGTCCCGGACGTCCTCGGCCGGCGGATTGGCGCTTAACGCCGCGGCGTCGCCGATCAGGTCCGTCCGGTGCTTTCGCGGTGGATTTTCAGGCGGCGGTTCCGACGGTACGGCGGGCATGGCAACTCCCCAAATCATCAGGGTCCACAGAGAGAGGCGGCAACGCATAAGGAGACTCCGGTGCTTGAGCAACCGACCCGTCACGTTACTTGGCGCCGGCAATTCCCAATCCGGCGGCCAGTTCCTTGCGGTAGCGACCTAAATCGAGAGGAACCCACTCTCGGAGTCTGGTCACGCCGCTTTGTTCCAGCACTTTGAGATACGGATCATACCGCTGCAAGGCGAGGGTTTTCAAGCCTTCGTTCAGCGGCAGTTTGCCCGCGATTTCCAGCCGGGCGCGTTCGACGATCGCGTAGTCGACGCTCAACCGGGAGATCTGCACGCGTTTCAGGACGGCCGGGTTGCCCGACGCCTTATGCTCCGCCTCCTGCCACAACGCATTGGCCGTCAGCAGCAGGTCGTCGGCCAGGTGGGGTTTGGAGGGCGGATCGTAGACGTGGACGTGGATGTTTTCCTTTTGAACCCGGTCGTGGAGCAAGTTCAGATACTGACGGATGGATTCCGCCGCCGGACCGTAGTAGGCGGTCAAAAACTCGTCCGTTGCCCGGGCTTCGTCGTAATCGGGATTCCATAGGAACTTGGCCATCAGATAGCCGTCCAGGGCGGCCAATTCGCTGTGGGGCGTCTCGTAGCTGTCTTCCTCGAAAATACCCGTCACCCCGCGGGCAACGTAGAAGCGGATGTTTTCCCTCAGCACCCGGTGATTGGGAAACGGCAGCAGATAGTTGGCGAAGTCGGTCGTGTAATCCCAGACCCAGAGCCGCCCCCCGGTCTGCGACCAGGCGGCCAGATCCTCGCGGAACCGGCGGTTCTCCGGGCCGTTGCAGGTTTCCAGGGGATGGGAGAAACAGCACTCGATGGAGCAGAGTTGGACGACCACGTTCTTCCGCGGCCGGATGGTTTTCGGCGGTTTGCGGGTCCATTGATAGGCCAGCGTCTCCACGGTATTGTTCGGGAATTCCCGTTCCACCGCCTCCGCCACCCGATTGACCAGCGCCAGCACCGGGGCCATTTGCGACTCTTCCTCGCGGGCCAATTTCTGGCAGTTCTCACACTGGCAGTAATTGAAGCAATCGTTTTGCGAGACGGAAAAGACCCGGCCCTCGGGAAGGGCCTTCATCGCGGCCAAGGTTCCCTCAGTGCACAACCGGATGACCTCCTCGTTGGTGCAGCAGAGCTGCGAATAGTCCTTTAGCCGTTTGCCGTTGACGAGGGAAAAATACTCGGGATGGGCGTTAAAATACTTTTCGGGCGGCACCAACGCATTGAACGTGTGCGCCAAGGAGACGATCGCCATCTTGCCCCCGTGTTTCGCCTCCAGCCGGGCGGCGTGCGAATTCATGCGGTTCCGGGCGCACCAGTCGCCGTCGAAGCAGTCGAACAGAAACGGCTCGCGGTATTCCAAAACCGGTATCCGCCGGTCGTCCAGCGGCGGAATTTCCAGTCGGGAGCATTTCGGGATGCGGCTGACGTCCGGCGTGAACCAGCGGCATCCCAGGTGATCTTCCAGCAGTCCGTAAACGCCGTACAGAACCCCCCGCTGCGGACTGCCGGCAATCGCCAGCCGCGGGCCGGCGGTTTTCAAATGGTATCCCTCCGCACCCAGGGAAGAGAAATCCGAGGAAAGCCCCGCCTGCCGGGAGTGGGCGTTGTCGCCTAAGAGGATTTCCTGCTCGACGGGCGGCTCGCGGTCGGAGACGATGGGCAGCTTGGCGCCCGTCATTTGGGAGAGAAACGTTTGCAATTCCTCGGCGGCGTATCGAATCGAAGGCGAGGCGTTCTCCGGCACGACGATCCGGTATTCCGTCCGGCCGTTCTCCGCCAGGAGGAGTTTTTCGGCCCCCGCCGCGGGAGTGCAAACAATCCCCAATCCTAACGCTGAAAAGAGAACGCACAGTCTTCGGAACGGTCGCATGGCAGGACTCCCATGAGTTGTGAAAGGGGTAACCATTACTGGATAGCTTAATTATAAGGTCCGAAACCTGTTGAACCAAGTTGCCTAATCACTATAAAACGCCCTCCTCTTTTCTCGTTTTTCTCCTATTCAGTCAATTTTATTGCACCTCCTTAAGTTGGCCGATCCCAGGGGCGATTTCTTCCATAGGATCGGTGGAACCGTGAATGTAGAAGCGGCATCTTGCCGCTTCCCGAGTGGACGAAGTAAAACATCGATCTCTTGATGCGGCAGGATGCCGCATCTACCGGATCGGTGGATTGCCAGGCGCGGTCGTTTCTTGGGAGCGGAAATGGAAACGCCTCTGTCGGAAACCGCGGCCGTGAAGATCCGACTGTTGCTCTTTTCCAGCGATGCGACAGTCGTAGCCCTTGTCGGAGACTGTCTGGCCCTGGCCGCCGGGAGAGGCGCCGAGGCCCGGGAAGAGTTCCAGGTGACTCACGCCGGGACGGTCCGGGCGGCTTTGTCCCAACTGGCGGGACAGATCTTCGATCTCATCGTGTTCGACCTGGGATACGCCAGTCCCATCCACTTCGACATCCTGCGGCAGATGGCCGACGTCGCGCCGCGGACCGCGGTCCTCGCGCTGGCGGCGGAAAGATCCCCTGCGCTGAGTCTCCACGCCGTGCAGTCGGGCGCCCAGGAGCTGCTGACGAAAAAAGGTTTGGGAGGGGAGGAGTTGCGGGAGGGCATCCGCCTGGCCATGACCCGCAAACGGGCCGAGATCGTCGTGTGCAACCGCATGTTGCGCAGACAGCCGTCCGCGTCGGGGCGGGAACGGCGGATCGCCGGAATCCCCGACCGGCCGATGGAAACCGCCGCGCGGCCGGGCCGAGAGGAGGACTTCCTCTACATGGTCGCCCACGATCTCAAACAGCCGCTTTTGGGGATCCGCAACTCCGGCGAGATGCTGCTGGAAGACTGCGGGGAGCAACTCGGCGCGAAGGACCGGGGGCGGCTGCGGGACTTGTGCGGACTCTGCGACGGGCTGCTCCAACGGGTCGACGACTTGAAGACGATCTGCTGCATCGACCGGGAGACCCACTGGCAGACGGCCGTGGATCTCAACGTCGTCCTGGGCGACGTCTTGCGGCTCCTCCAACCGGCGATCCAACGCCGCCGGGCCGAGGTCCAAGTCGCCCACGACCTGCCGTGTGTGCCGGGTAATGCAACGCTCCTGGGAATGGTGCTGAGCAACTTGATCGTCAACGCCGTGAAGTTCAACGACTGCCCGCAGCCGAAAGTCGAAATCGGCGTCCTTGTCGCCGATTCGCCGACGCTCTACGTCAAGGACAACGGCATCGGCATTGCGGAACGGCATTTCCGGGAAATTTTCACCCTCTTCCGCCGTCTGCATCCCGGGACAGAATACGAGGGGAGCGGAGCGGGACTGGCGATCGTCCGCAAGATCCTTGACGTCCACGGCGGCCGCATCTGGCTGGACTCCACTCCCGGCGTGGGCACCACCTTCTACTTCAGCCTTCCCGCCGTAGAAGACGCTGCGGCCCCGGCGATTCGCGCGCCCCATTGGACGGAACACACGGGCGTCTTCGGGGTGGTGCAGGAGTGATTATGTATCGTTCCCTCTCCCTTTGGGAGAGGGTTAGGGTGAGGGCGGGTGGTGCAAATACGACCCTCACCCCCTGCCCCTCTCCTAAAGGGAGAGGGGAGATTTCGCGACCAGCGGTCGCGGTTCTTGACGGGCCGAAGGCCCCGGAATTCTCCCAGCCCCGGGCATCGCCCGGGGGAACGATGACGCCATGCGATTCATTCCATCGGTCCAACGGACCAACCGTTCCTCAGGAACCGTTGGCCCGGTTGGGCCGTTCTCCCTCGTAATATCCTCCGATTCACCCTGGGCGATGCCCAGGGCTGGGAGAATTACCGCCCCCTTGGGGCTGCCTATCGGTTCTCCGTGGCCCTATTTCGTTCCGACGTGTCCCCTCAAGAAACGAAGCCGGCATTTTTCCCGGCGTCCGGAGGGACACTGGCCCTTTGCGGGAAAAATGCCGGCTTAAAGAAAACGCGATTCCCGGTGAATCAGTTGTAACTGGACTCGTCCAGCGGCGGTGCTGGATCATTAGCACTGCCGTTTGGATCTCGGATTCCAATTGACGGATTTTCCTGATATCCTTCGTCGTTGCCCACTCCTCGGTCCCAAGGGGCCATAAGTTGCATGAATACCAATTTGTCAATGTCGTTCCGCAGGAAAACAGTATGCGAATCGCAGAATGTGACCACGCCTCCGCCGGGATGGTTGGAAGTGATGCGTTTTGTTACGTCCGCAGTAGATTTCTCGTTGCTTGGATTTTGAATCAAAAAGGTCCCGGCGCATAGGCTGCCGGTGTTCGTAATGGTTGCCCAGTGGACCCCGAGATTCACGGCGTTGACTGATTGACCATCACTGTTGAGGGACTCAGAATAACCATTCGTATTGTTCAGATTAATGTCCGCCCAGTCGGGAGGCGTAATCAGCGAGGAGGACTTTTCGCCGACGAGGATCGTTGAGGTCGCCCCGTCGTGCGAGCTGATGAAACTCAGTCCGACGCGGGCAGGATATTCCGTGTCTTGAGTAAGATCTTTAAACTGGTCGGTGCAGACTCCCTGGGCGGGAATAAGCGGGTTGGAATTACTATAACCCTGAGAGTTCCTGTAATTCGGTAAGTTCCGTCCCGTGTTGACACCGTAGGCGGTCGACGAGGCGGCCACACCCGCGGAGGTGGGATTGCTGGGGCATGTCGTTACAGCGAGGGTTACTTTTAGTTTGGAGGGGATGACGCCGGGGGCTGCACTATTTTCGATATGATAACACTCCTCTTTCCAAAAATTATAAAGGCTCATGTTTTCCAGATTTGGAAGCAGCGGGATGAGCCAACTCACTTTCGCAACTCCCGGCCTATTAGTCTGAAGATCGTTTCCAGTTAATTGGTTGACGTAGCCCGGGAAAGAGCCTTTGCTGCTCTCATAATTCATCATGGCCAGGCCGAGTTGATGTTGATTGTTGGTGCAAGTGATTCTCCGCCCCGCCTCGCGGGCCGATTGGACGGCCGGCAGGAGCAGGCCCACCAACATCCCGATGATTGAGATGACGACCAACAGTTCGACAAGCGTAAAACCTTTTCTGCGCCGGTACATAGCTTCATCTCCTATATTAGGCCCGTAACTATATATTATCTTCGCACAAACCGGCCTGAGGGTCAAGGATTATGTGTCCGGCCGGTAAACTTTATGGTGAGGCCTCGGGCTAAAGAGACAGTCCAGTTTTTGAACCGTTACTACATAAGGAGTTACAAGAATTCGATAGCCCGAAGGGCTTTTCATAGGATAGGCCGGGGTTGCCGCGCAGCGGCTACCCCGGTGATCAGGTTGCAATGA
>JAFGPV010000023.1 GCA_016936015.1 Pirellulales bacterium
AAGCCGTGACGTGCGGTTGCTCGCGCTGCCAGGGGAGCCGGGACTTTTGTTCGGGGGAAGGAAAGACGCCGCAGCGCCGTCCCGCCTCCTGCAAACGGTCGAGGAAGCCTTCGCGGCGCAACTTCGACCAGATTTCGCCCTGAAAACCGCAAAAGGCGAACTGCCGGAATCCGCGGTCGAGCAGATGTTCGGCCGCCATCCGGCCGGCTTTGTGGGAGTCCGGCCGGATTTCGGAAACGCGGCCGACCAGATTCGCATCCGCCGCTTGCTCCTCGGCAAGGTCCATAGCCACGATGGGGAGTCCGGAGGCGAGCGCCGCCTCGGTAATGCTCCGCGAGTAGAGCCGGCCGATAATGCCGGAGGCGTTCAGCCGCTCCAAATCGAGCACGGACGTTCGCCGAGGAACGTCTCCCGACAGGCGGGCGACCGCCATGCTGCCGACGGTTTTTCCGCCCGCATAATCGACGATCTGGAGTTGTTCGCCGGAAAGGAGAAACGCCCACGGCCCGTGTTCCCGAGCGTACCGGGCAATGCCGCGAATCACTCCCCGGTCGTATCCGGCGTGCGGCGACATCAGCAATACGATACGGGGCATCGAGGGCACGACGGGTCCTTTCCAGCAGTCCGTTCTCTGCGTGATCTTTCAACGCTTTTGCGCAATATTACAATTATAACCTCCCCAGTCCCGATAGAATATATCCTCATCGAAGAATCTTCCTCAGGCGATCGCTTCTCCGGAATCCCGGCCATGGAATTGACCGAACTTGATATCGGGATCTTCATTTTCTATATTCTTCTCGTCCTGGGAATCGGCGTCCTTGCCTCGCGTTCGGCCGCGGCGACGAAGCGGGACTATTTCCTGGCCGGCGACAAGCTTCCCTGGTGGATGGTGGGCGGCAGCATCATCGCGGCGAACATTTCGAGCCACCATTTCGTCAGCATCATGGGCACGGCGTATTTCCTGGGGTTTTCCGCGATGAACATCGCCTGGCCCGCCGTTTTCCTGGGATTCTTCGCGCTGTTGTGGATTTTCCTGCCGTTCTATCTTCGCAACGGTTTCTACACCATGCCGGAATTCCTGGATCGCCGCTACGGCGCAGCGGCGCGACTCGTTTACGGCATTTTACTCCTGCTGACCTACGTGTTCGTGGAGATCGCCGCCGTACTGTTTCTCGGCGCCCTGGCGATCCATACCCTGGTTCCAAGCGTCGGAATCGGCGAAGCCGTCGTAGGTCTGGCCGTTTTGACGAGCCTCTACACCATTACGGGCGGACTTCGAGCGGTGGTTTGGACCGAGATGCTGCAATTGCTGGTTCTCCTCTGCGGAGGAACGATTCTGGCCGTGAAAACGCTATGGCATCCCGCGGTTGGAGGAATACACGGCCTGCTCGAAAGATGCAATGAATGGCACCTCTTGCTTGCCCCCACGAATCCCGATTTTCCCTGCACGATGTTCTTCGGCGGCTTGCTGTGCATCAGCGTCTTTTATTGCGCGGCCAATCAATTCATCGTGCAGCGCTGCCTGGCCGCCAAAGACGAATGGCACGCCCGGATGGGAGTCGTCGCCGTCAATTACCTGCAAGTCTTCTTGCCGGCGATCTACATCCTGCCGGGAATCGTCGCTCCGCTGATTATCGGCCGGCACCTGGCCAAACCCGACATGGTGTTTCCGACTCTGGTCCAGGAGCTTCTTCCCTCGGGACTTGTCGGATTGGTGATGGCCGGGCTGATTGCGGCGATCATGTCCCACCTTTCCGGGGCGGTCAACTCCTGCACGACCATCGCCACGGTCGATTTCTACTTGCCCTACATCAACCGGAACGCGACCGATCGGCAAGCGGTCCGTTTCGGTCGAATCACCGCGGCGGCAATTTTCGCGCTGGCAATGGTCTGGGCCATGCTGATGTTGGGCAAGCAGGATAAACCGGTGTTTCTGTATCTGCTGAACGTCTACGGCGTATTTACTCCCGGCATCGCCGCCATGTTCCTCTGCGGAATTTTATGGAAACGCACGACGCAAGCGGGCGCCCTGGCGGCGGGACTCTTAACCGTTCCGCTGACGCTCTTTCTCGATTGGCTGTGCGGCGGAATCAAAATTCCCTATCTGTCTCCTCCGCATTTGCCCGAAATCATCGTCAAGTATTTAAGCCCCTTTTTGAACCGGACCGGCGTGGCCTTTTGGTTCTGCGTCCTCGTTTGCGTGATCGTGAGCCTGTTCACGACGCCGCGCCCTTCCGCAGAACTGGAGGGCCTGATCTGGAACAAGGAAAGCCTCCGGCTTCCGAAGGAAATGCGCGACCGGGCCCGGGGACTCCGAAATCCGCTGCTGTGGTGGCTTGTCATATTCGGCTTTACCGTGTTTCTCTACATTCGGTTCGGCTTCATGACCGGAATCGTCGAATAAATGGAAATGAAGACCTCCCCGCCGAAAACCCGCCTGCGCCGCGGGCGGCCCGGGCAATCCCGCTTCACGGAGATTCTGATCATGCGATCGATCTGGATCGACCCTGCCCTGGTTGCCGCGCGTTGCGCCCGGCACGAAGCGTTTTGGCAAAAGGAACTGGAGGACGGCCCGCTGCTTTGGATTACCGCCCCCCTGCCGAAGCCGGGAACGCCGCCTCGCGAACCGGACGTCGAAGAAGCGCTCTGGACCGACGTCGAATACGTCCTGGCCAAGGCGGAATACGACCTGAGCCGGACCTATTTCGCCGGCGACGCGCTCCCGGTACACCATCCGTGGCTCGGTCCCGATCAGTTTGCGGCGTGGCTCGGCGCCGAAATGGAGTTGAAACCGCGCGACAATACGTCCTGGATTCGCCCTTTCGTCGGAAGCGCGGACGGCTATCCGGAGTTTTGCCTCGATCCGTCCAATCGCTGGTGGAAGCTCTATCTCGAGATCGTCCGCGCCTCCGTCGAGCGGGGGAAGGACAAATGGATCACGGCCTATCCCGATCTCCATACGGGCATCGACGGCTTGGCCGCGATCCGCAGCCCCGAAATGCTGATGTTCGATCTGCTCGAATCGCCCGAAACAGTGCATCGGGCCATGGCCCGAATGACCGAATTATGGAAGGAAATCGTCGATCTCGTCTCGTCGATCGTGCTTCCCGCCGGGCAGGGAACCACGAATTGGACGATGGGCTGGAGTTCGCAGCGGTTTCTCTGCATCGGGCAGAACGATTTCACGTGCCTGATTGGCCCGCAGATGTTCGACGCGTTTTGTCTCGACGATACGGTCCAATGCGCGAATCACGCGGACCGCACGATCTATCACCTCGACGGCGCGGGAGCCTTGAAGCATCTCCCCCGCCTTTTGGAAATCGAACGCCTCGATTGCATTCAATGGATTCAAGGCGCGAACCAGCCGCTGCCGTCGCAATGGCTGGAGTTGCTAAACCGGATCCAGGCGGCCGGCAAGTCGGTCCAATTGTTCTACGCCGGCGCTCACGGCGGCAATGCCGATTTCCGGCGGGAAATGGAGGCGCTCCTCGGCGCGCTCGATCCCCGGCGTTTGTTCCTCGTCATCGAAGCCCGATCGGTGGAGGAAGCGGACACTCTCGTACGCACGACCGGGCGATGATTTTCACTTCCGCCGGAGCGATCGCCCGAACGGTCTCGCCCCAAGGCGGAGTGTGCATTTAATTTAATCGCAACGACGCCGGCGAGTTCCTTCCGGGATGAATTGGTTGCCTCCGTAAGCACCGTGCTGGTTGACAATTGTCGTTCAACGGGGTATTGTTACCTTGTGAATCCTGGCCGCGATTTGCGGCCGTCGATCATCGTTTCGGCCCCGGTTTCTGCAGGGGAGTAGACCTCTATTCATTGGAGAAGTAAATGACGCTTCGTCGGTTCAGGACGCTTGTACTGGGAGTGGCTCTGGGATGGATCTGTTCCGCTTCGGCGGCAGAGCTGGAATGGAAAGTCGACGACGGGCGGGGGGCCTTGGGCGTTGCCGGGAAGTATTATGACGTGGAATTATCTCTTCACCAGCCGCAATTTCTTCGCTTGGCGGCCGACAGCCTGGGGGAAGGCCGATTCCCCGCCGGCGCGCTCCGTTCTCCGCCGGCCGCGGAGCGGCCGACCGTCGCAACCCGTAGCGGCAACCGGGTGGAATATCGCAGGAAAGACTCCGCCTCTCCGGCTCCGGCGCGGTGGACCTTCGAGTTCGGCGAAAAGACCATCCGCATGGTCTCCCAGTGGACCGCGGACGATCCGCCGGAACCCGTGGTGCTGGATTTTGACTCGAAGTGCTGCCATGCCACGCTGCTGGGGCTTGTCCGTCCCGACCGGACCATGCCTCTGCCGGCGATCCTGCACCTGCCCGACCAGGGCAGCTTCCGCATCACCGCGGCAGGTCCCGCCCCTCTGGACTACGACGCCCGGCGGGCCGTCGGGCCTTTCGTGAAGATTACTTTCCCCCCCGCCGCCAAGGAGACGCCCCGCGTCGAATATCTCTGGGAAGCGACGGCGATCTATCCGAAGTTAAGCGGCATCGAGAACGATCCGCGTTTCAACGGCTTCCGCCGCAACTGGCTGAACATTTTTCAGGTCAATCCCCGGTTGGGCGCGATCGCGAACCACTCGGCCAGCGACGTCTGCGCCTCGTGCGCGTCCGAATACGCCGACATCGCGTTGCACACGCCCCCCCTGACCAATTCGCTGAGCGCCTTGGACTTGATCCGCCAGTTGTTGGACCGGTACCTCGCGGGCAAGCCGGGCTACGGTTTTCCCGGCTGGTCCGCCTTCGATTTTCCCTCCTGGCCGCCGAGTCGGAACCCGATCTTTCTCGACGCCTATCCGAACCTCCTGATCGCCGCCGCCGACTACGTGATCGGCAGCGGCGATCGCGCCTGGCTGAAGACCAATTATCAAGCCGTGCGCGGCTGGGCGGAAGCGCTGTTGGCGATGGATCGCGACGGCAACGGCCTGTTTGAATACGAACTCAGCGGCAACTCGGGGTCCTGGCCGGCGGCGCTCCATTATCGGCCGAGCAACTGGTGGGACACCATCGGGTTCGGCCACGAGGACGCCTATTCCAACGCCCTGGCCTATCGGGCGCTGCGGGGCATGGAAAAGCTGGCGGCGCAATTAAACGAGACGGACGACGCCGCCCGATACCGCGCCGCCGCCGACCGACTCCGCGGCGCGTACGCCAAGACCTTCTACAATCCCGCCACGGGCGTCCTGGCCGGCTGGAAGAGCGCCGACGGAAAACTCCACGATTATTACTTCCTCTTTGTCAACGGGATCGCCATCCACTACGGCCTGATCCCCAAGGATCAGGCCAACGCGATCATGGACAAACTGCTGGCCAAAATGAAGGAAGTCGGTTACACCCGGTTCGACCTCGGGCTGCCGGGCAATCTGATTCCCGTCGCCCGAAAGGACTACGTGGATTTGAATCCCCGTTTCGGCGGCGGAAAAAAGGAAGACAACTCCGACGGTTTTCAGATTTACGAGAACGGCGGCGCCACGGCCTGTTTCGCCTATTTCACCCTGGCCGCCCTCTACGACCTGGGACGCCGCGACGAGGCCGACCGGATCCTCTTCCCCATGCTGAAATCCTTTGAAGAAGGATCGTTCCAGGGATTCGCTCCCAACGGCATGACGAACGACTGGAAGGCCTGGGACGGAACGCCCTGGGGCTATGAAGGCTTCCTGACGGACAATTACTACGCCCTGCTGGCGGTCCTGGCCCGCCAACATTCGCTGAACAATGCAATTTTCGACTTTGGACCGGAGAAAGAAACAGCCAGACCCTCCCGCTGATTTTCAGGATACGCTCATGAATGATAAACGGACCCCTCGACGGCGCGTGCTCGGCGCCATGGCGCGGACCGGCTATGATCGGATTCCCGTGAAGCATGAGGGAACGCCCGAAGTCAATAAGATGCTGATGGAGCACTTCGGCCTCTCGAACATGGAACAATTGCTCCGCGTCGTGGGCGACGATTTCCGCTACGTCGAGCCGGTGTACTGCGGTCCGGAGCTGCGGACCTTCCCCGACGGGAGCATCGAAGGCTATTTCGGCGAACGCTACAAGTACGCCGAGTTCGAGGCCGGCCGGTATCTCGAAGCCTGCTACCTCCCCTACGCCGGGATCAACCGGCTGGAAGACCTCGACCGCTCCCACTTCCCCGGCGCCGATTGGTTCGACTACTCGGCCATCCGCCGGCAGGCGGAGCGCCTGCAAGAGCAGGGCTTTGCCGTCTGCTGCGGCACGGCCGGCGACATGGACTTCATCAACAGCATCGCCCGGGCCCGCGGCATGGAGCAGGTGCTGATGGACCTGATCGACGACAATCCGGTCTACTTGGCGATCATGGAAGCCCGGTTCAACTTCTTCTACGAAATGCACCGGCGGATTCTGGAAGCGGCCGGCGGCCGGATCGATTTCACCCACGTCGGCGAGGATTTGGGCAACCAGCGCGGCCCGATGATCGGCATGGCCGTCTTCGAAAAGCACTTTGCCCCCAAGTACGGCCGGTACTTTGAAATGGTGCATTCCTTCGGGGCGAAGTGCATGATGCACATGTGCGGCTGCGTGGTCAAATTCCTCCCCCGGCTCATCGAACTGGGCCTGGACGTTTACGACGTCGTCCAGCCCACCGTTCCGGAGATGGACATCGCCCGATTGAAGGAACAGTTCGGCCGCCGCCTGAATTTCTGCGGCTCGATGTGCGTACAGAGCACGCTGGCCTGGGGAAAACCCGCCGACGTGGAACGCGAAGTCCGCCGCCGCCTCGACCTCTTTCCCGAGGGAGGATTAATTCTCGGCCCCACGCACGCCATCCAAGTCGGTTCCCCGTTGGAAAACATCCTCGCCATGTATCGGGCTGCCGGAAGTATGTGCGAACAGATCGATGCCTCGATCCTCGATATTCAAGACGGCAACGCCGGAGATAAGATCAACCTCGCAAAATTATTCTAGTGGGCCAACGCACTTCAATTGTCGGGTGCCACGGTTGGCTTGCCCAACCGGTGATTTCTCTAGATCCCAAGAAGAAGGAAACCCTCGGGAATCTTAAGAATTCGGGACGAACGTGGCGACCAAAGGGCAATCCGCGAGAAGTGGATACGCATGACTTTCCCGACCCTCGTAAAGGAAAGGCGGTGCCTTACGGCGTCTACGACTTGCGTTACCATGAGGCGTGGGTCAGCGTCGGCATTAGCAGCGACACTGCGGAGTTTGCCGTGGCGGCGATTCGCTGTTGGTGGAAGCGGCTTGGGCGTCGCCGTCACCCAAAGGCGAAACGACTGCTGGTCACTGCGGACAGTGGCGGCAGCAATGGTAGCCGAAATCGACTCTGGAAGGTCACGCTGCAAAAACTGAGCAACCAGACCGGGTTGGAGATTGAAGTCTGCCATTTTCCGCCAGGTACTAGCAAATGAAAAAAAATCGAACATCGGTTGTTCTGTCATATAACGAGAAATTGGCGAGGCCAGCCCTTGGAAAACTATGAGATCGTAGTAAATTTCATCGGTTCGACAACAACCAAGTCCGGCCTTGCAGTTCACGCGAAGCTTGATCCGAGTTCTTACAAAAAGGCAAAAAGGTAAGCGACGAGGAACTTGCACAAGTCAACATCACTCCTTCTCGCTTCCGCGGATGAAGAACAACGCTTCGCTCGCCCACCCCGCCTCGAAAGGCTCGGTGGCGAAGTCGCACGAGAAGCAAGCATGCCGTTCCAGCGCGGCCGTCTGGAAATGTCTCATGGGCGGATCTCTTCTACTCGCAGGAAATGACTATCGAATCGATAAACAGAAACACACGGCGGTCGCTATCCGTTTCAATCCAGACCAGCGGATTGAGCAACCCCTGGATGCCCGAATAGGGCTGCACCAGCGTGGGCCGGATTCCGCGCAGATCGAACACGGTGACTCCCGATTGCAATTCCACGTATTCCCGCCGCGCCTTCGGCTACTCGCCCCGGGCGGACCGGCAAGACCGGACTGTTCCGGAGTGAAACGACTTCATAACTTCAGAGATTTACCATTACCCGTTACCCAACCAATACTCTCATAACACCTGGTACAGAAAACGGGGGCAGGTCAAACGGGTCTTTGCCACTCCCTGAACTGATAGCCGCATGAGTGGCAATATACATGAAAAAGTCCGATGGTCTTCAACGATCCGTTCGTAAAGCCGAAGATTGTTTGCAATGAAACGAAAAAACTTTTGGTCCTCTTTTGGGTAGGTGGAGTCTGAAAGATCGCTCTTGGGTCAATGGATCGTGGTTATGGTCTGGTATTAGCGTGCCAAAGTAAACCTCCACGACACCCTGCCAGAGATGTGCGCATTTCACAAATAGCAAAACCCCTATTTTTGCATGTTTGCCCCGTTTCTCGACCAATATCTTGGTTCACAACTGAATTTTTCAACATATATTACTATTTCAGGATAATTAAATGTACCTACAAATAATATTCATTGGTACATTTTGAGAAAAGCAAGCACAGCGAAAACTAATATTTTATTGTATATTTTCCGTTTTATATTGACATTTCAAGAAATCCTGGTATTTTGGATGTAGATATTGAACCTATGATATACATACCTATGAATTAGAGATGACACTAAAAACAACCATGTGAGGGATATCATGCCAATTGGTTTATCACCAACTGAGGAAGAACATCTTCCAGGGGACAGGGCAAAAAAGCCTAAGTATCAGCGGATACGCGATCATCTCTACTCGGAAATCATTACGGGAAAGATTGCCCCGGGATCAGCTTTGCCCACGGAGGCGGAGTTATGCCAAACGCTGGGAATGTCCCGCAATACCGTCCGCCAAGCGCTCTCTGATTTAGAGACTAAAGGAATCATTGAACGCGTTCAGGGACGAGGCACCTTCGTCAGTACCGAGCAACAACGGCATGCCCACCAGCAATTGGACATGTTTGCTTTCATTGCACCTCAACTTCGAGAAGGATCTTATCCTTCCCTCATTCATGGTTTTGAGAACGGCTGTGCAAAATGTCGGTATCAAACGATCGTGGGCAATTCAGGAAACGACATCGGGCGTCAAGCGGATCTGATCCTGCAAATGATCGATCAATCGGTGGGGGGGGTGGCTATCGTGCCTACGACGACAACGACTCCCGTTCATCAAATCCGGCAATTGCAGAAGAGTCACATTCCGGTGGTTTTTTGCCATCGCACTGTACCGGGAACCGCCGCGCCCTCGGTTGTTTACAGCGGCAAAGACGCGGGATTGCTTGCCGGGCGAACCCTGCAAGAGCTTGGGCATCGGCGAATTGCATATCCTTTTGTGCATCGTTATTCGATGATTGAGGATTATGGGCAGGGATTGCGCGACGCCTTTGCTGCGGAGGGGAACGATCCGGAAGAAGTGATTTTCATTAATTACGGAGACTCCCGCCTCGCTTTAAACGTGCAGGCGGAAGACGCCGCGGCAGAGGACGCCATCAAGATGGCGTTGGATAGCCTCCTTGCCCGACCGGATCGTCCCACGGCGGTTTTTTGCGGCAGTGCAACCGTAGCGGAAGTGGTGTATCTCCATGCCAACGCCATCGGCCTGAAAATACCGCAGGACTTGTCCATCATTTACGTCGGCAGTTCTTGGCGCCCGCCCGGATTGGCAAGACGACTTTCCGGCGTGGTCATCGACGAGCACGGAATTGGTGCCCATGCGGCCAAACTGCTTTATGAAATGCAGACCGGCAAACGGCTCCTGGACAATGATGAGCAGATCGTATTTCCCTCATCCTTGCTTCCAGGCGAAACCTTGGGGCCCGCGCCCAGAAAATGAAATCTCCCTCAGGAAGAATTGTCGGAACATGGACGTATTCGATCCTTAAAGTTCCATCGAATTTTTATCGAGGCAGCGAATAAGACCGATACTCATCTGCCCTATTTTCCCATAGGCGCGATGCATCCCGGCTCTCCAATCAAGTTCCTTTGTTTGAGATGCCGCGAGTGGCATTCGTGTTGAAGCGTTGGCCGTGCGATTTCTCCCCGGAGCCGTCGCCGGCGATGAACAAGACGCCGAAGCGGGAACGAAGATCGCCCACGGGTTCCGACATCTCTTTCACGGTGGGTCACGGATGCCGCCGGGAGATGGATTCAGTGGAGGGTGCTGAACGACATTGGAAAGATGACGTCGCACGGCGAACACGGCAGATGGCAAGCGTGGGACAACGGACACGAGAGTTTTATCGGAGCCGTTGTCCGGATTGATCGGAGGAGTAACTAACTCACAACCTTCTCATTTTTCCTGGAGGATGGCAACATGAAATGGTGTTTATGGAACATTTTTACGACGGCACTTTGTCTGGCGGCAGCCCTGGTTGTTTTTTCAACAAACCAAACCTCCGCCGACTATATGCAAGTCGTCAAGCTGACGTCCAGTGACGGAGTTACGGGGGACGCTTTTGGCTATGGGGTCGCTTATGACGGTAGCCAGGCCCTGGTCTCCTCTCGTTATAACACCCACAACAGCGTCAAGTCGGGCGCCGCCTACTTGTACGAGCCGGACGGCTCGGGCGGCTACGACGAGTACAAACTCGTGCCCAGCGACGCCGGCGCAGACGACGAAGTGGGAAGCTCCGTGCTCCTCAGCGGTGACTATGCCTACGTTGGCGGCCGCAAACACGACCTGACGGTCGGCGAGACAACCTATACCGACACCGGCGCGGTTTGGGTCTTCCAAAGGCAGGTCGTCGGGGAGGCGGTTCAGTGGAACCAGGTTGCCAAGATCGTGGCCTCCACGCCTGCCGACTCGAGGCTATTCGGCGGGTCGTTGTCGGTCGACGGCGGCAACATGTGCATCGGGGGCAATAAATACGCCGAGTTCTGCCAGGGCAGCGGATCGAGCTGGACCTCGATCCAGACCGTAACATCGAGTTCCGGAAGTTTCGGCTCGGCCTGCAAAATTGATGGAGACACGGCCGTCATCGCTGCCCATACGGGCGGAGCGGTCTATATTTACGAGTACGACAGCGATGCAGGACAGTGGGCCTCCACGACCACTCTTACGGGTTCGGGAAGCGCCCGGTTCGGAATCTGCTCCACGCTGGACGGTGACAACGTGGCGGCCGGCGCCGATCGGACGACCGTCAGCGGACTGTCAAGGGCCGGCGCGGCGTACGTCTACAACCGCAACGAAGGCGGGGAAGACGCCTGGGGCCAGGTTGCCATGTTGACGTCCGACGATCCGCAGGTGAACGGCTACTTTGGCCATGTGCCTTCGATCGACGGCAATCGGATGGTCGTTGGCGCCTATGGCGAAGACCACGGCGCCGATGCCGATACGGGGGCCGCCTACGTTTACGAGTACGGTTCCTCCTGGACCCAGGTCGGTAAGATCTACGGTCCCGTGGCGGGAGAGCAGTTTGGCGTTGACATCTCCCTAGTCGGCAACACGGTTCTGATTGGGGATTACACCGGCGAGGCGGCCTATATCTACTTGGTTCCCGAGCCTTCAACGTTTGTCCTTCTCGGTTTTGGACTCCTAGGACTCGTAGCATTAGTCTCCAAGTCCCGCCGCCAATAGAAGTGCACCGGTATTCCGGTGCGAATTGAATTGAGTTGCCCATCGGCACGTTTTAGCTTCTGGCCGGCTTCGGCCGGCCGGGGGCGCGTCTGATGGTCTGTAATTCGGAAATGCCTTCTGGGACTTTCGATAACACTGCATCAACTTAAGGAAGACGCCGCAAGGATACCCCATGAAGGGACCGCCACGATTTCCTTCGACACCTCTGTTTTTTGCCGGAGCGGTATATGCCCTCCTGGCCTCTTGGTCCGGACCCTTTGCTGCTCGAGCCGCCGTCTACACGATCACGGAAGACTTCCAGGTGACGGTCTTCCAGTCGGGGACCGAGGGCTACGCCTACTATCGGATCCCCACCATCATCAAGGTGGCCAACGGCGACCTCTTGGCATTCGTCGAAGGGCGTAAAACCAAGGTCAATGATCGAGGCGACATCGACGTCGTGATGAAACGCAGCACCGACGGCGGCCGGACGTGGGGCGCCCTGCAGCTTGTGCAAGACGAATGGGACGATCCCACCGGCGAGATTACTATCGGCAACCCCACACCGGTGGTCGATCGGACGGATCCGCTGCATCCGGGACGCATCTGGCTGCCGTTTTGCCGGATCGCGGATCGGGTCTTCATTACCTACAGCGACGACCACGGGGCGACTTGGGCCGATCGCGTGGAAATCACCTCCGCGGTGAAAGATCCCTCCTGGGGATTCTTCGCCACCGGACCGGTGCACGCCATTCAACTTCAGCGGGGCGAGAACGCCGGGCGGCTAATCATCCCCGCGAACCATCGTCCCGCCGATGACAGCGGGTGGGGAGCAAACGTGTTCTACAGCGACGACCACGGCCAGACCTGGCAGTGCGGCGCGTCCGATACCCATCTCAATTCCGATCCGCTGCACCCGAACGAAAACATCGCTGTGGAATTAGTGGACGGCCGGGTGTATTTCAACGCCCGGGAACACAACGGCTCGGACCCCGCCACCCGGGCCGTGGCCTACAGCAGCGACGGCGGCGAGACGTTCGACGCCCCATTCGTCGCCGAGCCGAACATCGTTTCGCCCGTCTGTCAGAACTCGACGCTCCGTTTTGCGGCCAAGGACCAGGGTGATCCGGTCAATATCCTCCTTTATTCCGGGCCGAAAAACTCGAGTAGTCGCCAGGACATGACGCTCCGCTTGAGTTTTGACGAAGGGCTGACCTGGACGAACGACACCCTGATCCACGCGGGATCGGCCGCCTATTCGGACCTCGTCAAGCTCGACGGTTCGCACGCGGGCGTCCTTTATGAAGTGGATGACTACGGGAAGATCACCTTCGGTTCCTTTACGGTCGTGCCCGAACCCTCGACGGTCTTCCTGCTGTTTTTTGCCGCCTTGGGCATGATGATTATTTATCGGCAAAGGTGCCAATAAATACCCTTTCAAGACGTGATCAGGCAGAAAGAGGCAAAACCAATTGAATAGAAAAGCCATCCAATGGTTACCCTTATTCCCAATTTATTAACTCGGAGGTATTTATGAATTCCTTGTTCTGCGCAGGAAGTTTTTTAGGGAGGTCCCTTGTCAGATGCAGTTTCAAGAATTTTCTCCTGGGAGTGGTTTGTTTGCCGGCAGCCGTGATGGTCCTCACGACAAATCGGGGCTCGGCCGCGTCAATTCCTACGGCGAATCTAATGGTTCGACTCGACGGCTCAAGTGTTGCCGAAAGCGGCGGCTTGGTGCAGGTTTGGTATGACCAGGCGTTTACCGTGGGGAATGAAAACGCAACCCAGCAGGATTTCGGCGTGGAAAGCACCCAGATCGACAACATGCCCATGCTGACGAGCCACGCCTTTGCCACGGACACGATGAACGTCCTCGATTTCGATCGCGGAACGACCACGAAGAGCAGCAGTCCCACGTCGGATTATCTTTCCAGCAAATTGGGCGGCCAAGCGCGCACCGCCACGTTTGGCGACGGCTTCACCCCGGGGGCCGATTCCGCCTACGACACCGTCAGTGACGGACTCAGTTGGTTCATCGTTTTCAAGGATGACATCGTCACTTCATCGGGCAGCGGCGGCAGTTCGACCGGACGGCAGACGCTTTTCCGGACCATTTCCACTAACTATACAACGGATCTGTGGGGTTCGGCCACGCAAGACACCGGTAATGATCCCGATACGGATCAGGTCGAGATGTTCAGCCAGGTTCGCACCTCTTCCGGCGCCGTGAACCACATCTCGGCGAATATCACCTCGCAGTGGTACATCATCGGCAGTTCTTGGGATCCCGTTACCGGCGCATTTACTACGGTCATGTACGACGAAACCGGCTCCCAGGTGGGCTCCTTCTCGTCGAATACGGCAACGAATTCGGATACGGCGACGCACGTATTGTCACGGATCGGCCTACTGCCTTCGGCAACGGTGCCGCCGGGGTCGAACAGTTCGAGTTACGCCTTTGACGGCCAAATGGCAGAGATCCTGGTGTACGACACGGCGTTGGATTCGGCAGGAATGACGGCGGTTACCGACTATCTCAATGAAAAATACTTTCTTCCCACCGATTACACCTGGCTCAATGCCGCCGGAGGCAATTGGTCGCTGGGAACCAACTGGTCCGCGGGTATCGCGCCCAACGGCGCCGGCCGGATCGCCAAGTTCACCAACGCTATCAATCCGGGCGCCACGGTAAGTCTGGATGCCCCCGCCACGATGGGCAAACTGCTGTTCGACAACGCCAGCAGTTATCAGATCGTTGGGGCTTCCACCCTCACCCTTTCCCCCGGCGGCCTGGGAACTAACCAGATTGAAGTGGTCAGCGGCAATCACGAAATCTCCGTGCCGATCACGATGGATGCGGAGACCGTGGTGACGACCGCCTCCGGTACGACGCTCACCCTCAGCGGAGCGGTCGGCGGATTGGGAGGGCTGACCAAGTCGGGCGACGGCAGCGTGCTGCTCACGCAAGCCAACGGCTACTTCGGGAACACCACGATCTCCGGCGGGACCCTGGCCTTGGGCACTTCGGGAACGATCGCCTCCTCGCCGCTGATCGACGTGCAAGCCGACTCCTTCTTCGACGTCACGGCGAAGTCCGGCGGCTTGATCCTCAGCAGCAGCCAGATCCTTAAGGGCATCGGCACCGTCAAGGGGACGCTAATCACCTCCAACGGCAGCGTGATTACTCCCGGCGCCAGTCCGGGCACGTTGACGATTGAGGGCAACTTGAACTTGGCGGGCGGCGACATCCTCCAGTACGACATCTCGAACACTCCCACCAATTGCGACAAGATTCTCATCAACAAATTGTCCGGCTCGGGCGGCAATCTGACACTGGGCGGCAACACTACCCTGGCGTTTACCATGGCGGAGCCGCTGTTGTTGAGCGGTTCCTACGAACTGATCCATTATGCGGGCGCTCTGTCCGGCACGCCGAATTTCACCCTCTTGGGACTCTCCACTCCCGCGGGGGCTAGACCTCAGGGATTCTCCGTCAGCACCGCCACCGCTCAGCATGTCAATCTCGTGGTAACAGGCGGTCCGAAGGGCTTGGCATGGAGGGGCGATGGATCCAGCAACGCCTGGGACGTAGAGTACACGGCCAATTGGAACGACAATGCCGATGTTTTCTACTATCTCGACTCGGTGACCTTCGACGACGATCTCGATGAGAATTCCACGACGGTGGATATCCAGGCCTACGTCGCCCCGGCTTCTATTCTCGTCAACAACGACACCGAGAATTACACCTTCACGGGTTACGGCGGCATCACCGGACAGACCGGCATCACCAAGGAAGGCGCCGGCAAGTTGACCATTGAAAACAGCGGATTCAACGACTTCACCGGCGAGATTACCATCAACGGCGGCACCGTGGCCTTCAACCACGATTTCAACACCGATGTGACGCAGAACGTCACCGGGGCTGGAACGTTGAGGCAAGAGGGGGGGGCTTATGGAACATCGGTTCTCACCCTCTCCGGAGACAACTCAGGCTTTACCGGTCCGATCATCGTGGCCGTCGGAACGCTGAAGGCCGGCAACTCTTCCGCGATGGGCGACGCCGTGGGTGACACCACCATTGAAGACGGCGCCACGCTGGACGTTAACGGTGTGAACCTGGGCGATGAGCTGGTCAAGGTCCAAGGCACCGGAGTGGGCGGATTAGGAGCGATCGTCAACAACGGCGCCGACAACGGCGGCTATACCCTGAAGTACATCGAGCTGACCGGTCCCGTCACCTTCGGCGGCCCCAAGCGTTGGGATATCCGCCTCGGCACCTTGACCACTCACGGCTACAAAATCACTAAGATCGGAACTCAAATGCTGGCCATCGCTCAATGCAATGTGGATGACGTGGCCGACATCGACATCCAGGAGGGCGCGCTGCGATGGGTCTGTGACACCATGGGCGTTACTTCAAATAAGGTCACCATCGCTTCCGGAGGTGAACTGAACTTTCACCTTGACGGCATTGTCGTGGATAAAATCATCGAGTCTGACGGAGGCATCATCAGCAACACGGCCGGCGGCAGTACGTTGGTCGGACCGATTACCTTGAACAACGACACCACCTTCAAGGTGTACTACGGAAGCATGACCGTCGAGGGTCCCATTACCGGCAATGGGGGAATCATTAAGACGGACCACGAACGCCCTCTCACATTGACCTCCGACGCTAATGATTACCTCGGCATCACCACCATCATGGGCGGCACGCTCTCGGTCGGCAACGGCGGCGCCACCGGCACTCTGGGGCAGGGTGACGTCATCCTCCAAGCCGGAGCCGCCAACGTCGCCACGCTCCTCTATAACCGGGCCGCCGCCTTTACACCGGCCAACGTGATTACCGGCGAAGGTGTGGTCGTTTATGACAATCCTGACGCCGTGGTCACTCTGGCTCACGCCAACACCTACGCCGGCCTGACTCAGATCAACAACGGGATCGTGATCCTCAAACACGCCGACGGCCTGGGCAGCGGATTGGGCATTCCTGGGCAGACCGAGATCACCAATTCGACCGGCCGATCCCAAACCGGCCGGTTACAGCTCGATCCCGGCGCGGCCGGCAGCCTGACGATCAACGATGGTTTCCTCCTAAGCGGTTCCTCCTACGGGCCGTTCGCCTATACCGGTCCAGGACTGATCGAAAACGTCACCGGTAACAACACAATTGCCGGGAATATCGAGGTCACAAGCGGCGGAGGCAGCAGCCTAATCACTGTCTCCGGAGGCTCGCTGACCCTTGACGGCACTGTCAGCAACATCTCGACGCGAAGAACGATGGCCTTCGGCGGGGCGGGCAATGGGACGGTCAACGGGGCGATCACGGACGGTTCTCACACCCTCGACGTGTTCAAGCTCGGCACCGGCACCTGGACGCTGACCAATGCCAACTCCTACACCGGCTACACCGCCATCCACGCCGGCACCCTGGCCCTGGCCAAGAATCCGAGCACTTTATCCGAGGGGAATATCGACACCAGCCCCTTGCTCACCCTCCAGAGTTTCACGGCCACGCTCCACCTTGACTCCAGTTTGACTAATCCGACCCTCGTCATGTACGACGGCAGCACGAATCCCGTTATTCCCGGGGTGGAGAGCATCGTCGGCATCGGCACGATTGCCGGGAATCTGACCACCGGCTACAACTCGGTGCTCTCCCCCAGCGGCCCGGTGACGAAGAACGTCGCCGGAAACGACATCTACACCAATCTCCCCGGCGGCACTCTGACCATCCAGGGAAACCTGAACTCGCCCTACGGCTTCGGTGGGGAAAGCCTGATCTTCAAACTGACCAGCGATACCGTCCACAATGATCGGATCTCCGTCAGCAACAACGTGACTCTCGACGGCTCCAGTCTGACCAAGGTGCTCATCGTGCCCGGCGGCCCGCTGGCGGTCGGCGGCAGCTATACGCTCCTGAGCGCTACGTCGATCATCAACGGCGGCTACGGCGGCGGCTTTGTCCTGGACCCCAATCACAACACCCGGTATTCGATGACGCTTGCCACGAATCCGGCTTCCTTGGTGCTGACCGTCAACTCTGGTTTCGACAAGAAGATCCTGACCTGGACGGGCGGGACGAGTTCCATCTGGAATTCCGTGGCCTGGGATGGGATGGGCTATTCGGGTGGCCAACAGAACTGGCAAGACGCCATTCCGGACGACGAGGTCTTCTATCAGGGCGACGCCGTGATCTTCGACGACAACTACGTCGGCGCGAGTGATGACGTCACGTTGCAAGGGACATTGTACCCGGCCTCGATCACGGTCGATGCCGATCGGAGTTACAACTTCATCGGCGACGGTCGGCTTTCCAGCGGGACGGGGATCGCCAAGAGTGGCGATGGCACGTTGACGATCGCCAACACCGGCGAGAACGATTTCCTCGGCACGGTGACCATCACCGGTGGCACTCTGAAAGTGGGCACCTCGACCGCCCTGGGCAGCCGGCTCGTGGGCACCGAGATCAACAGCGGCACACTGGACATCAACGGCCAAGGCGTCGGCAAGGAGCCGATCGGCGTCCAGAACAACGGCGCCATCGTCAATACCGGCGGTGAGACGACCCTCTATGACGTGACGCTCACGGGTCCCGCCACTTTCGGCGGAGAGACCGACTGGAGCGTCAGCGGCTTGGTCCCGAGCTACGGGTGGCAAGCCGGACGCCTTGTCGGCGGCGGCAACACCCTGACCAAGGCTGGTGACAACGAGGTCACGCTGAGCGACCTGGGGCCGACCGGCTTGGGCGACATCAACATCACGGCCGGTACGTTGACCGTCTCCGGCAGCACAAACCTCGGCTCCTCGACGATCACGCTCTCGGGCGGCGGCGTCCTGAAGCTCGACGACCTCGACGACCCGGTCGCAAAATCCCTGGACGTGGCCGCCACCGGCGGCGTGATCGACAACGCCTCCGGCGACAATGTAATTGCCGGGATCGACGGCACGCTGGACGGCCTGCTGACCGCGCAGACGGCCGAGGAAACGATCCTCACGCTGGGTAACGCCCTGGATGGGACCGGCGGTTTGACGAAGGAGGAAGACGGCCGGCTGGTCCTCAGCGGCGCGAACTCTTACTCCGGCGCCACCACGGTCTCGGAGGGCGTGCTGGAGTTGGTCACCGGCGGCCAGATCGGCGTTGCCTCGTTGATCGCCAACGAGGCGGAGTTGGAAGTCACCAGTGGCAGCCACACGGTGGGCGTGGTCACAGGTGACGGCACGACGACGGTGCTCGGCACGGCCAGCCTGACGGCCGTGAGCATCACGCAGGGGACCTTGTTCATCGGCAGTGGTGGCGGAGGCGGCGCGGCCGCCGCCGGGATTACGCCGGTGCCCGAACCGGGAACGTGGCTGTTGCTGCTGATGGGCCTGCTCGGCATTGCCGGTTGGCGGACCCTCCGCAACCGACGATAAAAAACCACTCCGGAACAGAGAAGAGTTTTTCATCTCGCCGCGGCGGTCGGGCAGACGTCCCATGCCCGTCCGCCCGGCGAGATGGTTGAGGGCCAGAAAAGGAGGCAGGAATTTGTCATAGAGCCGGCGGCTAACAGCCGCCGCGGGAAATCCAGGTGCCTCTCGGCGGCTGTTAGCCTTAGGTTTACCCACAATTTTGATATTCAAAAATTGACGCAGATTCAATCATCGCTTGGAGTTTCGTCC
>JAFGPV010000156.1 GCA_016936015.1 Pirellulales bacterium
CGCGCGTTCTTCCACGTCAACGCCGTGGTGAGCGTGGGATTGTTAGTCGTGGGGGGAGTGGATTTGTTGATGTAATATGATGTTGACCCAAATCGAACGGATCCGCACAAAAATCGAATCCGGCGAACGCTTGACCGCCGCCGACGGGGAATTCCTGTTTCGGTCCGAGGTCGATCTCCATGCCGTGGGAGAATTGGCCGACGTGGTCCGGCGGCGGAAGAACGGGAACGTGGCGTATTACAACGTCAACGCCCATCTGAATCCGACCAACGTCTGCGTGTACCGCTGCCCGCTCTGCGCCTACAGTTGTAACGCCGACGATCCCCGGGCGTTCGTGATGAGCATGGACGAGATGCTGGCCCGGGGACAGGAGGCCCGGGACGCCGGCTGCACGGAACTGCACATCGTCGGCGGCGTCCATCCGGAGAAGAAATACGAGTGGTATTTGGAGATCATTCGTCAATTACATCGGGCGTTTCCGCAACTGCACCTGAAGGCCTGGACGGCGGTGGAAATCGACTGGTTTTCGCAACTCACCGGCCGGCCGGTGGAAAGCGTGCTGGAGGAAATGCAGTCGGCCGGCCTGAGAAGCCTGCCCGGCGGCGGGGCGGAGATCTTCAATCCCGAGATCCGCCGACAGATCTGTCCCCGCAAGGCTGACGCAACAACCTGGCTTCACGTCCATCGCACGGCCCACCGGCTCGGGCTGCGGTCGAACGCCACGATGCTCTACGGACACCTGGAAACTACGGCACACCGGATCGACCACCTGCTGCAACTACGGCAGTTGCAGGATAAAACGGGCGGATTCCAGGCCTTCGTCCCGCTCTCGTTCCACCCGGAAAACACGCGATTGATTCCGAAGGGGACAGTCCCATTTTCTCTGCAAGAAAATCGGGACAGTCCCCAGATCGTGCACCGCACCTCCGCGCTGGACGACCTGCGGACCGTCGCCGTCGGCCGGCTGATGCTGGACAACTTCGACCACGTGAAGGCCTACTGGGTTTCGCTGGGGCTGGGCACGGCCCAGGTCGCACTGGCCTACGGCGCCGACGATCTGGACGGCACGGTCCGCCGCGAACGGATCCACCACGCCGCCGGCGCTCCGTCGCCCGAGGCGCTGAGCGTCGAGCAGCTCCAGAACCTGATCCGCGAAGCCGGCCGCGATCCCATCGATCGCGATTCCCTCTATCAACAAGTTGGGGTCAGGCCGTGATTAGTGATTAGCGGGAGCCAGGCTACGATTCATAATGCCTCCCCTCCCGCTAATCACTAATCACGGCCTGACCCCAGAAGGTGGCCTTGAAATATCTTTGTAAAGATTTATGATAACGACATGGTTCGACCGCTCCGTCTTGAGTTCCCTGGGGCCGTATACCACGTCATGTCGCGCGGCAACGAACGGCAGCCCATTGTTCGCGACGCTATTGATTACCAAAAGCGAATCGATTGGCTCCGTCGGACCGTCGAAATGTACGGGTGGCAGCTTTTCGCCTTCGTGATCATGCGGAATCACGACCATCTTTTTTTGAAAACGCCCGAACCAAACCTTTCCCAAGGCATGCACCTTTTCAATGGGTCCTATACCGGCTATTTCAACCGCCGGCATCGACGTTGCGGCCATCTCTTTCAAGGGCGATACCGCGGCCACATCATTGATGAAGAAGGTTACTACCTGGAAGTGAGCCGATACATTCATTTGAATCCGGTCCGCGCCCGCCTCGTGCAACGGCCGGAGGATTATCCCTATAGCTCCTACCGCAGTTACTGCGGGAAAGAGCGGCAATGGCCGTGGGTCGCCTCTGCAAGTGTTTTACAGGAATTTGACCGGGACTCTGCGGCCGCACGCCGTGCTTATCGGCGATTCGTTTATGCCGGAATCGCCGAGAAGAAATCTTCCCCTTTCGTCGAAGCCGAAGGGGGACTGATCCTCGGATCCTCAAAATTCATTGACCGCATCCGAAAACTCCTCGGCAAATTGCCCTCCAATCGCGAGGTGCCCGCCTTGCGGCAATTGCGTCCGCGACCGTCCTTGCCGCAAATCGTGAAACTTGTGGCGGACCATTTTGATTGCGACTCCTCGGCATGGCGGCCGGGCGCTCGCATCAACGATTCCGCCCGCGCCGCAGCGGCCTATCTGGCCCGCCATACGTTCGGATACCCCGCGACATCCGTTGCCCAAGCCGTGGGCTACACCCACCACAGTTCAGTCACCCGCGCCGTCGCCCGAATTGAAAATGCCTCCGCCGAAGTCCAAAAGAAACTTTCTAAATTAGAAGAAATGCTCCGCTAATCACTAATCACGGCCTGACCCCAAATGCCGGCCCTTCATCCCCTCTAAATGACCTTGCCCGGGGGGGCGGGGTATGGTAGAGTGGTCCGCCCTTGGTGTCGAATTCCGTCGGATGGGGGGGAATGGCTTCTCTGGGAAAGGAATCCTCAGTCATGCTGGCGACTTTAGGTGAATTGGCGGCGTTGGTAGAAGGTCAGCTCGTCGGCGACGGGGGCGTTGCCATCACGGGGGCCGCCTCGCTGGGCGACGCCGAGCCGGGCCAGATCACCTTGATCGACGGCGACGATAAAAACCACTTGCTCCAAAAGAGCCGGGCTTCGGCCGTGCTGGCCCCCAAAGGATACGTCCCCGACCAGTTGCCGGCGATCCTGGTCGACGACGTCCATCGGGCCTTCGCCATCATCATCGTGCACTTTCATCCGCGGCGGCAGGCGGCGCGGATCGGCGTCAGTCCGCTGGCCAGCGTCAGTCCCTCGGCCCGAATCGCCGACGGCGTGGACGTGCATCCCTTTGCCGCCATCGGCGACGACGTGGTGATCGAGTCCGGCGTAACGATCCACTCGGGCGTCACCGTGATGGCCGGCTCGAAGATCGGCCGCGACACGGTGATCTACCCCAACGCCGTGCTGTACGAAGAGACGGTTGTCGGCCCGCGGTGCGTGATCCACGCCAACGCCGTGCTGGGGGCGTTTGGATTCGGCTACGGATTTGCCGAAGGCCGGCACATCCTCTCCGCCCAGTTGGGCAACGTAATCCTGGGGGCGGACGTGGAGATCGGCGCCGGATCGACGATCGACCGCGGGACCTACGGCCCGACGGTGATCGGCGAGGGGACCAAGATTGACGACCTGGTGATGGTCGCCCACAACTGCCGGCTGGGCCGGCACAACATGCTCTGCTCGCAGGTGGGCGTGGCCGGCAGCACCACCACCGGCGATTACGTGACCATGGCCGGCCAGGTGGGCGTCCGCGACCACGTGCACATCGGCAGCCGGGCGGTGCTGGGGGCCAAGGCGGGCATCAGCAACGACGTGCCCGAGGGGGCCCGGGTGATCGGCATCCCCGCCACGCCCGAACGCGACCAGAAGATCAAGCAAGCCGTCTTCAGCAAGCTGCCCGAGATGCGGCAGCAGCTCAAGAAACTCCAACGCCTGGTCGAGGGCATCGCCGCCCGGTTGGGAATGGGCGAAGGACTCTCGATCGCCGGCGACGACGCCGAAACCAAGCCCGACCAACGCCGCGCGGTGGCGTAAGGGAGTTGTTCATCTCCCCTATAATGAAATGATGCGATATAATCATTTCTGCTGGAGATTGATATGGAAGTAAAAAACTGCATTATCAGCGATCCCGGCATCTGCGGCGGCGAGCCGGTGTTTCTCGGAACACGGGTCCCCTTGCGCACGGTCTTGGCCAGTCTGGCCGAAGGTGATGAACCGGCGGACATTCTCCGCAGCTTTCCAACGCTCACACCCGAGCACGTCCGCGCTGCCATCTCCTTCGCGGCTGCCGCGGCCGTGGACGACATGCCCTATGCGGGATGCCCTAGGATATAATGCGAATCAAGCTCGACGAAAATCTTCCAACTGATTTGTCGGCCGTCCTGGAATCGTTCGGGCACGAGGTAGACACGGTTCCACAAGAAGGTTTGGTTAGCAAACCCGACGAGGAAATCTGGCAGGCGGTAAACCGGGAAAATCGGTTTTTTATGACTCAAGACTTGGATTTTTCAGACGTTCGGAAATATACTCCGGGCACTCATCCTGGTTTGCTGCTGCTCCGCTTGGAATCACCCAGCCGAAAGGCGATTATTTCCCGCGTTCAATCAATCTTACAAACAGTTCCCATTGACCAATGGAGCGGTTGTTTAGTGGTCGCCACCGATCATAAAATTCGCATTCGGCGGCCGTGAATAATTTGGAGTCCCTGCGTTGGTTCTTCTCGTTAAGATGCCATGATCGACACAATTTTCCAACAACCCCGTCGCATCGGCATGCTGGCCGGGTGGGGGCGGTATCCGGTGGTGATTGCCGAGGCGCTGCGGCGGCAGGGATATGAGACGTATTGCCTGGGCGTGGTCGGGCACGCCGATCCGGCCTTGGCCGAGGTCTGCCGCGACTTCCGCTGGAGCGGCCTGGCGAAGTTCGGCGGCGCGATCCGCTACATGAAGCGGCACGGCGTGACCGAGATGGTGATGGCCGGCAAAATATTTAAAACGAGGCTCTTTCAGCGGTTTGCTTGGGTTCGAAACATCCCCGACCTGCGGACGGTCCGCATGTTTTTCCGGCATTTTTTAACGCGGCAGAAGGATTGCCGCGACGACACGCTGCTGACGGCCATCGTCAACGAGTTCGCCGCCGAGGGGATCCGTTTCGCCCCGGCGACGGATTTCGCGCCGGAACTGCTGATTCCCGCCGGCCGACTGACCCGCCGCGGTCCCGACGCCGGGCAGGAGAAGGACATTGCCTTTGGCTTCCGGGTGGCCAAGGAGCTGGGCCGGCTGGACATCGGCCAGAGCGTGGCGGTCCGGAACGAGACGGTGCTGGCCGTCGAGGCAGTCGAGGGGACCGACGCCTGCATCCGCCGGGCGGGCGCGCTCTGCAAGGCCGGCGGCTTCACCGTGGTCAAGGTCGCCAAGCCGCAGCAGGACATGCGGTTCGACGTCCCCACGATCGGATTGAGCACGCTGGAGACCATGGCCGAGGCCGGGGCGCGCCTGCTGGCCGTCGAGGCGGGCAAGTCGATCCTGCTCGACCGGGAGAAGGTAATCGAACTGGCCGAGCGGCGGAAGATCGTGATCGTGGCCGTAGAGGGAATTCCGTAGGGTGCGTGAAACGCACCACAACATTGGAATAGCAGGGGCATTCCTTTTCGATTTACGAGGGTGCGTTTTACGCACCCTACGGATTGCATTCCGGTCTTTACGGATGTTTCTCTTGTTTTTCCATCGCATCGAGTTGCTTCTGCAGCTCCTCGACGTGCTGCCGCATTTCGGCGTCATATTTTTTCCGGATCGCGTCCATTTGCCGGTTCATGTCCTCCATCTGCCGCTGAAATTGTCGATTGAGCGGACCCATCGCCGGCGCCTTGGCGGGCGGCCGGGCGGCAGCGGGCGGCGGCGCCACGTGGGGGCCGAAGTTGAAGACGTCCGGCACGCTGCGGATGGTCACGCCGCTGAGCATCCGTTCCACGTGGGGGCGGATGTCCGCCGGCAGCTTGTTCAACTCCTTTTCGGTGACTTCCCACTTTTGATCGCCCTTTTGGACGACGATCCGGGCGGGTTGATCGCCGGTCTTATTAATGGAAATGGAGAGGTTGCCGGGCAGGGCCATCGCCGCGGCCGCTCCTTGCTGTGACAGGATCGCCCCCGGTCCAAAAAAGCGGAATTGCAGGGCGTTCAGGTCCGGACCCGGCGGATTCGCCGCCGGGAGGCCGCCCGGACGCATCCGTTGCATCCACTGTTGGATCTGCTGCCAATCCTCGTCGAGGGCGGGGGGAAGCGGTTCCTCTTCCGCCGCCTGCGGCCTCGGCTCGGGCGCGACCCGCAGATTCTTGGGTTTGCCGGCGTGGATCAGTTCCAACGCAATCGGCTTTCCGTCGGCTTGGGAGACGACTTCTAGAAGGTCCGCGGGCGATTCCATCTTCTTGCCGTCGGCAGTCAACAGGATGTCGCCGGCCACCAGCCCGGCCTTGGCAGCGGGACCGTCCAAAACCACGTTGCTCAGCAGCAATCCCTGGCGCTCGGTCAGATTCAGGTGCATCTGCAAGACCTTCGGCAGCGGGCCGCACTCGACGCCGAGCCAATACGACGCGGGCCTGACGGTATCGAGTTTCACGTCCGGGTTCTTGACGCCCTCGGTCTTCGCGCCTTCTTCGAGGGGCACGGCGCCGGCGATGCTGCCCGGCGGCGGCGTAGTGGTTTCGTCTTTCTTCTCGGCCGAGCAGGCCAGGGCCGCAAGGTATAGCGTAATCATCGTTCCGAAAAAGTATCGATAGTGCATTGTCTTACTCCTTTGAAAAGTCGAAGGTATTTCCACGTTCGGGAGGATGCTTGCGAAGCCGCGAGCGGTTTCTTCAACCGTTCATTGCATAATCACGACTTCCCTGCCGGGGCCAAGGACGGCCCGGCTCGCTTGTCTTTTATCCCTCTCTCTCTTGTTCCCTCAATACACCGACCGCTCCGCCGGTTGGATTTCCATCTGTTCGACGGGAACGAACAAAATCCGGCCGTCGTTCATCCGCACCGGGATCAGTCCCCGCTGCTGCTGGACGCGGTGTCCCGTCCGCTCGAAGGCCTGCTTGACGCGGTTCGGCATGGCCGAGGGGAGGTTGTTGATCCACTGATCGTCCCAGCGGTCGCGTTGGGCGGCGGGAATAACCATCGTGCCGCCTCCGGACCCGGAGGCAGGCAGACCGACCATCTGCCACGGCAAGGAGGACGTGCCGGAAGCCGGAGAGACAGGGGGCGATGGATTCGGAGGAACATGAGCGTATTGAGAACCAACGCCGGCGGGAGCGGCGCCGCCCCGGTCCCCGCTGCGCCGGTATTCGTTCAGCCCGAAGATTAACAGGAGGCAGACCGCCACGGCCAGGAGCGTACTTTCGAGGATCCGCAACGACCGTTTCCGGGTTCCAGGGCTTCGGGGAGCCGGGGCAGCAGCCGTCTGGGACGCCCGAAACAGGCCGCCCAGCCCTTCGCGCCAGCTCTGTGCTTCGAGAAACGCCAGGGCGCAGCGCCGCCAGCCTTCCGGTTCCCGGTCGAGCGCCGTGAGCAGTTCCCGCCGCTCCGATTCGCTCAGTTCGCCGTCGACCAGCCGGTCGAAACGGGCATCGTCGTTAGGAAGGGTATTCATCGTTCATCATTCCGCATTCAGCATTCCGCACTTACTACGTCCATCGTCGCCAATTCGGTCCGCATCCGCTGCCGCGCCCGGTGCAACCGGGCCTCGACGGCGCTTTCGCTGACGCCCAGGCGGGCGGCGATCTCGTGATAACTCCAATCTTTTGTGTATTTCAGCAGTAAAATTTCGGCGTCGCGGGAGCTGAGCCGCTTCAAGGCCGAACGGACTTGCCGGTGCCGCTCTTCCGAAAGCAGCCAACCCAGCGGATCGGGCTGCCGCGCGTCTCCTTCCGTCGGCCGGGTGCGTTGGGCGTAGCGGTCGATTAGTTTCCGCCGCCGGCCTTGTTTCCGCCGGTAGAGCAGCGATTGCATTACGGCGAGGCGATAGAGCCACGATTGGACCTTGGTCGGATCCTGCAGCGGCGCCTTTTGCCGGACGGCCGCCAACGCGACTTCCTGCATCACCTCTTCGACCGCTTGCGGTTCGCCCACCCGGGCAAACACGATCGTCCGCAGCCACCCTTCGTTTTCCGCCAAAATCCTCGGCCAATCCAGGGACGCCGCCGAACCGGCACCGGGCCGGCCGTCGCGGACCTGTTTGGAAGGGCGAGGATCGGGCTGCATGGTGGCCACAGGAGTGGTTTCCGCAGGGATTAAAATCTTGCCTTGACGCCTGGACGCTTTGTGCGGGGCGGCAGGTCTCCCGGGAGAGAGCGTTTCGAAAAAACCACTTCAAAAAACGCAACTGTTTATGATATATTAACTTGCGTTTTTCAGAGCCACCCTCTCCCCGGAAGGGTGGGAAGTTACGTTAGTTTTAGCATGTCAAATTCTACGTCATTATTATCGGCCTGGATCGACGCGGAACTGGCCCGCCTGGAGGGGCAAGGGCTGCGCCGCCGCCTGCAAACTCGGGCCTCTCCGCAAGGCACTACTATTGTCCTGGAAGGTCAAGAACTGCTCAGTTTCGGATCGAACGACTACCTGGGACTGGCTGCCGATCCGCGGATCGACGCCGCCGCCTGCGAGGCGGTAAAACAATACGGCTGGGGCAGCGGGGCCAGCCCGTTGATAACCGGCCGGTCCGAGGCCCATCAGCAACTGGAAGAGGAGATTGCGGAGTTCGAGGGGACCGAGGCGGCGCTGGTCTTCTCTTCCGGCTTTGCCGCCAACGCCGGGACGATTGCCGCGTTGGTCGGGCCGGGCGACGTGGTCTTTGCCGATCGGAAGAACCACGCCAGCCTGCTGGACGGCTGCCGCCTGAGCCGGGCCGACGTCCGCGTCTATCCCCACAACGACGCGGCCGCGTTGGAGTCTTTATTGAAGAAATCCAAAGAACACCGTCGCCGGCTGATCGTCACCGACACGCTCTTCAGCATGGACGGCGACTTTGCGCCGCTAAAGGAACTGGCCGACCTGGCGGAGCGGCACGGGGCGATGCTCCTGGCCGACGAGGCCCATGCCACGGGCGTCTTCGGCCAACAGGGCCGGGGCCTGGCGGAGTATTTTCAGGTTGAAAACAAGATCCCCGTCCGCATCGGCACATTAAGTAAGGCCCTGGGCGGCCTGGGCGGATTCGTTGCGGGCGAGCGCCGTCTGATTGAGTGGCTCGTCAATCGTGCCAGGACGTATATTTTTTCCACGGCGATGCCCGCCGCCGTGGCCGCCGCCGCCCGGGCGGCGCTCCGCATCGTCCGCACCGAACCGTGGCGGCGGCAGGAGTTGCTTGAGCGTGCTGAGAAGTTGCGTAAGGAACTGGCTGCTCAAGGTTGGAACCTCGGGCCGGGGGCAGAGGGTTCAGGGTTCAGGGTTCAGGATCCTGAGTCCGACATTCCGCATTCTCAAATCATTCCCTTGCGCGTCGGCGCACCGGAAAAAGCAACCCACCTCTCCGCCGAACTCCGCTGCCGCGGCCTGTTCCTCCCCGCCGTCCGCCCGCCGACCGTCCCCGAGGGCGAGTCCTGCCTGCGGATCAGTTTGACCTGCGCCCACACCGAGGCCATGATCGCGCGCTTGTTGGAAGAATTGTTTGGATTGTGCAAAGATTATGAGCGGAGTAAATAATACGAGGATGCCGTTTCTTCAATACGTTTACCGAGTGTCCGATGGTGATAAGTTGTATCCAATAGCCGGCGGCTAACAGCCGCCGCGGGGCATTCGGCGGCTGTTAGCCGCCGGCTAGGTAACATAAAAAGATAAACCCACTCGATCCTCCCCATTCTCCTTCAGTAAATGTCTTGCCCCATCAGCCGCAACGTGCTAGGATGAATACGGTCCTCTACCATGCTCGTGTTGTCGGTGCAAGATATTTGGTGAGCCGATATGTTGCCCGTTGGGCGCCTGCAAACAAAAGGCATCGGCCGCGTGTATAGCCGTGGACCGTGGACCTCGCGTCCCCGGCCACGGATCACACAACCTGATGCCCGGGCCGCCCGCCTTAAAAGTAACGGGCTCTCAAATGCGCATCGCCACGGCATTGCGGCGGAGGGCCTTTTTTATTGCTCGGGAATTGCAAATTGAAAATTGCAAATTGCAAATTGCAAAATGAACACTTTTCTGATCTTGCCGCCAAGCGGGAGCGGCTGCTGGAATCGCTGCGGAGCTACGGCAGTTGCGCGGTGGCGTTTTCCGGCGGGCTGGACAGCTCGGTGCTGGCCCAGGCCGCCCGGTTGGCGCTGGGCGATCGGGCCGTGGCCGTAACCGGCTTAAGCGCCAGCCTGGCCGCGGGGGAATTGGAGAACTGTGCGGAGGTGGCCCGGGCGATCGGCATCCGGCACGAAGTGGTTGAGGTCGACGAGATGGCGCTGCCGGCCTATCGGGCCAACGGTCCCGACCGCTGCTATCACTGCAAGAACGCGCTTATCGAGCAGGTGGAAAGAATCGCCCGGCGGTTGGGCTTGGCGGCGGTGGCCGACGGCAGCAACCGGGACGATTACGGCGATCACCGGCCGGGCCTGAAGGCCATCCGTGATCGGCAGGTAAAAATCCCCCTGGCGGAATGCGGATTGACGAAGGAGGAACTCCGCGCGTTGGCGACGGATTGGGGGTTGCCGACCGCCGACAAGCCCGCCACGCCCTGCTTGAGCAGCCGCATCGCCTACGGCGAGGAGATCACGCTGGAGCGGCTGGCGATGGTCGATCGGGCCGAGCAATTCCTGCGCGAGCGGGGCTTCCAGCCGTTGCGGGTGCGGTACCACCGCGGCGACCTGGCCCGGATCGAAGTCGCGCCGGAGGCGCTGTCGCGGCTGCTGGAGCCGAAGTTCCGCGACGAGGTGGCGCGGTTTTTCAAAGCGTTGGGATTCAGGTATCTGACCCTCGATCTGGAAGGCTTCCGCAGCGGGAGCCTGAATGCGGTTCTGCCTGCCGAGAGTCTGAATGTTCAGCAGGGAGATTGACCAGACGGGACTCTCTCATCGACTGTAGGAGGCGGCTCCCGCCGCCGACAAATCGGGAAGAATCAGCAATCGGCGGCAGGAGCCGCCTCCTACAAAATTAGAGAAAAGCCCGCAGGAGCAGAACGAGGATAATCAGGGTGACCAGCGCCGCCACGATGGCCCACAGCCACACGGGCGTCTGGCGTTTACGCCGGATTTTACCCAGACCGGTATACATCCGGCCGGAGATGGGTTCCTCGTCGAGCACCGAGAGGAGGTCGAGGGGTTTGTACTCTTCCAGGGAAAAACCGGCGGGGCTGTTTTCTTCCAGGGGCTTGGCCACCGGCAAGGGCCGGCCCACTTTCGAGTCCTGGCGCGGGCCGGGGCGGTGGATTCCCGAGCCTTTTAAGGTGGGTGTGGCGCCGTAGTTGGTATCCTGTAGGGCCTGCTCCGACGGGTATCTGCCGCGGGCCGAATCGCGCAGCCCGCTGTCGCCGGGGGCCGACCGCTTCGACGCGCCGCTGCCCGAGTCCGTTTCCACGTGTTTGCCCTGGGAGATCAGCCAGTCGGCCAGCACCCGGGCCAACTCGCGCATCGAGCCGTACCGCTGATCGGGCTTCTTGGCGACCATCTTCATGCAGATGGCGACCAGTTCGGCGGGCGCGTCGGGGCGGTCAATCAGGATGCTCGGCGGCGGCTGCTTTTGGTGCATCATCAGCCGCTGCGGCAGCGTGCCGTCGGGAAACGGCGGATGGCCCGTCAGCAGAAAGTACAGCGCACAGCCCAAGCTGTACACGTCCGCCCGGGAGTCGACGCCGTGGCTGTCCAGGGCCTGCTCGGGGGCGAGGTAATCGGCGGTGCCCAGCACGTTTTCGTCGTAGGCCACCGTCAGCGAGGCCCGATCCTCCTCGGTGAACCGCGCCAAACCCAGGTCCATCACCTTCACCACGTTGCGGCGGTCGACGATCAGATTGGCCGGTTTCACGTCGCGGTGGATCAGGCCGGCCTCGTGGGCGTGGGCCAGTCCTTCGGCGGACTGGCGGACGAAGTCGGCGGCGGTGAGATAATCCAGCGGCCCGTCCTTCTTGATGATCTGCTGCAAGTCCCGCCCCTCGATGTACTCCATCACTAAAAAGTGCGTGTCGCCGTCGTTGTCGACGTCGTAGGCCCGGACGATGTTGCGGTGATCCAGCGTGGCGGCCGCCCGGGCCTCGCGGTAGAACCGGGCCAGATAGGAGGTGTCCTTGACGCGCTGCTTGGGGAGCACTTTGATGGCCACGCGCCGCTGCATCAGCACGTGCTCGGCCAGATAGACGTTGCTCATGCCCCCGGTGCCCAACAGATCGAGCAGTTTGTATTTCTTGAGAAAGAAGCCCTTGTACCGGCCTTCCAGCATCCGCTCCGACTGCCAGAGGGTGATCAGGCCGGCTTCGACCAGCTTTTGGGCGAGAGCTTCCGCATCGGACAGGGGAGTGTCTCCCTCCTGCCGTTTCAGGTCCGCCAGAAGGTTGTTGAGCGCTTCCTTTTCAACCAGCCCACTGCGTCGGACCAGATCGAGAAAAGCATCAATCGATAGTGCCACTTTGACCATGCCGAAGACCGCTTGGTCCTTTCACTTCTCACTGGCCCGAACCACCACATCTCTATTTTATCATCGGGGGCTGGCCAATGCCAGCTTCGGTCAAAAAACAACGAGGGTTGATTGCCCGAGGTGGTGCAAATAACGGGAAAAATTGTCGCCCCTCCGTCCGTGGCGTCTCTAAATGACTCCGTGGGAGTGACGGGGATACAAGTTCATCCAGGGCAACGGGTTGTGGATTGAATACTTCTAACATCCCAGCATTTTGGCGGTGACCAGCCAGCGGAGTTCGCCGGCGCCGAGTTGCGGTTTTCCATCGAAGCGGACGGCGGCCACGGCCCCCTTGGCAAACCGGAGCGAACCGCTGGGATTGCCGATCAGGGCCAGGGTGAGGAAACCGACGTCGGGGGCGTGGCCGACCCAGGCGATCTGCGACTGCGTTGGAACCTGCTTGGCCGTCCAGGCCAGGAGACTTTCCACGTTTCCGTCGGGCAGCAGTTCTTCCCGCTCGACCACCTCGGCCGGGGAAGACATTGCCTTGGCCAACAGACGCGCCGTTTCCAGACACCGGACCATGGGACTGGCGGCGATCCGGGTAGGCTTCATGCCGCGCTCGGCCAGCAGGGCCGCCAGGACGGCAAACCGCTCCTTTCCCTCTTCGGTCAGGGGGCGCCGCCGGTCGTCCGGCCACTGCGGATCGCCGAACTGCCCTGCCCAGGCGTGGCGGACGATGTAGAGGTCCATGCAAGGTTCCTTCAGTTGGATGTGTTTCCTTCTACCCTCGATTGCAAATTGTAATTTGCAAATTGCAAATTGCAAATTGAACGACGTTTCCGGCCGGCGGTTTTTTTCTTCGGGCCGCCACTCTTCAGAGGGGAAAATCGAACTTGAGTAAACCTGGAGATTTACGGTACAATCACAAACCGCCACGGACCTGCACCCGGATCCCTGACCTCTGATCCCTGACCCCTTTTATTCGGAGAGACCCATGAGCACCAATCAGGACAATTTTTCGGCCTTGGACCGCGACCTGCGGCAGTTTGGCGAGCAACCGCGACGCGGCTGGTGGTCGCGGAATTGGAAATGGTTCGTGCCGACTCTATTGTTGGGATGCATCATTATCTGCTGCGGCGTCCCGGCCGGCATCATCGGATACGTCGCCATGAAAATGAAGGGTCTTGAGCCTTATGCCGTTTCGCTGCAGAAAGTGTTGATGGATCCCCAAATCAAGGAAGCAATCGGTGAACCGATCGAACTGGATTCCATTCTTCCCAGCGGACAATACCATGAGGAGGGGGAGAGCGGCGAAGCGAAGTATTATTGGGACGTGAAAGGCCCCAAGGGGAAAGCGAAAATCGAGATGCAGGCCCGAAAGATGGGAGGAAAGTGGGCGTTGGTCGTTCTGACGGCGACGCTGGAGGACGGGAAAAAGATCGATCTCCTGGAGGGCGAGAAAATCGAGAATGAGGCCGAACCCTTCAATCCGCAGGCGGAAGGGGAAGAGAAAAAACCGGACACGGGGCCTCCCCCGCCGAACGTGAATCAACCTCTTCCGGAGTAAAAGCAACGCCGCCGCTCCGTGAAACGGCCGCAATTGGTCTGTAAATTGTTAATGTTATTTAGCCGGCGGCTAACAGCCGCCGAGAGATGCGGGAATTCTTCACGGCGGTTGTTAGCCGCCGGCTAATCAATGCCTCTTCTTTAATCCGGTTTTCAACAAACCGGCGCAACGGCTCACTGCAATTCCAGCATCCGCTGTAAGGCGGTCAGGGCGTCGCGGCTGGTTTCGGAATCCACTTCAATCACATTTACCGGCGCGCCGGCCTGCAAGTGCTCCAACGCCCAGCCGAGGTGCGGCAGGTCGATCCGCTGCATCGTCTCGCACGGGTGCAACGCCGGCGAAAGGAGGTGGATTTCCTGCTCGGGATGTTCCCGCTTCAGCCGCTCGACCAAGTGCGGTTCCGTGCCGATGGCCCACTTGGCGCCCGGCGGCGACTCTTCCACCGCGCGGATGATCGCGCCGGTCGATCCGGCGGCGTCGGCCCGATCGACCACTTCCATTGGGCACTCGGGATGCACGATGATTTTGATACCGGGATGCTGCGCGCGGAAGCGTTCGATCTGCTGCGGCTGGAACACCTGGTGGACGCAGCAAAATCCCCGCCAGAGGATCACGCGGCTCCGCCGGAGGGCCTCCGCCGTGTTGCCGCCCAGCTTAGGGGCGTTCGGATTCCAGAGCGGCATCCGCTCCAGGGGCACGCCCAGGGCCTTGGCCGTGTTCCGGCCGAGGTGCTGATCGGGAAAGAACAGCGCCCGGCTCCGCCGGGTAAAAGCCCACTCCAGCGCTAAACGGGCGTTGGCCGACGTGCAGACCAGTCCGCCGTGCCGGCCGCAAAAGGCCTTCAACTCCGCCGTGCTGTTGACGTAAGTGATCGGCGTCAGGTCGTCCGGATCGATCACCTCCGCCAGTTGCGCCCAGCAATCCTCCACCTGTTCCCGGTCGGCCATGTCGGCCAGCGAGCAGCCGGCGGCCAGGTCGGGCAGGATCACCGGGATCCGCACGCCCCCGCGCCGCTCGATCTGTTCGGGGCGGTTGGCCAGGATGTCGGCCGTCTCGGCCATGAAGTGTACGCCGCAGAAGACGATCGCCCGGCAGGCGCCATTCGCCGCGGCCTGAGCGGCCAACTGGTAACTGTCGCCCCGCAGGTCGCACAGCGCGATCACGTCGTCCCGCTGATAATGGTGCCCGAGCATCAACAGCCGGGAACCCCACGCCGCCCGCACCCGCCCGATCCGCGAAGTCAGTTCTTCCGGAGAAAGCGCTTGGCAAGCGGACAGTTCGGCGGGCGGCACTTTTTGACTCATGGCGTTTATTGGTTCTCCGACTATTAATGTTACCTAGCCGCTGGCTATCGTATGTAATTTTTTCAAACAGATACTCACAGCGGCCGCTCAACGAAATGCGGTGCTCACTGCCTATCCTACGAAAAAAACCCGCGGAGGGGAATCCGCGGGTTCGGAATATACGCCCAGGAGGACAGGCATTCTTGCCTGTCTTTCATGCCAGACAGGAATGTCCGGCCTCCTGAATGCCAGACAGGAATGTCCGGCCTCCTGAATGCCAGACAGGAATGTCCGGCCTCCTGAAGGTTTAATAATTGATTTCCAATCCGGCGAAGGCGCCGTGATAGAACAGGCTTCCGCGGGTGTCGGGTTGGAAGTCGTTGCTGTTCAGATCCAAGGTGGCGGGCTGATCGCCGGCCAGGGCCACGCCTTCGAGCCAGAGGACCTGATAACCGCCCCGCAGGAGAATATTGGGGGTGATTTCGTACACGGCCACCAGGTTGATTTCGCCGAGGAAGGCGGTGTGGTCCCGTTTGTCGCCGTAATTCCTGCCTCCCACGATCGCCGCCTGATCGGTGTAGTTGCCGAAAACGCCGGCCTTCAGCACGCCGTCGATGCGGAACGGACCGTCGAAATCCAACAGCGAGACGTCCATGCCGATTTGACCGCCGTAGAGGTGGTTGTCGACGTTGATGTCGAGGAATTCGGTCCCCATGCCGCCGACGATGCCGGTGCCGACCAGGTTCTCGTGCAAATTGACCCAGCGGAAGCCGGCCAACAACGACAAGCGATCGTAGAGGTAGATCCGGCCGTTCAGCTCCGCGCTGTAGATCTGCGAAGGATATTCGAAGCGGATGCCGGCCCCGTTGGCGGCGGTGTAGGTGTAGCCGGGGATGCTGAAGGCGATGGGATTACTTGCGCTGTAGACCGTCTCCGAGGCCCGGAAGCCGTCGATGCCGAAGTAACTCGCCTCGATGTCCTGGTCGAAGAGGACCCGATGGGCGATGAAGTTCACCCGGGGACCGAGTTCCCACTTGAAATCCAGGTCCTTGGCGTTGAGCAGTTCTGCGCCGGTGGTCGCGTTGCGGACCAGCGGCACCGACCGCGGGCCGACGCGGTCCATGACCAGGAGGTCCGCCGTGGCCGTCAGCCACTCGCCCTCGTACCGGTTGCGGTACAGCAGGTCGGGTTCGCCCGGCAGGGCCTGCCCGCCGAACAGGCGGGACGAAACCTGATACGTGAGATCACCGTCCGGCCCCACTTGGGCCGATGCGCCCGCCCCGAACAGCCCAATGCCGGCCAACGCCGGCAAGACAAGCCATAGGAAATTTTTCATCTTCCGAAACCTCCGTGCCACGGGGAAGTGATGAATGACGAGCAACGTATTACGCTAGCACTGCTAGCAATAATGGACGAGTTTTTCCGTTGACCATGAAGCCATTACGGAATCATCTCCCGACGGGTTCGAGCGGGATGAAGTTCACCGACGGCCAAGACAAGGAAAAGACCCGTATTCCCCGATATTCCGCCGATTCGACCGGATACCGAGGAAATCGAGGGGGGAGGATACTGAGAAGCCGCCGCCGTGTCGAGAGGGATTTTTAAAAAGTGACTCGGAAATTCCCTCCCAACGCGGGGAATGCTCCGTCCGCCAATCAACCTCTACGGCTTCCGGCTCATTTGATCACTCCCAGGTCAACGTGACGGGCGTCCCTTCCGCAATGTCCAATTGCCGGGCGGCGTTCCCGTTGACCACCGCCAACTCCAAGTTGCCGTGGGAATTGATCAAGGCGATCAGCGTCCCGGGGGGCTGCCGGCCGTAGACGCGGTGGATGCCGTGGATTTTTTGAGTACCGCACATAATGCGCACCCGCTCATCGATGGGCCGGCCGGCCAGCATCTCCTCCGAAACGTCGGTGACCAGGTTCCCGAAGGAATCGATTTCCAGGATCGTCCCCGCTATCCGCGTGGGAGTAATCCGCACCTCGGGCCAGGAGAGCATGACGAGTTTTTCCAGCGGAGGCCCGAGGCGTTCCGGCTCGAGTCCCAGGCTCAACCGGGCGGCGACCGGGGCCAGGACGTCCCGGCCGTGGAACGTGTCCGAGACGTTTTCCAGCCAGAATTCCCTCTGAGTCAGTTTGATGATCTTCCGTGGCGGCAACCGGAGCGCCAACCGGCTGAGCAGCCCGTTGTCGGGTGCCAAATACCGCTGCGCGCCGATCTCGGCGTACACCAGCGCCCGCTCGGTCCCCACGCCGGGATCGACCACGGCCACGTGGATCGAACCGTCGGGAAAGCGTCCCGTCACCCGATCGAGGACCAACGCCCCCCGACGGATCTCCTGGGCGGGGACGGAGTGCGTGACGTCCACGATTGTCACCTCGGGATGGATCGTCAAGATCACCCCCTTCATTGCCGCCACGTAGGGGCTGCCCTCGCCGAAATCGGTTGTGAGGGTGATAATGGACATGTGCAAGTGGAGAGCGGTTAGTTTTTCGTCATCCAGGTCACCAAGACCAGCGCCGCGGTTTCGACGCGGAGGACGCGTCGGCCGAGGCTGACCGTGCGCCAACCGGCGGCCACGGCCAGCGCGGCTTCCTCGTCGGTCCATCCACCCTCCGGACCGACGGCCAGGATAACTTTATCTCCCGGCGACTGACTGTTTGCTTCCGGTGATTCGCCGGGTGCTAAGTGAGCCAGCAAACGGCAGGACTCATTTCGCGTCGCCTCGATGAAGTCCGGCCAGTCCTGCGGCGGGGCGATTTCCATCAGGCGGTTCCGTCCGCATTGCTTAGAAGCCTCGATCACGGTCCGCCGCAAACGTTCCAGCGCCGTCCGATCCGGCTGCGCCACGGCGCGCTTGGTCCTGAGCGGTACGAGGCGTATTACGCCCAGTTCCACCGCCTTTTCCACGAGGTATTTCTGCCGCTGACCCTTGGGCAAGGCGACGGCGAGGACGATTTCCCGGGAAAGCTCCCGATCGACTTCCCGCCGGGCGACGACGTGCAGATCGACGCTGCCGCGGCCGAGATCCGTAACGGCGGCCGAGAACTCCCAGCCGCTGCCGTCGAACAGCACCACTGCGTCGCCCTGCCGGGCCCGCATCACGTGGATCAAGTGATGCGCCTCGGGACCGGTCAAGGTGGCCCGGTCTCCGCGGATCGGCGTTTCGACGAAAAAGCGTTCGGACATCAAGGACCCCGTCAAGTCTGATTAAGGATTGTACCGAAGAGAGAAAGGATACGGGAGGAAGCCGGGCATGAGGCGCCCGCAAAGTTGGCGCATTTCCTCTATTTTATTGAGTTACGTGAAAATGATCTAGCCGGCGGCTAACAGCCGCCGAGAGAAATCGGTACACCGCGCGGCGCTGTTAGCCGCCGGCTGCTCGAGACCCGCATTCCGACCATCAACAGCAAAGGCGACGCTCGATGTATCCGAATCCTTGGGGATTGAAGACTCCGCCGTTTTGCCGCGGCCTGGATCCGCACTTTTTTTACGCCAGCCCGATGCACGAGGAGGCATTGGCCCGGCTGCATTTCCTGGTGGAAAACCGGCGGCGGCTGGGATGGATGACCGGCCCGGCCGGCAGCGGCAAGTCGTTGCTGCTGACCGTCTTTGCCGAGCAGCTTCGGCGTCGCGGAGCGGCCGTTTCGCAGATGAATCTCCCGGGCCGGGACGTCGCCGAAGTGCTCTGGCAACTGGCGGCCGATTGGGGGGCGAATCCTTCGCCGACCACTGCACCGGTCGTCCTGTGGCGGATGCTCGAGGATCGGCTCCTGGCGCATCGCTGGCAGCAACTCGACACGGTCTTCCTGTTGGACGACGCGGAGGGCGTCTCGGACCCGGTCACCGTCGCCCTGCTGCGGCTGATGCAGTTCGACGAGTCGCCCGAGTCGCGCCTGACGGTCGTGCTGGCGGGTCGGCAGGAACGGTTGACGCCCTTGAGCCGGCGACTGGGCGAATTGACCGAGCTGCGAATCGACCTGGAGCCGTGGGAGCAGCCCGACACGGAAAAGTTCTTGAATCATTCGCTGCATCAAGCGGGCCAAAGCGCGCCGCTGTTTTCCGAATCAGCCATGGCGCGGCTTCATGCGCTGACCGACGGTAATCCCCGCCGCGTATCGCGCCTGGCCGAACTCACCCTGGTGGCCGGCGCCGGCGAGGAACTCAACCAGATCGACGCCGACGTGGTGGAATCGGTCTCCCGCGAACTCTGCGGGGCGGAAAAGTAGGGGACCGTGGAGAGTAATTCGCGGGGATCAGTTTCCTGAGCGGCACTCCCCTCTACCTCCATTACCCGGTGGTGTGCAATCCTCGGTCAAGCCCCCGCAACGCTTCTTCGGCGCGTAAAACCCGAAAAGGAAGTCCCTTGATTTCTTCCAGGAAATCCCGGTTTTCAGAAACCAGCGTAACGATGCCCATCTGCTCCAGATGGGCGGCAATGGCGGCGTCGCCGAGTTTGCAGCCCAGCTTTTGATACTTCACGATCAAGTCCGCCTCGGCCTTTTCCCACGAGAGTTCGCTACGGCGTGGATCAAGATGAATGAGACGAAAAAAGCGTTTTAGTTCATCCGGTTCCAGGTTGGCTTTCAGCTCCAGGAAAATCTGATAGGGGATTTTCACGGAGAACCGATGGAAATTCTGCAGCAACCGATGACATGCCGGTTGATCCGCTTGATTCCGCAGTCCAAAAATCCAGATATTCGTATCGAAAACGATCCATTCATTGCCGATACTCATTTTCCGCAATTTCCTCTCTCGTCTTTTTCAGCGTCGTCATCACCTCCTCGGCACTCTGCTCCAGTTTTCCTTCCTCGGCCAATCGCGTCCGATACGATTGGGAAAGGGCCTCGAGCTCTTGTTGGAGGTATCTTTCTTGCATTTCCTCCAGGATCGAATCCTCCGCAGTGTGTTTTTTAATCTTCAAGAAAAGAATAAAATCCAGCACTTCCGGCAGAAGCGCCGGCGGTAAAGAACGGATTTCCTGTGTGAGTGCTTCCTGATAGGTCATCATGGAAACTCCCGAGGGAACGTCAGGGCGTCGTCCCCGAAATAATTACTGATTCCTTATCAACATTCCTTTGATTATAGCAGATCCGACCGGATACAGGGAACAGGAAAAGACACCTTGCCGCTGATTACTCGCCGTTATATGCTCATGCCATGCCCGGCCGACGCATGATTCTGCTGACCGACGGTTACAACGACGCCCATACCGCGAAGACGGCGATCTGCGTGCTCCGTTATCGGCCGGAGGAGGTGGTGGCGGTATTGGACCGGCAGGCGGCGGGCAAGACCTGCCGGGAGGTGTTTCGCACGGGCGGCGACATTCGGTGCGTGGCGTCGCTGGACGAGGCGCCGGCGGCCAACACGCTGGTGATCGGCATCGCCCCGCCGGGCGGAAAGATCCCCGTCACGTGGCGGCCGATCGTCCTGGATGCCATCCGCCGCCGCCTGACCGTCGTCTCCGGACTGCACGATCTCTTGAAAGACGACGCCGAGTTCGCCCGCGCCGCCGCGGAGCACGGCGTCCGGCTGGTTGATCTCCGTGACAGCGACGAGCACGACGTGGCCAACCGCCGCGGCATCCGGCCCGAGTGCCTGCGGATCCACACCATCGCCAACGACTGTAGCTGCGGGAAAATGGTGGCCGCCGTCGAGCTGGCCGAGGGATTGAAACGCGAGGGCGTTGACGCCCAGTTCGTGGCCACGGGCCAGACGGGGATCCTGATCGCCGGCGGCGGCTGCGCGGTGGACCGCGTGATTGGCGACTTCGTGGCCGGGGCGGCCGAGAAGCTGGTATTGGCCAACCAGCACCACGACGTGATCGTCGTCGAGGGCCAGGGCAGCCTCTTCCATCCCCGCTATTCCGGCGTGACGCTCAGCCTGCTGCACGGCGTCATGCCCGACGGGCTGATCCTCTGCTACGAGATGGGCCGGCAGGCCGTTTTCGGCCTGGAAGACGTGCCGCTGGCCTCGCTGGACGAGATGGTCGAGGTCAACGAGCGGATGGCCAACTTGATGCACCCCTGCCGCGTGATCGGCGTGGCGGTCAACGGCCAGCACGTGCCGCGGGATGACGAAGTCCTGGCCGAGTGCCAACGGGTCGAGCGCCGCTTGGGCCTGCCCGCCTGCGACGTGATCCGCCACGGTCCCGGCAAACTCGTGGCGGCCGTCCGGGCCGTGCAGGCGGCCCGCGGGAGGTAACGTCGTCATAGAATCTTCCGTTGTTTTTCGGTTTGGTTTCAAAGCGGATCATCGGCGGCATGAGCCGACTCCTACAAAACATGGTTGGTCAACAGGGTGCCGGTTTGGGCGACTTCGGGGGGGTGGCCGGGGGGTGGTTGCTTGGGGGCACGGCGTACTTCGTTCTTTCGGGGAGGCCGTTGTACAGCAAAATGCGTTTTTTTCACGTTTTTTTATTTCTGGTTTCATGTCTTTCCCACGAAAACGGCAGCTCATTGCGCATTGTGTGCCCGCGGCCTTGGATTGGTCAAAGGCTAGTTCGTCGAATACATATACGCATGTATATTACACTATCTCCCACGGGATATCCAGCCCAGTTTTTGGCCACCTAACGCGGGGGGATGAGATGTTGAGATAGCCGTGGTATTTCAAGCCCTACCGCTGGATAGAGCCTGGAATCACGATCGACCCCGAGGATCCAATCCATGAGAGACCTCAAGAATCCGACGATTCTTTGGATGAAAGGCGTGCTGTTCCTGGCCCTTGGCCTGCTGGCAGCGGTGCTGGTGGTGTTGCAGGCGCCCGGCGTGACGATTACGTTGCTTCTTACGCTGTCGGTCTGGGCGTTCTGCCGTTTCTACTATTTTGCGTTTTACGCGATCGAGCACTACGTCGATCCGGAGTACCGGTTTTCGGGCCTGCTCTCCTTTTTGCGCTATGCGATTCGGAAACGCCGGGAGAAAAGGAGGGGCTAATCCTGATCGGTTTCCGGGAAGCGGCAGGATGCCGCTTCTGCTTTTGGTTATTAAAGGCAGTTTAAGAGGGCGCGGATTTCTTCGTCGATCACCTCGGGCGAAGCGACGGTGCGGGCGATCTCCTCGCGGAGCAGTTCGCGGTAGCGGCGGCGGCGGCGGCGGCGGCGCTAAAGTCGTCAATGCACCTTGACCCGGAGGCAGCCGAGCCAGTCGTATTCGGTGCCGAGGGTGATCTGTCCAAGGCTGTTCGCGCCGGCGGCGCGGAGGACCAGGGCGGCCATATAGGGTTGGCCTTCGTGTTTGAAGATCCCCGCCACGGCGGACCAGGGCGTGCCTTTGCAGTGCTCGCCGGGCCACTTAGCGTTTTGGAAGAAGGCCTGAGCGAAGCCGCGGGTGCTGAACTGGTTCGGCCAGTGGCGGACGGGCGGCTGGTGGAGTTGGACGATCTGGGCCAGGCCGGGCAGCAGCGCCTCGAACAGGCCGGGCAGTTCCTCCTCCGGCGGCAACGATCCCGAGCGGCCCACCGGGGCCAACGTCAGGGCCGCCAGACGGACGGGGATGTTGTAGAACTCCAGCGTCGGCGGGCCGGCCGGCGGGCCTTGATTGATCAGCTTCTGCACGTCGATCGGCGGCGGGGCCGCCGGCAGGGGTTTTCGGCGTTTCCGCCGCCTCAGCCACCGCCGCAGCACCCCCAACGCGAAAAGCACGCCGGCCGCCAAGACGGCCCAGGGCCAGTAAGCAATCAGATCGTCCAGGGAGTGGGGCATATTGGGGGAGAAAGGCTTTCGAGCAGGTGGAGGGGACGCTCTTTTATTGCAAATTGTAAATTGCAAATTGCAAATTGCAAATTGAACAAAGGCAATTCCCTGCCGGGGCGACTACC
>JAFGPV010000024.1 GCA_016936015.1 Pirellulales bacterium
AACTAGTCTGCACAAATCCCCCAAATGCCGGGAGGTCAATTATTTCACTACTATGCCTCCATTACCAAAAAAACTGGACTGTCTCTTTAGCACGGGTTGAGCCGTGCAGGTGATTGATTATGCCCCACCTCCCCCTGCCGCCGTCTCCGACGGCGGCAGGGGGAGGTGGGGTTGGGGGGAGCAACATCATCCAAGAACCCGGCGTAAACGCCCAGGCCTAATACCGCCGTTGGCGGACAACGCCCGTAAAACGGGCGTTAGCAAAAATCCATATCACAATCAGGGCCTTGCAGCCCTGGCTCTACGGCGTTGCCCCTTCGGGACATGGAAAATCATCCATAACCAACTGACTGAGACACTACACTTTTACGGCAAGCTGCTAAAAAAGCAGTGATTTTTGACCATGCAGCAGCCGCATTCCGAGGATGTTTTTATTCCAATGGTTATGATGATCGACGGGCCGAAGGCCCTGTAATTCGCCCAGCCCTGGGCATCGCCCAGGGGAATCATCGCAGCGCCATGTTGACCTCGGCCCAACGGGCCAACCGTTCTGCATGGCGAACGAACCGTTGGCCCGATGGGCCGCAATCGCCCTCCTCCGGCCTCCGCGCCCCTGGGCGATGCCCAGGGCTGGGTGATCTGCTGCCCCGTTGGGACAGCCCCGAAGGAGACTTGAACCGGAACAAACCAGGATCCTTGATGAAAGCACGGAAAGCTCTGCTTTTAGCAACCCGATTGCCCGGACATCCTCGAAAAAGCCCCGGGTGGCCCAAATTGGTCTTGACACGAATAGTATAATTATGTACACTTAACACCGCAGCATTGACTCGTGCCGTGACGCTTCGTTCTTTTACAATTCGGCGTGCAACCGTAACCCGTTGATCGACAGGGAACGGCTCCTAGGAGAGCGCGTCCAATATCCTTGTCGCGTCATTTCGTCGAAAAGCCATGGAGGATGCGCCGCCGCGTACGCTGCACGGAAGTGCGGCTCGCACTAAAAAAACGTGGAAAATTTCAATTTTGTTGAGCAACGGCCTCCCCCAAAAGATTGAAAATCCCCCAGACCGGGACCCCAACCGTGCATTTTTCAAGAGTTGATGCCCAACTGAGGAACGTGCTTGATTTCCAATCCCCTATCCCGAATCCCTCGCGCCCATGATCTCCATTTTTTGTGCCCTCCGAAACACCCATTTCGAAACATGGCGCCCAACCCCCATTTTAAGACTTGGCAATGCCTAAGCTTGAAAAGCCTTGGCTTGGTCGCTCTCTCACACCAAGCCCCAGCGTTTCCGCAGATACCACTCCACGCCGAGCAGGGCAACGAGGGTGAGGAAAAAAGACCAGGTGTCGTAGAAGGTCTTTTTGGTTTCCTGCTCGATTTCCTGCTCCGCGCTCTGCTTGGCCAATCGGGCAATCAGGTCGCCAAGCTGCTCGGGGGCCAGCGTCTGGCCGCCGGTCAGGGCGGCGAGGCTCTTCATCGTCTCGGCGTCGGCCGCGGCGTTGTCCAACTCCAGATCCTGCTGGGAGACCAGGAACCGCGTCCGGGCGGAACCGAGCTCCTGGCCGTCCTGCAGCGCCTTGACCTCCAGCGCGTAGTCGCCGGCGGTCTGCGTGTCGCGGAACGAGCCGGTCATCTGCTCGTCGCGGGGGACCATTGTCAGCGGCCGGCGCGTCCCGTTGGGCAGGATCACTTCCGCGCGGAATTGCGCGTCTTTGACCGGTTCGCCGTCGTCGTCCCGGGCGCCGGCCGCGAATTCCACGCGCTGCCCCGGCGCGTACCGCCGGGGATCGAGCCGGATCCACACGCCGCTCTCCCGGGCTTGGTCCTTCTTGGCCAGCCAGAGGATGATCTGCCGCCAGAAGCGCTGGAAGGCCGGCCCGTAGCCCCGCATCTGCCACTGCCACGTCGAATCGCCGGCGAAGGCCAGCACCCGGCCGTCGCCGTACTGCTGGGCGACCAAGAGCGGCTTGTCGTCGGCGGAAGTAGCCAGCACCGTCGCGCCGGCCGAAAGGTCGTGCAACCGGTTGGCGCCCGTCAGCGGCGGCAGCTTCGCCCACAGGGCGGCGTTCGCCTCGGCACTAGACGCCAGACGCAACGCAAAGTGCCGCTGTCCCAGCGGCGTCAGCCGGATCGAAATCGGCCCGGGCCAGTGCAGGTCGCTGCGAATCGGCTCGTCGGGATTCTGCCGGTCGAAGCGGTCCATGCCCACCGGCAGCACCTTGGCCAACGGCGTACCGAAATAGCCGCCGGCTCCAAAGCTGTGGAAGCCGCCGAACATCATCAGGCCCGCTCCGCGGGCGACGCATTCCGCCAGGTCCTTCAGCTCGTCGCCCTGGAAGGCGGTGGAATCGACGTCGCCCAGCAGGTACACGTCGTACTTGCCCGGTTTGAAATAGTCCGTAAAGCCGACCGGCCGGGTCCGGGGATCGCGGGGATCGAGCCGCACGAAATCGACGTTGACGTTCGGCGAGGCCGCCAGGGCGCGGCGGATGAACTTCGTCTCCACGCGGACGGCCCCTTCCAGATAGAGCACGTTAATCCCACCCTTGAGCACGTCGACCAGCGTGCTCAGCCGGTTGTTCGTGGTGACCAGCTCGCCCGGCTGCGGTTGGATCTGGACCGTGACCTTGAATTCCCCCGGAATCTGCGGAGCGTACGTAAACTCCACCGGCAGCAGTTGATTGTCCGTCTCGGCTGTGATCTTCTTCTCGGCCACGACCGTCATCTTGCCGGGCGCCGTCTCGAACAGCGTCTGGACCAGGATCGGGCGGTTCACGTAGCCGTCGATCCGGACCTCCGCCCGGATCGCCAACTCGTTCTTCACAAACACCGTCGGATTGACCCGCAGGTCCTTGACCGCCACGTCCTGCGCCTGGCCCAGCCCGCGGGACTGGCCGAAGGGAAAGGCGTAGATCGGGCAGCCCAACTGCTTCAGCCGGGCGGCGGCGATCTGCGGCGGCTCGTCGCGGGGAACCGTGCCGCTCGGGACGCCGCCGGGAGAGGCCAACGCCCGCTGGGCGCCGTCGCTCAGGAGGATCGCGCCCAGCAGCCGCTTGCCGGCCTCCTGGCGGACGGCGTCTTCCAGCACGGCCCCGATGGCGGTCTGCCGCCCTTCCGGTTTCTTCGGCAAGACCAGTTCGCCGTTCTTCTCCAGGGCGACGGCGTGCTTTTCGGCATCGAAGACGTAGGCCTTGACCTCGAAATCCTCGGCCAGATCCTTCAGCGCCCCGGCGGCCTCAGCCGTCGCTTCCCGCAGCGCTTCCCACCGCGTCTTGCCCCCGACCGCGTCGGGCACGCCCATGCTCCGCGACTGGTCGGCCAGCACCACCAGCGTGGCCGACTGTTTTTTCAGTTGCGTATAGACCAGCGTCGGCCGCAGCATCGCCGCCGTCAGCAGCAGGATCACGCCCGTCCGCAAGAGCACCAAGATCCACCGCCGCCCTCCCCGCGTCCTCCCCCGCCCCGGCGTCAGCGCCAGCAGCGCCGCCAGCCCGACCGCCACGGCGATCACCAGCAGATAACTGTCGGCAACGGGATTAAACGTCAGGCGGAACATAACGGAATGCTAGAGCACCCATTTCCAATCGTCTTCGGAGTACGTGACTTCGAAAGCGGGGCGTTTTTCGCCGGGCAGCAGGTCGAATTGATCCGCGCCCCACGCCCGGCGCTGCTCGAGCAGGCGCTCTTCGACGTGCGGATCGAGAATGAGCGTCGTCATGGACCACTTCTCCGTTGGTACAAAGCACCACCCTCCTTATTATCCCTCAAAAAGGGGCGAAAAACAAGCTGGGATCGTTTGAAAACGAGCGAGCCGGATCGTCCTCGGCCCCGGCAACGAAGAGTTTATGGGAAAGCGGGAGGCAATTCACCGCCCAACCGGCGCAAAATCCAGCACGCGCTCCAAAAGCCGGAGCAGGACCTCCGGGCCGCAGGATTTCCGGAGGTAGTAGGTGCCGCCGTGGTCGTCGTGACGGAGGAAGATGTCGGGCGCCTGGGCGGGAGTCAGGAACATCACCGGCACGTCTTTCATCCCGGGCCGCTGCTTGACGCGCTCGCGGAACTCGCCGCCTGAGTGTTCTCCGAAGACGTCGGAAATGATCGCGTCCGGCGGTTGGCGCCCGATCAGGTCCAGCGCTTCTTCGGCGTCGCGGCAATGGCAGATTTGATAATTCGCTTCGACCAAAGCGGCCGAGAGGTCGGCGAACAGTTGCGGATTCTTTTCGACCAGGAGGATGCGGGGCGATTCGGCGCGG
>JAFGPV010000025.1 GCA_016936015.1 Pirellulales bacterium
GCTTAAGGCCAACGGCAGTAATCCTTTCCGCCGGCTCCTATCATAGCAAAAATGTGGGTAAACTTAAGGCTGTTAGCCGCCGGCTAGAGAGTAAACCATTTTTTTAATCTGATCTTTCCAAGCTGCCGCCGTGCCGGCGGCCGCTAAACTCAGCAACTTGCCATGTCCACCGCATCGTTCCCTGCCAAACGGCCCCCGAGCCGGACGAAAATCGTGGCCACCCTGGGGCCGGCCTCCGAGACGGAGGAAAAGATCGAGGAGTTGATCCGCGCCGGCGTCGACGTCTTCCGCCTGAACTCCGCCCACGGCACGATCGAGGTCTTGCAGACGCGGCTCGATTCGGTCCGCCGGGCCAGCCGCGCCGCGGGGACGACCGTGGCCGTCCTGGTCGATCTGGCCGGGCCGAAAATCCGCCTGGGCGAACTCCCCGACGGAAGCCTCACCTGCAAGGCCGGCGAGATGCTGTCCTTCGTCCGCGGGCCGGAACATGGGACCTCGCTACAAAAGGGGCAGTCGCCTTTTCCGGCGCTGACTGCCACCTATCCGCCGTTGATCGACGAGCTGTCGCCCGGCGACCGCGTGATGCTGGCCGACGGCACCGTAGAACTCCGGGTCGAGCAAAAGACCGCCAACGCGGCGGTCTGCAGCGTGGTGCAGGGGGGCACGTTCCGCAGCCGGCAGGGGATCAACCTGCCCGGCGTCAAACTCAGCGTCCGGGCGCTGACCGAAAACGACCACCAATACGCCCGCTGGGCCGCCGAGCAAGGGGCCGATTATCTCGGCCTGAGCTTCGTCCGCCGGCCCGAAGACGTGGCCGAGTTGCGGGAATTGATCGCCGCCGGGGCAGGGGAAGGGCCCCGGATCATCGCCAAGATCGAAAAGCCCGAGGCCGTCGAAAACCTGGAGCCGCTGGTCGCCGCGGCCGACGGGATCATGGTCGCCCGGGGCGACCTGGGCGTCGAAATCGACATCGCCGCGGTTCCCCTGGTGCAGAAGCGGATCATTGCCGCCTGCCATCGGGCCGGCAAACCGGTGATCGTCGCCACGCAGATGCTCGAAAGCATGCACCACTCCCTGCTCCCCACCCGGGCTGAAGCCACCGACGTGGCCAACGCCATCCTCGACGGGGCCGACGCCTGCATGCTCTCCGGCGAGTCGGCCGTGGGCGAGTATCCCGTCCAGGCCGTGCAGATGATGCACCGCATCGCCCTGGCCACCGAATCGCTGCTTCGCGGACGTCGTTCAGCGGCCGCCGGCACGGCGGCCATGCAATTTGGGGACTGTCCCGTTTTTTCCGCAGGAAAAATGGGACTGTCCCCCTCGACGACTCCCCCTGCCGCCGACAACTCCATCACGCAGGCCGTCACCGCCGGCGCGGTGCAAATTGCCGAGCAGTTGGGCGCCCGGGTGCTGATCGTGGCCACCGCCAGCGGCGAGACGGCGCGGATCATCTCGCAGTATCGTTCTTTCGTCCACACGGTGGGCGTCAGCGATGCGGAGGCGACCTTGCGGCGGATGTGTCTTTTCTGGGGGATTATCCCGATGCGGGACGCCCCCGCCGACGATCCGGTGCAACTGCTCCGGCATGTCATCGACCGCGGCGAAGGCTATCTCCTCCCCGGCGACCGCGTGGTCCTCGTGCTGGGCACCGGAATCGCCTCCAGCCGGCACAATGGCGTGATGGTCTACGAAGTGCCCGGGTAGAAGCGACGTCCGGTCGCTTCTGCTCGTGGAATAGCGGCGCCTGATGCACGCTTGCCATCTTGTCCCGCTTCTCCTCTCAACCGTTACCCGCGGGAGAATCAGAAGTCCAAGCCTGATACTACCTGCCAATCGCTACGATTTGGAGGATTTTCACGCATCCCGCGGCTGATTTTGAAACGCCGATTGGCAGCCGTCCCACCGTTTTTGACATCGATCGGCTGCCGACGTACCCTTCTTTGTGCCTCTAGTCTAGCCTCGCTTCATAGGAGCATAAGTCGCGCAGAACGAAAAGAGGCAGTACCACACACCCTCAATTTTAGGGAGGTATCCAAATGCGACAGTTCTTTCATCAACAGTCTTTGAGAATCCTTCAAGGAAAGATGTCCCGTCCTACAGTCCTTTTTCTTGTGCTTCTCTTGATGGGCGTGAACGGCGTCCAACTCCACGCACGGGAGTTCCAGTTAAGTGGGACTGAAAAAAGCAGCCCCGTATTGGTCCTTCGCCAACGCGCCATGATCATACGCGTCACCCGGACAGCGGGCCTTAAAAGTTATACAATTATGCAAAACGGCAGTCCCTACGTCACGATAAGACCCTTCGAGTTCACCGCGGGGAATGGCGTATACGGCGTCCTTCCTCCCGGCAGTTATCAGCTCAGAACCCTTGGCGGATCGGCCACCATTTATTTGAACACGCAGTTTAGTCCGGAGAACATCAAGCTGTGGGGAAGGCAAACTGCGCTTGTAAAACCCCGGTTGGACGGCAATAAAATCGTCCTTACTCGGCCGACAACGATCATTTCCGCAACTTATGATGGAACCTCGGGAATGGCGATAGTTGACAGCCGAGGCGTCCCGGTCCTCAATTTCCTTTCTCCCCACAGTCGCCCCAATTTGGGACCAAAAGTAATCGGCGGGAGGGGAGGAAAGACGCTTGTCGGCCAAACTCTCCCTCCGGGTGTGTACCGGTTGGTTCCGAGACGAGGCCAGGCGGATGGAATTGTCTATGGAGAAGTCGTCCTGAATGTCCAATAAGTCCGTTCGTAGACGAGGGCGCCTTCTACTTCTATCGCTTCCACAAGACGGGCACGGACGCCGCGGCGGCAAGCAGGAGGAGAACCACGGTCGCCGGTTCCGGCACGGCGATGACGGGGCCGTCGCCGGGAGGAACGCCGCCGATGGTGAGCGAGCCTTGGGTGATGGACGCGGCCGTTAACCGGCCGCTTCCCAGCACGTAGGTCGCGCCGTCGCCGGTGATGCTCCCCAGGACGTGTGTTCCGCTGTCGATCTCCCACGTCGCCCCGGCCGCGGTGTGAACGTTCAGATTGCTCCGGTTGACGTTGGTGGCCGCCAGCACGGTCTTGCCCGCCTGGACGTCGATCAGCGTGATTCCGCCGGAGGCGAGCCCCCCGGTCAGTTTCAACGTGCCGGCGCCGCGTTTTTCAAGCGGATAGGCGCCCAGGAGTAGTCCCGAAACCGTAAGCTGGCCGGAACCGGCGACGTCCCAAACGGCGTCGGATCCCAGGATCACGGGCCGGGCGACGGTCTGCGTCCCGGAAGAAGAAGCGGTGCGCGTCAGGTCGCCGGTGGCCAAGACCAAAGCGCCCGAACCGCCGCCGATCGAGAAACTGGTCGTGGTGTCGAAGATCAAATTCCGCACGCTGCGGTCGCCGCCCAGCGTGATGGTGTCGCCCGCGGAGAGGCCGGCGTTGGTGAACGAGGCGGTTCGGGACGAGTCGGGGATATTGGCGGGGGTCCAATTGCCGCTGGTCCCCCAGGTCTTGCCGCCGGCGCCGTTGGTCCAGGTCTTCATCACGGTGTTCCAGCCCAGGTCGTTCATCATTTGCCATTCCAGCACCGTCGGCTCGCGGACGACCTGGCCGTAACTGAGTTGCGGACTCATCAGGGCATTGGGGTACGTGCTCTCGTCGGGATGGATGAGGCTGGAGCCGTTCTCAAAGGAACTGGGCGCATAGACGGCCATCCGACTGCCGCCGTTGGCCGCGTTGGCATTGACTCCGTTGAAGTAGACGGGAGCGGCGGTTTGGTTGAAATTCCCCGGCGTGCCCGTTCCGTTGACCAACGGCATATTGCCGCCGGCCGGGGCGTCGCGGAGGCATTTATCCCAGGCCGTCAATCCGCCCAGCCACCAGGAATCACTCCCCAAGTCGTACGTCGAGGTGAATCCCAGGGAATGCCCGATCTCGTGGCAGACCACGCTGCGGAAATCGATTTCGTTGGTCCCGGGCAACGATGCGCCGGTATGCCAATTGAATGCCGTGCTGAAGCGATAGAGTACGTCGGGTCCGGTGCTGGTGGGACTCAACGATTCCCGCCAGAGGTATTCCACGTTGGTCCACGCGGTGGAGTAATCCCCCGTCAGCTTGTCGAACGCCAGGCCGAGCGTGCCGGAGCCGAGGTTGTCCCACATCACGTTCAGCGTGATTTGCCGCGGCCCGGCGGGATTGAGAATGCCGTCGTCCCAGGCCAGGATCATCGCCGCCACGTCGGCCATTTCGGCGGCGGTCCAGTTTTTGGTTCCCGTGTACGTGGTTCCGCCGTCGGAATAGCTTTCGTTTTGGTTGAAGAACGAGACGTCGAAAGGCCCGATGGTCTGAACGACGACGGCTTCCAGCCGGGGCGCCGCAAGGAGCAGAAACGCCGGCAGCGCAAACCAGGCGGCAAGCAGGATCTTCCGCATCAGAGAGGCCTTCCCCGGGTCGGTGTCTTATAACCGCTAAAATCCCTACAGTATTCATTTATATGCAGATTCGACCGATTTGTCAAACCTTGCCACGTTTGTATTGGTTAGCATCCCATGAACGCCCCGCGACGGCGGTCGCGGGGGTGAAAAGGTGCTCCACGATTGCACTTCAGTAGACGCAATCGAATTCAATAGTGCTTTATCAAGTCTCAAAATGGGGGTGGGGCGCCATGTCCACGCTTGCGTGGACATGCGGGAAGCTTCGGATGCCATGCCCACGCCAGCGCGGGCATGGCATCCATAATCTTCAGATTGACGAAGCACTAGTCGGCGGGCGGCGCATCAAGCGTAGAATCGCGGGGGCTGGCCGGTGGTGGCCAGGACGCTGTTCCAGAATTCGCCGTCGACCCGGACGTAGCGCATCCGTCCGATGGCCAGGGCCAGGGGCACGTGGACGAACGTGGAGTTCATCAGCCCGATGAAGACGTCGGTCTTGCCGGCCAGGGCGGCATGGACAGCCCGGCGGGCGAACTGGTCGCAGAGGATGTCGTCCTCGCAGTTGGCCGGCACGCTGCGGATGATGTAGCTCGGTTCGAAATACTTCACCCCCACCGCCGGGCCGTGCCGGGCGAAGTAGTCGAGGATCTTTTGTTTCAGCAGCAGACCGATGTCCCGGAATTTCACGTTGCCCGAGGCGTCGCAGGCGGTTTCCCGCTGCGGGAAGAGATCCTGCCCGGCGCCCTCGGCCACGGCGATCACGGCGTGCCCGCGGCGGATCATCCGTTCGCGCAAAACGTTCAAAAATCCGTGCGGGCCGTCCAGGGCGAAGGGAAGCTCGGGAATCAGCGTGAAATTGACCTCCTGGCTGGCCAGGGTCGCCCCGGCGGCGATGAAGCCCGATTCCCGGCCCATCAGTTTGACCAGCCCGATGCCGTTGCGCATCCCCTTGGATTCGATATGGGCGCAGAGCAGGACTTTTTGGGCCTCGGACAGGGCGGTCGAGTATCCGAAAGTGCGGTCGCAGTAGAGGACGTCGTTGTCGATCGTTTTCGGGATGCCCACCACCGCCAGGGGCAGCTTGCGCCGCGCCGCTTCCTCGGCGATCTGGTGCGCCCCGCGCTGCGTGCCGTCGCCGCCGACGCAGAACAGCGCGTTGATTTCCCGCTCCGCGAGATAATCGACCATCACCGCCGGCTCCTGCGCGCCGCGGGAGGAGCCGAGCACGGTGCCGCCGTTTTCGTGGATGTGTTCGACGAACTCCGGCGTCAGCGTCAACGGCGGCGCGGCGACCTGCGGATTCAAGCCCTCGTAGCCGTAGCGGATGCCCAACACCTCGCCCACGCCGTAGCGCAGCCGCAGTTCGAGGAACAGGGAGCGGATGACGTTGTTCAAACCGGGGGAGAGGCCGCCGCAGGTGACTACGGCGGCCTTGGTTTTCGCCGGATCGAAGAACAATTTTTCTCTCGGGCCGGCCTTCTCGAAGAGCCATTCCTCTCCCGCCGGCTCGCCCACCAGCGTTTCCAATTGCTGGCGCACGAAGCAGTTTTCCGGCACGAATTTCGAGGCCCCGACGCCGGGCCGGTCCGGGTGACGCAAGGGGGAGGGATGCTGCGGCGCGCCGAGCTGCGGCGCCCGGATGATTTTCGGCGGACTCGAATCCATGGATTTACTTTTCAATCGCTTGCAGGGCGTCGGCGGCCGCCTGGCGGACCGCTTCCTGGGGATCCTTTGCGGCGGCCTGCTTCAGGTCTTCCACGGCGGATTTCGCACCCGGGCCGATCTTTTTCAACGCGGCAATGGCCTCCAGGCGGATTTTCTCTTCCGGATTGCGCAGCGCCTTGGTCAAATGCGGAACGCACTTGGCGCAGGTTGCCGCGTCGCGCGGGTCGATTTGCACCAAGGCCCAGGCCGCCGCCAGGGCGGGAAATTCCTCGTCCTCCAACTGCCGTTCGAGCGCCGCTTTCGCGCCGACCGCCGCCGGGCCGGTCCGGCCCAGGGCGAAGGCGGCCAACGCCCGCATCCGCGGGTCTTCGTCCTTTAAAACGCCGGAAATCGCCGGCGCCTGGCCGGCGGCGCCGGGGCCGATCGCCGCCAGGGCGAAGAGGGCCTCGCGCCGCGCGTCCGGATTCTTGTCCGTCGAGACGACTTTCGCCAGGGCGGGGGCCGCCTCCTTCGCCGCCGGACCGATCCGCGCCAGAACCGTCGCCACCTTCGGCCGCGCCGCGGGATAGTTTTCCAAAAACACAATCAGCCGGGGGACCGCCGGCTCGCCCAGGCCGGCCACGGCGTCCAGCAGGTTGTTGACGGTCTCGGGATCCGCGTCTTCCATCGCTTTTTTAAGCAGCGGTTGGACCACCGCCGGACCGGGTTTCAGATCGAAAAGCGCCCGGGCCGCCGCTGAGCGGACCCGCATTTGCTTCGACTTCAGGCCCTCGATCAGGATCGGCACGGCCGCCTGCACCCGGGCGTGATCCTGCGGATCGAGCTTGGCCACCGCCCAGGCGGCCACGACTTTTTCAAATCCCGGGGGGGACGCCATGTACTTGCGCAGCAATTTTTCGGCCGGCTTGGCCGCCGGTCCGATCCTCCCCAACGCATACAGCGTGCCGGGAACGAGCGTCGGATCGCCCTGTTCGAGAATCGCTTGCAACTCGGGGACCGCCGCCGCGGCCGCCGCGCCCATCGCCCCCAGGGCAATGACGGCCTCCTGCCGGACCTCGGGACGCCGGTCCTCGGCGAGCACTTTCCGCAGTTCGGGGACCGCGACGGCCGCCCGGGGACCGATCTCACCCAACGCGATGCAGACGGCGGAGGTGCAGGTCTTGTTCTTCAGCGCCTCGATCAGCGGCGCGACCGCCTCCGGGCCGTCGTCGGTGATGAGCTTCATTGCCTCCGCGCGGAGTTGCGGATCAGACTGGCAGAGGAACGGGATGACGTGCGGCAGTTCCTCGGACGGCGACGGATTGATCGCCTGCAGCGCCCGCAGCGCCGCACGGCGGACCGTGACGTCCTTGTCTGCCAGAAGGGGATAGATCGTTCCCGCCGTCGACAATGCCCGGGACCCCATGACTCCCAGGAAATAAACGGCCTGCGCCCGGACCCGGGGCGAATCGTCCTGGAGCCGTTTCACCACGACGGCGAGGATCTTCTCCGGCTCTGCGGCCCGGGGGCCTTGTTGATCGAGCACCAGTAAGGCCTGAATTTTCGCCTCCTCGTCGCCGGTTTGCAGTTGCGCCAACGCGGCGCCGAGGTCGTCGGCGGTCCGTTGCGGCTCCTCCCCCCCGGCCGTCCGGAAGATGAGAATCCCCGCGAACAACATCACGCCGAACAGCCCACCGGCACGGATCTTACGAGAAAAAAATAACGTCATAAGATTTAGCTCCTAAGTGCGAATTAATGGAAGAAAAGGAAGAATCGGTGATTGACTATTCCCTATTTGAGGAATAATATTCATACATTATAAAAAGGTCAAACATTGCGACCTCATCCAAGAATGAAGTGGAACCGATAACTCCTCCGCCGTCAACAGGTTACCTAATATATTCGAGGTGATAAGATGAAAAACTCAATAATTTTCCTGGTTTGTATTCTCCTTGCCGGCGTCGGGATCGTCATAGGCCAACAGCCTCCGGAGGATTCCTTGGCCACCAGCAATGGGGGCAGAGTGATTCCGCCGCCCCCGTCCTCCTATTCGGGTTGGGGCTGGTACGGCGGGGGCGGCGGCACCGTGGCGGGATCGTACCTCTACGGTCTAGGCGACGTGGTCCGGGCACAGGGCGAGTATAATCTCAACACCTCGGCTGCCGCGGTCAATCTCTCCCAGGCCGCAAAACAGCAGATTAAAAATTGGAAAAACTACGTCGAGGCCTACTATTACACCCGGCGCGTCCGCCAGGACCAACTCGCGGCCGAATCCGCCAAGATCCGGCAGTACAACCAGGAGTGGCTCCGCTCGCACGCCGCCATGAAGCCCCAGCGGCTCGAACCGACGGAACTCGATCCCGTGACCGGAAAACTCCAGTGGCCGGTCGCGCTCCGCGCGCCGGCTTACCAGCAGCAGTGCGACGATCTCCAAGAGCTATTCTACGAACGGGCGAAGTACGGGGCGCTCAGCTACGAGAGTTATCAAAAAGCGGCTGAGATCACCCAAAATATGATCGCCGACTTGAAGGACAACATCCGCCAGTACACGCCCAACAATTATCTGGCCGCCAAGGGCTTTTTGGAAAAACTGACCTGCGAAGCCGGTTTGCCGACGAGCTGAGTGGAACCACGAAAGACCGAAAGTTTAGCCCCGGCACTTGTGCCGGGAGTGCGTGGTGAAATGCCCCGCTCCCGGCACAAGTGCCGGGGCTAAACACTTCCGTTTTTTTCAGTTCTCTTTTAGGATCGCCCATGTCCCGTGACCTGAGCCGCGCGGCATTCGCCCGGGCCAAAACGCTTCTGCCCGGCGGCGTGAACAGTCCCGCCCGGGCCTTCGGCGGCGTGGGCGGCGAGCCGGTCTTCTTCCGCCGGGCAGAAGGACCCTTCCTCTTCGACCTGGACGGCAACCGCTATCTCGATTACGTCCTCTCCTGGGGACCGATGATCCTCGGTCACGCGCATCCCGAGGTGATCGCCGCCGTCGAGGACGCGGCGCGGAAGGGGACGAGCTTCGGGGCGCCGACCGAGGCCGAGAGCGAACTGGCCGAATTGATCATCGACGCCGTCCCCTCAGTCGAAAAGGTCCGGCTGGTCAACTCCGGCACCGAGGCCGCCATGAGCGCGGTCCGACTGGCCCGGGGATTTACCGGCCGGCCGCTGATCGTAAAATTCGCGGGCAACTATCACGGGCACGTCGACAGCCTGCTGGTGGCGGCGGGTAGTTCGGCGGCCACCTTGGGCGTGCCCAACTCGCCCGGGGTGACCGAGGGGGCCGTCCGGGATACGCTGCTGCTCCGCTACAACGACCCGGCCGGCGTGGAGGAGGCCTTTCAGCGGTACGGATCCCGGATCGCCGGCGTGATTGTCGAGCCGGTGGCCGGCAACATGGGCTGCGTGGTCGGCCGGCCCGAGTTCCTTAGCGCGCTCCGTGGGCAGACCGAGCGCCACGGCGCGGTGCTGATCTTCGACGAGGTGATGTCCGGCTTCCGCGTGGCCTACGGCGGCGCCCAAGCCCGTTTCGGCGTCACGCCCGACCTGACGGTCCTGGGCAAGATCGTCGGCGGCGGACTGCCCCTGGGCGTCTACGGCGGCCGGCGCGAGATCATGGACCACGTGCTCCCCGCGGGCAAGGTCTTTCAGGCGGGCACCTTAAGCGGCAATCCGCTAGCCACTGCCGCCGGCATCGCCACGCTGAAAATCCTCCGCGACACGGACCCCTATCCGGCGTTGGAGCGGATATCGCAACGCTTGGCCTCGGGCCTGGAGGCCGCGGCCGCGGCGGCCGGCGTTCCGCACCACGTCGGCGTCTGCGGGGCGATGTTGACCCTGTTCTTCAGTCCCCGGCCGGTCACCGATTGGGACTCTGCCGCCGCGTGCGACGTAAAACGTTTCGCCCGCTATTTCTGGGGCCTGATCGAGCGCGGCGTCTACCTGCCGTGCAGCCAGTTCGAGGCCCTGTTCCTTTCGGCCGCCCACACGACGGCCCAGATCGACGCCACCCTGGCCGCCGCGGGCGAGGTGTTCCGGGACGGCGCGCTTTGCGAGTAATCCGGTCCGTAGAGATCCTCTGAAAATCGTGATGGCGAACCAAGGAGAATCCCATGAAAAACACCCGGTTGATCGGCGGCGTGTCGATCGTTTTTCTGCTATTGCCGAATTTCGCCGCGGCGGTTGCGCCGACTGCGGAGGAGATGCAGGAGGCCCGGCAGCGGTCCGCTTCGCATTTTGAAGGCGATAGCGGGAAGAACGACCCGTTTTTCTCCTTCACCTACGACGGCAAACCATCGGCCGAATTGCTCGGCGCTTGGGAAACAACCCGGGCGAGCCGGCGGCTCGACAACCATCGGACCGAACGCACGCTGACGTACGCCGATCCGAAGACCGGCCTGCAAGTCCGCTGCGTCGCCGTGGAATACGCCGTCTTTCCCGCGGTGGAATGGGTGCTTTATCTCTCCAACACGGGCGGCAAGGAGACTCCGGTTCTCGAACGGATTTACCCCCTCGATTTACGCATCAAAAGCCGGGGCAAGGAAGGCTTTACCGTCCATCATTCCCTGGGCGACAGCAATTCCGGGCGGAGCTTTGCGCCCGTCGAAGACGTGCTGACGGCCGAAAAACCGGGGCCTCTGGTCCTGGCGCCCAACGGCGGCCGGTCCTCGGACCCGCACCTGCCCTACTTCAACGTGGACTGGCGCACCGGCGGCGTCGCAGCGGCCGTGGGGTGGTCGGGACAGTGGGAGGCCGGATTCGAGGCCGGCCCAGACGGCGATCTCCGGTTGCGCGCAGGCCAGCAACTGACCCGGCTGAAACTTTATCCCGGCGAAACCATCCGCACGCCGAGAATTCTGCTCGTCTTTTGGAACGGCCGTAACGCGCTGCGCGGCAACAATCTCTTCCGGCAACTTACGCTGGCCCATTACCTGCCCCGCCGGCAAGGCGCCTTGGTGCTCCCCCCGATCTGCGCGAGCGTCGGCTGGGTCGAGGAGGACGGCAGCTACGAAAAGCCGCACGTGGCGGCCATGAAGCCCTTCGCCGAGCGCGGAATCGAAGTCTTCTGGTCGGACATGGACCCACAGCAATGGTATCCCAAGGGATTTCCCGAGGGGACCGGGACCTGGGAGCCGGACCCCGTGAAGTATCCCCACGGCCTGAAACCGGTGGGAGACGCGGCCAAGGCCGCGGGGCTGGGCTATCTCCTCTGGTTCGAGCCGGAACGCGTCCATCCGGGCAGCAAGATCGACCGGGAGCACCCCGAATTCGTGATGAAGGCCCAGGGCGAGTGGAGCCAGCTTTTCCGGCTGCACGACGAAAAGGCGCGGAAGTGGCTGACCGATTACATCGACGTCCAGATCACCGCCGCCCAGATCACCTGGCTGCGTTGGGATTTCAACGTCGATCCGCTCGGGTTCTGGAGGCGCAACGACGCGCCGGACCGGCAGGGGATCACCGAGATTCGCCACGTCGAGGGCCTCTACGCGATGTGGGACGAACTCCGCGCGCGGCATCCCGGTCTGAACATCGACAACTGCGCCAGCGGCGGGCGCCGGATCGACCTGGAGACCTGTTCCCGCAGCCTTCCGCTCTGGCACAGCGACATGCAGTGCGGGCAGTGCAAACCGGCCGCCGACCAGCTCCAGAACGGGGGCCTTTTCCGCTGGATTCCCCTGCACGGGTGTGGCAATTTCGACTTGGAGCCCTCCTACCGTTTCCGCAGCGCCATGACCCCGGGCAACGTGTTGGTCAAGGCCAGTTTTACCAAGCGGTCGGACGATCAGGACCGCGATACGGCCGAGGCGGTGAAGAAGACGGCGGTCGTCTATCGGCAACTGCGGCCCTTGATGCTCGGCGATTTCTACCCGCTCTTCCCGCACGACGAGAGCGAATCGCAATGGTACGGCTACCAGTTCGACAATCCCGATCTCCAGGCCGGCTGCGCCCTGCTGTTCCGGCGGGAGCAAAGCCCCGACGCCACAAAAGCGATCCGTTTCCGCGGCGTGAATCCCCAGGCGTCTTATGAGATCAGCAACCTCGACGAGGGAATCCCGACCAAAATCTCCGGCCATGACTTGCTGGAAAAGGGTCTGCCCGTTTCCATCCCCGATCAACCCGGCGCGGCGGTGTTGACCTATAAACGAGAAACGACAACCCCGGGCGACCGCCCCGCTCTCCCTGCGGAAACAGAGGGGCGGTCCCCAAGTCGTTCTGCCGGCCCCCGGCCGGAAGAAATGCGGCAAAGGGACCAATGGGTCGAACGGCGCCTCGTGGATTCCCAGGCACAGATCCCGTTCTCCTTTAACTTTGGCGGCCGGGCCTCGGCGGATCTCTTGTCCGCCTGGCCGAAGACGGCGAAGACCGAACGGCTCGATGCCGCTCGGACGCGGCGGACCCTCGCCTGGACCGATCCCCAGACCGGTCTGGAAATCCGCTGCGTCGTCGTGGAATACGCCGATTTTCCCGTCGTGGAATGGACGGTGTACTTCAAGAACGCCGGCAAGGAGGATACGCCCGTCCTCTCCGACGTCCGGGCGCTGGACGACCAAATCGGCGTCGGCCCGGAGGTCGCCTGCGTCCTGCACCACCACGCGGGCACTACGGTCACGGCCGCCGACTTCCAGCCGCTGACGACCGCGCTTCCGCCGGGCAAGCAGATTGAACTGCTTCCCAGCGGCGGGCGGCCCTGCGGTGGGGCGTGGCCGTATTTTAATCTCCAAACCGGGACGGAAGGCCGGATCCTCGCCGTCGGCTGGCCGGGCCGATGGGCCGCCCGTTTCGACCGCCGGGCCGATCAGGGGCTCCGCGTGACGGCCGGCCAGGAACTCGTCCATCTGAAGCTCCATCCCGGCGAGGAGATCCGCACGCCGCTGATCGCCGAGCAGTTCTATCGCGGCGACTGGCAGCGGGCACAGAACGTCTGGCGGCGCTGGATGCTCGCGCACAACCTGCCCCGGCCCGGCGGAAAACTCCCTCCCCCGCAGATGACTCCGTGCAGTTCCCACCAGTTCGCCGAAATGACCAAGGCCGACGAGGCCAGCCAGATGTTGTTCATCGACCGCTACGTCGAGGAGAAAATCAAGATCGACTACTGGTGGATGGACGCCGGCTGGTACCCCTGCGACGGGAACTGGCCGAAGACGGGCACCTGGGAGGTCGATAAGTCCCGCTTTCCCCGCGGCCTGCGGGCCGTCAGCGACCACGCCCGGCGGAAGGGCATTAAAACGATCGTCTGGTTCGAGCCGGAACGCGTGGCGCCGGGAACCTGGTTGGCCGAGAATCATCCGGACTGGCTGCTGGGCGGAACGCTCTTGAACCTCGGTAATCCCCAGGCACTCCAATGGGTCACCGGCCACGTCAGCAAGATGATCACGGACGAGGGGATCGGCCTGTACCGCCAGGATTACAACATCGACCCGCTGCCGTTCTGGCGCAACAACGACGCCCCCGACCGCCGGGGCATGACTGAAAACGCCTACGTCACGGGCTACCTGGCCTTTTGGGACGCGCTCCGCCGCGCGCATCCCGGGATGCTGATCGATTCCTGCGCCAGCGGCGGCCACCGCAACGATCTGGAGACGATGCGGCGGGCCGTCCCCCTCCTGCGGAGCGATTACATCTTCGAACCCGTCGGGCAGCAGGGACATACCTACGGCTTGGCGTACTGGCTGCCGTTCTTCGGCACGGGCGAAATCGCCCTGGATTCCTACCTCTTCCGAAGCTGCCTCTGTGCGGGCAACACCCCCTGTTGGGACGTCCGCAACAAGGACCTCAACTATGACTTGATGCGCAAACTCGCGTCCGAATGGCGGGCGGTCGCCCCATATTTCTTCGGCGATTACTACCCCCTGACGCCCTACAGCCTCGCCAACGACGCCTGGATGGCCTGGCAGTTCGACCGGCCCGAGCAGGGCGACGGCCTGGTCCAGGCCTTCCGTCGCGCCGAGTGCGCAAACGAGTCGATCCGGCTGAAACTCCACGGCCTGGAGCCTGACGCCGTCTATACGCTGGTCAACTTCGACGAACCCGGCGCGACGGAATTGACCGGCCGGGAATTGTGCGAACAGGGGCTCCCCCTCGTAATCAAAGATCGCCCCGGCGCCACGGTGGTTACCTACCGGCGGGAGAAGGAGAAATGAAGAAGATCCTGCGGCGCTTTCTGACGCTCGGCATCTGCACGCTGATTTCCGCGGCCCAGGCGGCCGAAACGACGAAGGTCCTTTCGCTCGACGGCGACGGTTGGTTGCTGGCACCCGATCCGCAAAGAGTGGGACTCGAACAGAAATGGTGGGAGCAATCCCGCTCCGAGGCCAAGGTCGCCAAGGTGCCCGGGACGATCCAGGACGTCTTCCCCGGATATTCCGGCTATGCCTGGTATTGGTATGATCTGGCGGTTGGACGACTCCCGGATCGTGATCCTCGGAAGCGGCAGGTTCGACAGCCAGGGCAACGCCATGAATGGGCTGGAGGTCTGGAAGCCATCCGCCGGGCTGGCGCCCTGTCTTACCCGCAATCCGAAGCCTTATGGAATCTGCTGTGTCACGCTGTGGAGACCGAGCGAAATCGCCCTCCTCCCGGGCGTCAACGGCGAGTACGGCGCGGTCCGCTGGGCAGGGTGTGCGAATATACATTTCCCCAGGTCTACCCGAAAGATGAATGGGTCAAGAGACACCCGCTCTTCGACGGGTTGCCCTGCGGCGGGCTGATGGACTATACGTTCTATAGGGATATCATCCCGGACTATCGGTACTGGGGACAGGACCTCCCCGAGGAAGCGGTCGCCGGCGCCTTCCGCACTTCCTGCCCGGGCCATCATTCGGAGTTGATGCTCTCGGTCTACAAGCTGGGGCAAGGGCATTTTATCCTGAATGCGCTGCGGATTCGGCAGGCCTTAGGCCGGGATCCCGCGGCGGAGAGTCTGCTGCGGAACCTGCTCCGTTACGCCGCCCGAAATGCCGCACAGCCCCTTGCCAAACTACCGGCCGATTTCGAAGAAAAGTTGAACGCTTTGGGTTATTAATTGCGAAATCAGGCTTTTTCCGGATAGGAGTTTTCCCCATGACCGTTGCTCTTTTGCAACCGAAGGCTTCGCCGGGCTGAGGGGCGGCCGAAAGTTCACACTACATGGTACAAGAGGAAAATAGTCCTTTTGGCATTGCTTTAAAGTGAGGACCATTCTCAAGTTAATCTTGAGCCGCCCGGATCGGAGAGTGAGATATCGGAGAAAGCGGAAATCACTATTTCCTGCAGTTGCTCCGCGGCCGATTGTAGTGCTTTTTCCTCCTCGCGCGAGAAACCGGTTTGTAGCTTCGAGAAGAAGTATTGCCAATCTCCGAATCGCGTGGCTGAAAATGCTAGAATTTTAATGATATCTTTCGGAGTATTCACCAAGAGAAAAGGGGGAAGTCTCAAACGCCATCTCACGCTGAAAATCTTTGGCAAAGACCACCTGAGCGGCGCTGCGTTGGATCGGAACTCCCCTCCAATGAAATGTTGGAATGACGGCGGCCGGAAGAATCGTAGATTTCGTCGAGCGATGATCAAGCCAGGGAGGACCGCCTGATGAACGATCGAATACTCTGCGTCGACGACGATTACAGCATCCTCCGGCTCTACCAGCACGCGTTGTCTCCTCGCTTTTATATCGAGACGGCCCTGGGGGGCGCGGAGGGTCTTGTGGCGATCACGCAGAACGGGCCTTACGCCGTGGTGGTCGCCGACATGTCCATGCCCGGCATGAACGGCATCGAGTTTCTCCGCCAGGTCCAGCAGCGCGCCCCCGACACGGTGCGGATGATGCTTACCGCCCACGATGATTCCCAGACGGCGTTGGACGCCGTCAACGAGGGGCGCATTTTCCGCTTCTTGACGAAACCCTGTTCCCCGCCGGTCTTCGGCAAGGCGCTGGAGGCGGCCCTGGCGCAGTACCATTTACTAACCGCCGAGCGCGAACTGTTGGCCAACACCCTGCGGGGCAGCATCCAGGTGTTGACGGAAGTCCTTAGCCTGGTCAATCCCCTGGCGTTCGCCCGGGCCTCCCGGGTCCGGAACCTCGTGGTGAAGCTCAACCGGGAGTTGGGGACGAACAAGAGCTGGCTCTATGAAATCGCCGCCATGCTCTCGCAGATCGGCTGCGTGACGGTGCCGCAGGAGATCTTCATCAAGGCGAATAACCGAGAACCGCTTTCACCCGGCGAACTGAAAATGCTCCAAGGCCACCCCGAGGTCGCCCGTTCGCTGTTGGCGCACATTCCCCGCCTGGAAGAAGTCTCCGCTATCATCGCCCAGCAGGACGCCCTCAACGACTCCGATCAGGCCGCCGGGAAAGACGTCCCCTTCGGCAGCCGGATCCTGAAGGTCGCCCTGGATTTCGATGGTCTCGTCTCCGGCGGGATGGACGCGGACGCGGCCCTGGCGGAAATCGACAAGCGGGACGGCTGGTACGACCCCGGCGTCGTGTCGGCCCTGCACCGCGCGCTGCACATCGCCGGCGGCTATACGGTCCGGCAGGTCACGTTGGCCGAAATGAACGACGGAGCGCTCCTCGCCGAGGACGTCTATTCCCGCGACGGATTGCTCCTTTGCGCCAAAGGGCAGGAGGTGACGCGATCGATGCGCGTCCGGCTGCGGAATTACATCGTCAACGTCGGCCTCCAGTCGCCGCTCAAGATTATCCTCCCTGTGGCCGATTCCGAAAAAATCCTCTCGACCGACGCCGACTCCGCCCCCGACGCGCTGCAGGAAACGCTCCTCAAGGATCAAAATCTTTTCGACGTTCTCGCGTCGCCCTCTCCGCCTCTGCCCACTTGATGTCATCTTGTCCGTCTGAACTTCACTGGCCGAGGACGGCGGAGACGGGGCGGCCGTGCTTGATGTTTTTGAAATCGCGCTCTTCCAGGAGCTTGGCCTGCGCTTCGTAGGCTCGGGCGAGTTGCTCCTGGCCGGCCTGCTGGAAACAGGCGATGCCTCGTTTGTACATCGCCAGGCAGTAGGGATTCGGGCCGATGCCCTTTTGCCGGGGGATCTTCGGCAGGAACTGCTGGTAGAACTGGGCGAGTTGCTGCTTGGCGTTCTTTTCGTCCCGGCAGAGAGCTTCCAGCTTGTCGAGGAGCTTGGGGACGTAGCGGCCTTCGTCGGGAAAGATCAAGATCGCCGCGGCGAGGCTGTCCACCGCGTCGTGCCGTTGGCCGTTGGCCGCCAGCAGGTCGGCGTGCTTCAGCCGGGCCTTGCAGGAGAGGTCGACGCGGCCGGCCCGTTCGTACATGCCCGCCAGGCGGGCGTAGAGATCGGTTTTTTGCCGGGGACGGTCTTCGAAGTAGATCATGTCGTCGAAGACGACCCAGGTGAAGTCGGGAAAGTTGGCGAAGGTCTGGAACATCCGGTCCAGGACGATATGCATCGGTTTGCGGTTGGCCCTGGTGATCTGCCCCGACCGGGACATCGAGGCCAACGTCTTCCAGGCGTCTTCGTTGCCGGGGCAGGATTTCACGACCCGGCCGAGGAAAGCCAATTGTTGGGGGAGGTCAAGTTCAAGCTTTTCGCGGAGCAGGGGGTACGCCCGCATGACCAGATCGGCCTGCCGCCGGGCCAGCGGATCGCTTCCGACCGCGTGCAGCCGCAGTTCCAACTGGCGATCGGTGGCCGGCAGGCCGGTGTGGGGATCGGCGGTGTTTCCGACGTAATACTTGTGGTCGCGGTAGCGGCCGAAGGATTGGAGCGAAAAGCTGAAACCCGAGCGGGTTACCTGGCCCAATTCAACCCACATCACCCAGGCGTGGCCTTCGCCGTAATTGCTCATTCCGCCGGCGCTGAAGGCGGGTACGCCGAGCGACTTGGCCGCGCGGGCGGCGAAATCGGCCTGGCAGACGCACACGCCGCCGTAGGTTCGCTGGTTGGGCAGCGTGAACAGCTTGCCCGCGATCTTCTGAGGCTCGCCCTTGCGGGAATCAAGGTCGTAGGGGACGTCCTTGTAGCACTTGCCGATCATGGCCCGCTGGGGCAGGTAGTTCAGCAGCGCCCATTTCCGCTCGGGCAACGTGGTGCGGTGGTTGACCGCAAAGACGAGGAACTCCCAGGGAAGATACCGGACGTAGCCCTGCAACAGCGAGTCGTTTTCCCGGTAGTAGCGGAAGTTTTCGATCGCGCCCATTTGTTGGGCGGGGAGGACGGCCTGGCCGACGGGGCTATGGTGGATCGCCCCTTGCGGCCGGTCCCAGACGACCGAGACGGCCACGGCCAGGTTCGCGTAATCCTCGAATTTTTCAGGAAATTGCTCGTACAACTTCCGGAACAGCTCCAGCGCGCGGGGGACGTCGTCGTGCACCGGGTCGATGGCCAGATAGAACTCCTCCTTGATGGCCGGATGCTCGTCGAGCCACTGAAGGAACGGGCTGGACGGCCCTCCGAAGGCGGCGCGGATGTCATTCCGGTGAGCAGACGCAAAACGCTCGGCAAAGACACGGCGGATTTGGGGATACTCGTTCTTCGAGAGGATCGTGTGCTTTTTATAAAGGTCGATCAGCACTTGGTCGCCGGGATCCACTTCCGGCTGCCGGGCGCCGGGCTGCTTGACGGCGGACGGCGCCGGGACGTCGGCCGGGAGCGAACCGACGTCCAGTTCCCCCGGTTCCTCGTCGGGATTTTGGTGAGCGGTTGGGAGAGGAGTATGCTGCGCGAGATGCGACTCCGGCGCCGCCGGCGGTGCGCCGGTCGGCCGAGGAGAGTCCCCAGGCCGGGCGACGACGGTGATGCGGAAGGATCGCCGCGAGGAAAGCCCCGCCGCCGCGGCCCGGACGGTGACATCGTACTTGCCGGGCGTGCGCCGCCCGTCGGGCTTCCACACGAACCGGCCGGTCCGCGCGTCGATTTGTGCGCCGGGCGGGCTGCGCTCCAAGGAAAACCGGATCGTAGGACGCGGGACCGACGACGCCCGGACCGTGATGTCGCCTTCGACCGTTTCCTGCCGGCCGACCTCCATGTTTGGAATAGGCAAAATCTCGAGCGCTGCGGTTCTTTTCTCCTTGTTGAAGACCCTCCACGCAATGGCTGCAACGATCAGCAGCAGTCCGACGCCGACAACCAAAAGTCCGAGCGATTGCCGGTTGCGGCGAGACATTCTGTCTCGGCGAGACGACGGCGAAAACCGGGGGAGGGATTCCCATTGCGGATCTGGCATCCCTCTATTATCCCACGAGTCCCGGGATTGAGCAAATACCCCTGAATTCAAAAGAGCAAAAGTCTAGCTCCGGCACTTGTGCCGGGTGTGCGAAGGAAAACGCCCTACACCCGGCACAAGTGCCGGTGCTAAACACTTTCGTCCACGGCTGAAGGGGACAGTCCCGGCCCGGATGCATGGAAGGGGCCGATGTGTTAGAATAAATGGTCCTTTTTCGATGGCTTATTGAGGCACAAGAATTCATCGGCCGAGGCGGGTGAGGAAGAAACATGAGCCTATTTCGCGGATTCTGCCTGGCGATGCTCCTCGGGCTGGCGACGGCCGGGCCGGGATGGGCGCAAGGGATCCGCCGCTCTCCGCGGCAACCGCCGAAGTTGCCCGAGTTCAATCTGAGCGGGAAGCTGGACCGCATCGTAGGCAACCGCATTGCGCTGACGACCGAGGCGGGTTTCACGTGGATCGTGCAGCCGAAGCCCAAGGTCGAAATCCACTTGACCGGCAAGGCCGTGCCGGCGTTTCTCGCGCCGGGACAATGCGTCGCCTTCTGGGCCAAACTGGACAAGCGGCGGTGTGTAACCCTGGAACCGGTCCGCCGCCTAACGGTCTTTACTCCCGACAAGCGGCGGCAGTTCGGCATCCAGCCCGACTTGGGTTTCGGCGAACTGGAAAAGGAAACCCTGGAAAAACGTAAAGGATCCCCGGATCCGGCCCCTCCCCGGGACGAATCCCCGGCGGGCCGCCCCGCTTCCGGCGGCCAGCAGAAACCGGGGACTCCCCAAAAAGTCCTCCCGGCGAACGTGGAATCCTTTATCGTCCACGGCCGAATCCTATCGGCGAAGAAGGGAGAACTGCTCGTGCAGGTGCCCAACAACGTTTATGTGAAACCCCGCTTGAAAATTGCGGTGGCGGAGGACGCGAAGATCGACGTGGAACTGGCCGGCCTGCCGGCCCTGGCCCTGGTGCAGCCGGGGGATCACGTCCAGGCCCGCGGCGAGCAAGTCGGGGAGGGACTGGGCTATGCAAATATCCTGGCGTTCCGCGCGGAGCGCCCCCTGGGCGCGCCGCCCGAGGCAAAGAAACCGCCACCCAAGAAGAAAACCAAGTAAGTTGTCTGTTATATATTGTGGAAAGCCGGGTGCAATCCCGCGCTGGCGTGGGCATGTGACGTGCCGATAAACAAGGCAACATGCCCCCGCCAGCGCGGGCAGGGCACCCGACAATTTAATTGCGTCGGACGATTAACAGGTCGAGCGCCCGCTCCGAGATGCCGTGCCGGGGGTAATCCCTCCGGGTGCCTTTGGATTGACATTTCGGATAAATTCTGTACATTGATTGTACATGGGATGATTTTCCCCCTTTTCGCTATTTCGGGTGCAGGTATGCCCATCGAATTTCGTTGTGGGTGTGGAAAGATCCTTAAAGCGGCAGAACAGCACGCAGGCAAACGGGCGAAGTGCAAGAACTGCGGGCAAACGGTGACGATTCCCGGGGGCAAAGCGGTCGCCGCGCCGCCGCATGCGTCTGCCGCCCAACCTGCCAGGGCCGTTCGGGCGGCGCGAACCGTTCCGGCCCCCGCTGCGCGGAAATCCGTTCCGCAATCCGTGAAGGTTCCGTTGGCCGCCGCGGTCGTCGCCCAACCGGCCGCCACTGCCCCACTGGCTCCGCTCAGTGCCGCATTGATAGACGATCTGTCCACCGCCGGGAGGCTGTGTCCCGATTGCGGCAAGTCCTTGTCCGCGAAGGCGGTCCTCTGTGTCAACTGCGGCTACAATTTGAAAACCGGTAAAAAGATAGCCTGCAGAGAGGTCCTTCCGCCCGACGAGGAAGTGGAGCAGGAACCGCGTCGGCCCTCGCCGGTCGTCAAATTCTTCTCGGATCGATTTTACAACCCAAAAGTATGGGGCGGGTTGGCCACTATGGCCCTATCGGTCATCTGGTTCTTTGGGGCGCTGTTTTATCTCGACGTGATCTTCTTTTATCCGCCAATTTTATTTATTTTTGGAGCCATTTCGTTTTTAGCGGGCTTGATCGACGGGGCGGACGCCTGAACGCCCGGTGAGAGACCGCTCTTCTGAATGCTTTGGCCATCTGCGGCGGGGGAAAGAGGTTGTTTTCTCTCAGAAGGCCAATTAATATGGTAGGTGCTTGTCGTCGGATGTGATTCTACTCGGCGGCCGCCGGCCGGTGAGGATGAGCAAAGATCGTACTATTTTATGGACGCCAACCGCGGGATTCCCGAGCAGACGATGGTCGTCATTCTTGCCGCCGGCAAGGGGACGCGGATGGGCAACAGCGACGTGGTCAAGGTCTGTTTCGAGATCGACGGCGTTCCGGCGATCAACCGGCTGATCACGGTCTTTAAGCGGCAGCGGTTTCAGCGGTTCCTGCTGGTCGTCGGCGGCCGGGCCGACCAGGTGCTGGAGACCGTCAGCCGGGAACATCCCGGGGTGCTCTACGTCCACCAGGAGCCGCAGTTGGGCACCGGGCACGCCGCCAAGATGGCCGCCGAGGCCCTGCAAGCGATCGATTATCAGGGTTACGTGCTGGTGAGCATGGGCGACAAGTGCCTTGAGGAGGCCGCCTTGCAGGCGCTGGTCGGCGGCTATGTGCAGCAGCGGGCCGACATGGCGCTGCTAACTCTACCCCGGACCCCGGCCGCCGACGGATCGCTGGGCCGGGTCTTCGTCGACGCCGAGGGGCAGGCGCTGGAGATCATCGAGCAGATCGACCTCGCCCGGCAGATGATCGCCGATGAGCTGCGTGAAATCCTCGCCCGCGGCGAGGAGATTACCGGGGAAACCATTCTGCAGACCGTCAATGCCCACATTCCGCAGGAGCGGAAGCAGGCGGCGGCGGTGGGCGATCTGCTGGCGATCGCGCGGGGTCGGGGGACCGTGGAGCGGGCGAAACTTGAAAAAATCCTCCGCTTAGAGAAATACCGGCTCCAGATCGGCGGCAAGGAGTACACCGGCAGGCAGATCGACCGGCTTTGCAGCGGGGTCAATCCCAGCCTGTACCTGATGCCCGCCGCAGTCTTCTACCAGGGGGCCGGCATGATCCGCAACCACAACGCCCAGGGCGAGTATTACATCACCGATATGGTCCGGATCCTGGGGGGACTCCGCGGCGCGCAGGGAAAGCAGCGTTACCGGGTCCGCGCCGTCCCCGCCGCGCACGCCGAATGGGTGCAGGCGTTCAACTCTCCGGACGAACTGCTGGCCATTCAGGACTACCTCCGCCGGCGGAAACTCCGGCAGCCGCAGACCCTGCGGCCGGCGGCGCCGCGGCTGGCGGCGAACCAGTACGCCCCGGTCGGGCAGTGGCTGAAACGGATCGAGGCGAACCGGCCGGCGCTGCGGCGGTGGCTCCGCGACGTGTACGGACCGCACGAGGAGCTTCATCGGGAAAAATGCAAGGACCTGGCCGCCGTGCTGGAGTGCTACGGGCGGCGCTTCGGGACGGAGCAGAAGGTGTGCCTGGTGCGTGCCCCCGGCCGGATCAACCTCATGGGCCGGCACATCGACCACCGCGGCGGGACGACCAACTTTCTGGCCTTCGACCGCGAGACGATCGCGGCGGTCGGGCTGCGCGACGACGAGGACGTGATCGCGGTGAATACCCGGCCCGGCAGGTTCAAGCCGGTGCGGTTCAACGTCCCCGAGCTAATCGGCCGGTTCGCCTGGAGCGACTGGCTGAACTTCGTCAACAGCGACTGGGTCCGCGATATGCTGTACGTGACGGCCGGTGACTGGGGCAACTACGTCAAGGCCGCCATGCTCCGGCTCCAGCACCAGTACCAGGACGTGCGGGTCCGGGGGATCAACATGGCGATTACGGGCCGGGTGCCGATGGCGGCCGGGTTGAGCAGCAGCTCGACGATTGTTGTGGCCACGCTGCAAGCGGCCATCGCGCTGAACAATTTCGACCTGACGAGCCAACAGTTTATCGACCTCTGCGGCGAGGGGGAATGGTTCGTCGGCTCCCGCGGCGGGGCGGGCGATCACGCGGCCATCTATCTCGGCCAGCGGGGAAAGATCGCCCACGTCGGCTACCTCCCCTTCCGCGTCGAAAAGATCTACCCCGCGCCGGAAGACTACCAGGTGATCATCGCCAACAGCCATATTAAGGCGGCCAAGAGCGGCTCGGCCCGGGACCAGTTCAATTCCCGGATCGCCGCCTACAACCTCGGGCTGGCCCTGTTGCGGCAGCGTTGTCCCGAGATCGCCGTAACAGTGGAGCACCTCCGCGACGTGGACCCCGCCCGGTTGGGATGCACCGTCAGCGACGTCTACCGCCGGCTCCTGAAGATTCCCGAACGGATGACCCGCCGGGACTTCCGGGCCGTCCTCTCCCGCGAGCACCGCGAGCTGATCGAGAGCAACTTCGCCACCCACGCCGAGCCGCAGTGCTATCATCCCCGCGGCGTGCTGCTGTTCGGCATCGCCGAAAACCTCCGCAGCCAGTTATGCGTCGGGCTGTTGGAGTCGGGCCGGGTCGAGACGTTCGGCCAGTTGATGTGCATCAGCCACGACGGCGACCGCGTCAGCCGGGCGGGACCGGACGGAAGCTACCAACCGCTGGAAAACGACCACGGCGACGCGTACTTGCAGCGGATGATCGCCGACCTGCTAAGCGAGGACCCGCAACGGGTGCTCCGCGCCCAGTTGTTCATGCAGCCGGGCTACTACGCGTGCAGCACGCCGGAGATCGACGAGATGGTCGATATTGCGATTTCCGTGCCGGGAGTGGTCGGCGCGCAGATCGCCGGGGCCGGGCTGGGCGGCTGCGTGATGATCCTGGCCCGCAACGAAAGCGTCCCGGCCGTCTGCAAGGCGCTTACGGCCCGCTACTACCGCCCCCGCAATCTCGCCCCGGCCGCCTTCCCCGGCATCACCGTCGAAGGCGCCGGTTTGGCGGAGTTCTGAAGGTGACGGAATTATGCGTTGCGTTGCCCAAAGGGGCAAGGTTCACCCAGCCCAGGGCACCGCCCTGGGGAAAGGTGAAAGGTCCATCAAATTTCCTATCGGCCCAACGGGCCAACCGTTCACCCGGGGAACTGTTGGCCCGTTGGGCCGAAAAGGTTTCCGTTTCGTTCTACCTTCCCCAGGGCGGTGCCCTGGGCTGGGAGAACTCGCCGACCGTTGGTCGGCGGAGAAGGCACAGACGGGAAGCGGCAGGATGCCGCTTCTACGTGGCGGCGAGGTTCTTTTCGACGAAGTCCCAGTTGACGACGTTCCAAAATCCCTCGACGTACTTGGGCCGCTCGTTGTGGTAATCGACGTAGTAGGCGTGCTCCCAGACGTCGATCGTCAGCAGGGGTTTTTTGCCGTGTTTCAACGGGGTGTCGGCGTTGCCCAATGGCAGGACCTCCAGGTTGCCGTTCGGATCGGCGGCCAGCCAGGCCCAGCCGGAACCAAACAGTTTGACGGCCTTTTCGGTCATCTCCTTTTTGAAATTCTCGACGCTGCCGAAATCGCGCTTCAGCGCGGCCGCCAGGTCGCCCTTCGGGGCGCCGCCGCCGGGCTTCATGCAGTCCCAGTAGAAGCTGTGATTCCAGGCCTGGGCGGCGTTGTTGAAGATCGGCCCGGCGGACTGGATCACCACTTCCGTCAGCGGCATCTCCGCCTCCGGTTTGCCTTCGACCAGGGCGTTGAGGTTCTTGAAGTACGCGGCATGATGCTTGTCGTAGTGGTAATGCAACTGCTCCTTGGAAAGGAACGGCTTGAGAGCGTCCATCGCGAAGGGCAGCGGCGGTTGCTGGAAAGGCATCGTGACTTCTCCTTTGGGTTTGGAAGTGGACGGTTCAGCGGCCGAGAGCCGGCGGCCCAGCGCAATCCCGGCCCCGGCTGCGAATGATCGGGTGAGAAATTGACGCCGTCGCATGGCAAATTCCTCCGGATGATGACATCGGAACGGAAACGCAATTCGTGAAATTGTAAAACAGAATGGGCAATTTCAAAAGAGATGGCGCCACTTTTTCTTGAGGGCGGGGATCGGGGAAATCCCGAGCCTATGCATTGAGTATCAGAATGATAAAGTCGTATTCACTAGCCGGCGGCTAACAGCCTTAAGTTTACCCACATTTTTGCTATGATAGGAGCCGGCGGAAAGGATTACTGCCGTTGGCCTTAAGC
>JAFGPV010000026.1 GCA_016936015.1 Pirellulales bacterium
CATCCTCCAATCGGTAGAGATTGGCCGTCCGTGGCGAAGAAAGCGAGTTGCCGTGAATCGCACTGGGGTTCGCGGAACGGACACGATAGATAGCGGGCAAGGGCGAAGTATCCGTTGCTCACGCCCGCGACAACGAGCCTCTCTTCACTCTCGATCTCTTGGATTGCCACGGCGTAAGCATAATCGGTTCCCCCGATATTTGTCGTAATTTTCCCGTCGTGTTGGTCAGCGTCAAAACTTGTGTCCAGGCTGCCATCGATGTTGTATCGGGCGATGGCAAAATCATAACTCAGGCTTGTATAGCCGGCGGCAACGATCTTGCCGTCCGACTGGATGGCCACCGCTCGGGCAACGTCGGTCCCTCCGAAATTCGTGGTGACGATTCCGTCCTGCCCGACAGGATCAAATGCTGTATCCAACTCTCCGTCCGCCGTGTAACGAGTCAGCCCAAAATCATTATTGAAATTCTGATATTGACTGACACCTCCGGCAAGGATGATCTTGCCGTCTGATGGCTGGACGGCAACTGCGTAGGCATAATCAATGTTATTGATATCGGTGTCGGCGATGCCCTCTTCACCGAAATCAGGATCCAAAAGACCGTCAGAGTTCAGCCGGGCGATCGAGAAATCCGTATAGGTGTAGGCGGACATCGAACCGGTGGTCGAATATCCCGCCAGGATCGTTTTCACTTCATTCTCGACGGTTTGCTGCGCTACGGCATAACCGAAGTCATTGCTGTTGAAATTGGTCAGCACCTTGCCGTCGTTGTCAAAGTTGGAGTCCATCATGCCTATCGTCGTATACCGGGCGAGGGAAAAATCAAAGCCGTTGGCGTCAATCGTCGAACCCGAGTATCCCGCCACGACCACGTAGTTATTACTTGGTTGGATGGCAATTGCATGCGCACCGTCGCTTCCACTGATATTTGTGGTCACCGGTCCGTTATAAAACATATAATCCACTGATCCGTCAGTGTTGTACCGAACAAGGCAGTAATCCTCGTCCCCAACGAAAGTGGTGGCTTTGCCAGCAACGACGATTTTCTCATACCCATACACGGTTTGGATTGCTACTGCCCGCGCGAGACAACTCCACCCGACCGAGGTTGATAGTTTTCCGTCTCCACTGAATGAAGAATCGAGATTGCCGTTTTCCTGAAAACGGGCCACTGCAATGTTGGCACTCCAGGCACTGCCCGTTGTCCCGGCAAGAACAATTTTATTGTCTGATTGAATTGTGACGGCATACGCTGTATCCGACATAGTGGCATTGATATCCACCGTGGCCATGCCATCGCCGCTGAAGTCGGTATCGAGCGTGCCGTCGACTTCGTTCAAACATCCCACATTCAAACGTGCCACGGCAAAATCATAACTGCTTACCGGAGGAGGACCGCCGCCTCCGTAGGGAGCCCCGTAAGCCGTCCCGGCGACGACAATTTGACCGTTCTGATCGATCGTCACGGCATAGGCCGCGGAGGTGGTGTAATAGGGAAAAGAAAAGGTCGTTTTCCCCAGGTCGCCGAAACCGATGTCCAAGGCCCCGTTGGCCTGGTAACGGGCCACGGCGAACTGATCTTCACTGCTTCCTGCCACAACGATCTTGCCGTCCGATTGCACGACAACCGCTTGGGCCAAGTCGTTGCTCGAACCGGAGAAGTTCGTTTGAACCACGCCTCCAGTCCCAAAACTCAGGTCCAGGTTGCCCTCCGCGTCGTAGCGGGCGATGGAGAAGTCGTTGTTGTCGCCGTTGAGGAGGGATCCCACGGTGATGATCTTTTCGTCTTCCCCTTGCAAGGCCACCGCCAGGGCGGGATGCTGCGTGACGACTTTCCCTTCCACACCGAAGGACGTGTCGAGGTCGCCGTTTGTGTTGTACCGGACGAGATAGTATTGGCCTTCTTCTCCGTCTCCCGCGACAATAATCTTCCCGTCGGATGGTTGGATGACCATCGACCGTCCATATTGGTCCCGGCCGTCGGCAAGCGTGTCGGTCAGGATATTCGTGGAGGCCAAGCCCCCGTTGCCGAACGATTCGTCGAGCGTACCCGCCGCCGTATTGCCGCCGGTAGCATAGGTTCCGTCTTCGTCAGTGGCCGTGGCGGTGATGACGGGAGCAGTATCACCTTCATCATAGGTGTGAGTTGCTGTGGAGAGATCGCCCGCAATGTTCTCCACATCGCCATCCCCCCAGGCAATATGCCAGTAGAGAATGGTATCGTCGCCCGGATCGTCGGCGGAGAGGTTCAGTGTATATTCTACGTCTACATTGACAGTCGAATTACCACTGATGGCCAGGTAGGGCGTGACATTCTGCACCTCCACTTCGATCAAATTGGCTGCATAAGTGACTGCCGGATCGCTGTCATCCTCCGCGGTGACGGTAATCGTGAACGTGTTTGGGCCGTCGGTGTACTCGTGTGTCACAACCGTCGTATCGCCATCCTTTTCATCCGGATCGGAATCGTCACCCCAATCGATCGTCCATCCAGTCACCGTAATGTTGTATGGATTAAGATAGAGCGTGTAGGCTGCCCCCTCTTTGGTGGTCGGATTCCCATAGACAATGGGACCCAGTATGGTGTTCATCACCCAGGCTTCATCCTCCATTACATCACTTAATTCATCGCTCTCATCCATTGCCTGGGCAAAGTAGGTCTGAGCACCCGAGGGAAAAGTCAACGTACCGATGGTAAGACTCCAGTCCGACCCGTCCTGAGTACCGTAACCGAGAAATTGATCCTTTTCCTCATCAAAGTAGGCATCCCCATCGGCATCACGATAGAAGGCGACGTAGTCGATGTTACCCTCGTCAGGATCAATGACATCGTAGGCCGTCAAGGTGATATTTCCGGGCCGTGTTACCTCGGAAGGCGTGACCTCCAGAGAGCCGATTTCAGGTAACGCATCCACCAAGCGCACGGCATCGGCAATCACCGCACCGTCCGCCGCGTCGCTGAGTTCGATGGTCACGCTGCCGTTCTGAATCATGTAGGCGCCGAGTTTCAGCCAGCGGACGCCATGCACCGTCGACCCGGCCGGCGTGAGGCGCTGGTCGACCGGGACGGTGTCCAACAATTCCCCCCCGTCGTAGATGCGGTACGTCGCATTCGAGGCCAGTTCCGCCTCGGGCGACCAAGTCACGTAGACGGTGTGCTGCTTCGCCATGAGTCCCTCGAAAGACCATCGAGCGGTGTTCAGGCCGATCCCCGCAGCATGACGCCGAGCAGTACCTTGAAAACCCCGGCCAGAGTCGGTCCAACCTATGCCGGTTTCGGAATAGTACTGCGTCATGGAGTTATCTAAAACCGCTTCTCCGCCCACGTTGCCGGTGGTGGAGGCCACGTTCCCGGAAAGTCCTTCATTATCCGTCGCCTGGGCAAAATAGGTTTGCCCACCGACGCCGAATCCCGCCGTCGAGACGGTAATCGCCCAGCCGTCCAGACCGCTATCGTCGGTTCCCAGGAGTTGATCGGCGGCCGGATCGAAGAGTCCGTTATGATCGGCGTCGCGCCAGAAGGAGACGCTGGCCACTTGGATGTCATCCACTACGTCGGTCACTTGCAAGTGCAGTGACGCCCCTTCGATGGCCGGGTCAGGCTCGTCCGCAAGCCCAAACACTATTGGCGCAAGATTCGACGTCGAGGCCGTGATATTCAGCGAATAATCCGCCCAGAGACCGCCGGGATCCGTCGCCCGTACGACCACAACCCCCGATCCCGAAACACCGGGTTGGTAGGCGACGGTCATCTGGTCTCCCTGGAGGCCGACTGTCAGCAGGGCCGGATTGGAATTCTGGACAACTTGATAGGACAATCTGTCGTGAGCATCATCCACGTCGTCAAACAACGAGTCCAGATCCAATATCGACGGCGAGGCGTCTTGACGTACTAAAAGGGTGCCATCGGGATGGGCGACCGGGGCGTCGTTCACTGCGTCGACATGGACCGTAAACGTCGTCTCCTGAGATAATCCCATCGGATCCGTGGCCCGGACCGTCAGTTCAGACGAGCCAAAGGCGTCTGGTGTCGATTTCAGAACCAATTCCCAGGACCCGGAAAGAATTCGGGCCGTGGACAACAAGTCGGGATTGGTGTTGGCGGTTAATTCATAGCGCATCATTTCGCTCGGAACACCCGATTCAAACGCGCCCTTGAGATTGACGACTGCAAGAGGTCCGTCTTCCAAGGTGTACACATCTTCAATTCCCGAGGTGGTCGGCCCGGCCTGCAAGCGGCGCAGATAGACGCCCTGGTTATCGCCGTCGCCTTTTCCGCTCCAGGCCGCCACGTAACCGCCGCCGACGGCCTGGACCGTTGGATATTCCTGCGTTCCGGCAGTGGTGGTGTTTACCAGGACTTCATCACATTGCGGGACGCCCTCGGCGTTGAACAGCCGGGCATACACTCCCTGCCGATCCCCTTCGCCCCGCCCCTCCCAGGCAATCACAAAATTCCCCCGGAAATCGAACGCGATCGAGGGGTTGTCCTGGCTGCCCGAAGTGGTGGTGTTCACCACGAATTCCTCCCCGACTTTTTCTCCCAGGTCGTCGAACCGCTGGGCATAAACTCCCCTCCCGCTGCCGTCTTGATTCTTGCTTTGCCAGGTCACAACGAAACCGCCGTGCGGACTCGCCGCCACCGCCGGGCATTCCTGATGTTTCTGGGTGGTGGTGTTCACCTGGAACTCATTGCCGAGTTTCGTTCCATCGGCCGCAAATCGTTGTGCATAGACGTCCCCCCCTCCGCCGCCACCGCGGCTCTCCCACGATACGACGAAACCGCCGTCGCTGGTGGCCGCCACCGCCGCCGATTGTTGTTGCGATTGCGTCGTCGTGTTCACGAGGAATTCCGGACCGAGAGGGATTCCACCGGCGCCAAAGCAACGTCCGAAGATTCCGTGATTGTCGCCTTCGCCTCTTCCATGCCAAATCACCACGAATCCACCGTTGTGGAGATGAGTAACGGTCGGTAATTCTTGATCTTGGTTGGTGGTGGTATTCACAAGGAATTCATCGCCAAGCGGCGTGCCGTCCGCGGCAAAACGCCGCCCCACGATCCCCGCCTGGCTGCCATCCTGGCCGTTGCTCTGCCAAACTGCCACAAAGCTCCCGTCGGGGGATCCTGATGCGCTGGACCATTGCTGATTGCTTTGGGTGGTCGCGTTTAATGGAAATTCATTACCGGTTGCCTCACCCGAAGCTGAAAAACACTGACCGTACACTCCCCAGCCGCTGCCATCTTGCCCGGAACTGCTCCACGTGACGACGTATCCGCCGTCCGCCAGGGCGGCTATCGCGTTTCCACTCTCGCTTAACCGCTGATTGCCCGTCAGAGTGCTGTTGATAAGAACCTCTTCGCCCGACGGGACAAATGTATGCAGTTGCTGCACCGCCGGTGAATATTCCACGAGACGGACTGCGTCGGCAATCACGTCGCCATTGGCGTCATCAGTGAGCCGAATGGTCAATGTGCCGCTCGCAACCTGATACATCCCCAGACTGTCCCACCTATAGTCCTCATAATTGACGTCGTCAGGGGCGATTTGCTGGTTGATCCGCATAGTCGCCAGGGCAGTTGTATCGTCCAGGACCGTAAAGGGCGCATTGGTCGCCCGGTTGAGCCAGGCCGTCCACGTGGCATAGACCTGGTAGTATTTCTCGGGATCGAGGGACGAAAAAGTCCATGTGGCCGCTTTCTCGCCCGTCCCGGCCGGTTGGTAACGGAAATCCCCTTGATACGTCGGTTTCTGACCATAGCCCGACCAGTCGCCGCCGCTTTCTGCATAGGCCGCATCCCCGTCGTCAATCACCGTGGACCACGACGGCGCCACCTCGACGATCCGCACCGCGTCGGCAGCCACGGAATCGTTGGCCTCCGCGGAAAGCGACACGGAAAGCGTATCGCTTTGGATGGTATAAGCCCCCAGGCTCTGCCACGAAGTGCCGTCCATCATCTCATCCAGGGGGGCAATCTGCTGGTTGATCCGCACGGTTTGTGCAAGTCCTTGACCGTCGGAGACCGTAAACGGCGCGTTGGTCGCCCGATTGCCCTCCGCCGTCCACGTGGCAAAGGCTTGATACGTCTTCCCCGCTTCCAGCGAATCGAAGGTCCAGGTGGCTTTCTGGCCGCCGTCGCCTGCGGCATGATAGCGGAGATCCTCTTGATAGGCGTTTGCATCCGTCCAACTGGCCCAGTTGTCGCCCGTCTCCAGGTAATGCTGCGTATCGCCATTGTCCACGATCTGCGTCAGCGACAGCATGGTTCGTACTTCTAACGGCTCAAAAAGCATGTGCCTTGCTGCCAGCTTTTTATAAGCTTGGTGCCATGCTGAGGAAGATTTTCGTTGACGTCGAGACTTTTTCCGCGGATGCAGAAAGGAAAACATGCCGGACTCCTTCTGAAGAGAGGGGCGCAGGCAAGATTCTAGCCCGTAGTGCAAGATTGCCGCCGGAGCAAAACCCCGTCTGCCTACCGATCCCTGCTTTATAATCTCTGAGTGTTGCTGGTCTGAGAAAACCGAACGGCAATGGGTGTTTTAGTACCCCGGCTCCTCAGGCGGAGAAAGGACTAAAACGAATGAGACGATCGGTTGAGCGGAAAAACCCAGGTGAAATAACAACGAAGAAGTATGCCCAACTTCTGCCGATTATAAGAACTTTTTCGAACGCGTCAAGTATGTCCCTAAAAAATGTTTATTGCGAATGGTTCGCAATCAATGTTTGGATAGATTAAACGAAAATGTTTTTCAGGTGCAAGTCGTAGTATTATGAAGTTTGCCGTCCTCGGTTCCGGCGGCGACTCGGTTGTGTGGCGCCCGCTTCAGAACGCCCCGGTCTTCACTTCGCGCCCTTCGTCCTTTGGCCTTTGGGTTCTCGGCCCCGGCGGCCCGGGTCGGAAGTCGGGAGGGCCGTCCTCGCCGCGGCCCGGCGGCCCGGGGGGACGACGACTGCGGAGATAATTGAAATACAGGCGGAGCAACTGGCTCTGCATCTCGTCGCTCGGCAGGTTGAGCAACTGATCGCGTTGTTCTCGCGTCAAAACTTTTTCATCTTCGTTCTCAAAAAACTCGGCCAGGCGGTCGTCCGCGGAGATCCGCGTCGGGCGCCGGGGCATCTGGGATTGGAAGGCGTAGCGCTGCCAGCGGTGCAGCGTCTCGAACTGCTCCCGGCGGGACAATTGTTCAAAGCGCCGACGGGTCTCCGGAGTCAACCGGACCAGAAGCGGCTCGAGGTCGCCCGGTTCGAACCGCGGCGGCCTCCCTCCCCGCGGAAACCGGCCTGGCCCCGGTCCCGGCCCCGCCCCGTGACGCATCAAGGCCCCCAACACGGCCCAGGGATGCGGCGAGGATTTCATCCGTTTTTCAAATTCCTGGCGGTCTTTTTTCGGCAGCTCTTCCAGCATTTGGCGGAGCCGTTTCCGGGCCGTCTGCTCCGACCACTGCCGGATGGCCGCGGTTTCCGCCGGGGAAAGGTTTTTCGGATCGAAGGCGGAGAGGTCCGTTTTCCGCAACTCCTCGATCTTCCGAACCCGCTCCACCGGGGGCAGATCCGTCAACTCCGCGCGGTCGTAAAACGGCAGGGTCTTCCACCAGGCGTAATAGTTGTCCATGATCCGGCGGTACGCGGCGGCTTGGGGATCGGCCTCCAACCGTTCCTGCAGCGCGCGGAGTTTTTTCCGCTCCGCCGGATCCAAGGCATTGAACCGCTCCTGCCGGCGCGCCAAATCGGCCTTCCCTTGGGACGACATCCTCTCGACGTAGCCCTGCCGGTCGGATTGTTCGGGCAGGGGAGCTTCGGGGCCAGCCTCGGTAAACAGGCGACGCTCTTGCAGCAGGCGGAGAAAGTCGAGGCTCTCAGCCTGCCGGTACTGGTCGAGGTTTTCCAGAAGCGGGAGGTCCTCCAGGAGCCGCCGGTTGGCGTCGGGGGCCAGCGCGGTCATCGCCAGAAAACCCAGCACGCCGGCCGCCAGGATCACCCCGGCTGCGAGCAACCCCCGCCGCCGGCGCCGCCGCGGGAGCTGGGCCGCCTGTTTTTCGACTTCGTCCTCGGCGGCCACCGCCACCATCTCCAGCGTCGAGCGGGTGAAATTCTCTCCCGTCGGACCGGTCCCCAAGGCGTCGAGCAGCTCCCACGTCTTCTCCAACCGCTGCAGCGCCAGCCGCGCCTCGGGATTGACGGTCAACAAGTCCTCGATCCGGCGGCAGCTCTCCGCGTCCAGCTCGCCGTCAAGGTACGCGACGAGCTGCTCTTCCAGCGTCGGATCGGCAGGCGGTAATTGCGGGTCCATAACTGCTTCTCACCTTGCTGTCATACTACGCTTCGCTCAGGATGACGTTTCGGAACGAGAACGAATTCCGGGGCCGAGGACGGCCCGGCTCACTCATTCCTCATCCTTTATTTCCTCTCCCCGAGGCCGGTCGCCGTATTCCAAGTACGGCTGCAACACCTGGCGGAGGTTGACCCGCGCCCGGCTCAGGAGCGATTTGACCGCCGGGGGCGTCAGTTGCATGGTCTCGGCGATGTCGGCGTAACTCATCCCTTCAAACTTGTTCAGCAGCACGGCCAGCCGCTGCCGCTCGTTGAGCGTTTCCAGGGCTAGGCGGACCACTTCCCGGGCCTCCGCCTTGTCGAGCTGCCGGGCGGGCATCTGTCCGCTGCTGGCCGCCACGAGGAGGTCGAACGGCTTGGCGCCCAGCGGACCGCTGTCGCGGGCCGGCAGGTTCACCTCGGGACGCCGGCTCCGCGACCGCAGGGCGTTGGACGCCACGTGGTTGGTGATGGTGAACAGCCACGTGGCGAATTTCGCGCCCGGCTGATAACTCTCGCGCGCCCGATAGACCCGCAGAAAAACCTCCTGGGCCAGGTCTTCCGCCCAATCCGGATTGCCGACCAGGTGTGTGAGGACCGTGATCAACCGCGCCTGATAACGCAGCACCAGGGCCTCGAAGGCCGCGGCACTCCCGGCGCGGACTTCCAGCATCAGCCGGACGTCGGGATCCAACGCATAACGGCGGGCGGACGATTCGCTGACGACCAAAGCGGTTTGCGTCCTCAGGAGCGGCGACACCCTCCAAGAGAGGGATGCAATACTTGCGCAATCCCCGACCCTGATGGTCGGCGGCACTGCTCTTAATCTATCGCAACCGCCGTCCCGAGGCTATCCACCACGCCGGAACCCTCGGGCTATCCCATGAAACCCCGCCGAGGAAGGTGAGTTTCTTGACTTATAGGCAAACCTTGGAAGCATTGGATGATTCGGGGGGGTGGTTCGTAAGGTCTGGAGGGAAGAAATGGAACCGGGGGTTTCCGACCCCGATATCATTGGTCCTGCCCATGCCGTGGAAGCGGACTCCCGTAACGATTGGACGGGAAAATCGCCTATCTTCAGCGTCGAAAAGGCAAAGCATTCTACTCGGAATTTTCTTCACCCGAGGTGCTTGTCACCTATAATTCAATATCAAAAAAATCCATCGGCAACGAACCCCGTTCGTATCCGCTTGCCGTGGAAGTTTCCATAGTGGGGGGATTGGATATGGTGCATTCGCGTTTACTTCTTGGGCTGCTTACGGCTTGCGTCTTCGTGACAGCCAGACCGGCCCCGGCCCAATTCTGGCGGGGGCCCGGTTATTACGACGACGGCGGCTGGGCCAGCGCCGTCGCCCTGGCAAGCTCGAATGCCGCTTATAACGCCCGAGCGGAAGTGGCGGCACAAGACCGGCTGGCGGCGCAACAGGCCTCCAATCGACAGGCCCGGGCCATGGAAAGCAACATTCAAAACACCTTGTCGAACCAAGCGCGGACCTGGAATCGGGAGGCCGCCAACCAATGGCAGTCCGATCGGGACTGGTGGTTCCAGACCCAGCGACGGCAAATGGCCGGTCCGGCACCGCGCGGAACGAGTTCCGCGACGCCCCTGGCCGGCGGCTACGGTTTGAGTCGTCCCCCGGTCGGCGGACTGACTTGGGAAGAGATTCATCCGAAAGTGGACCTGAGCATTATCAAGTGGCCTCCGGTGCTGCAAGAGTCGGCGTTTGCCCCCTGGCGGGAAAAAATCGAAACGCCCTATCGGCGTTCTCCGCCGGGATTGAGCACTCCCACGGCGGCGGATTATCGGAACATGGTCCGGGACGTCGAGGAGATGAAGGCCGTCCTGGAATGGCGCCTGGGGCAGAACGGCGGACTGCCCACCGCCGATTACGACCAGGCCAAAGCCTTTCTGAATAATCTCGCCCGGGAGGCCCAAGAACGCGCCCAGCGCGGCGGCGCCGGCGATGGATTGAGCATCAGCAAAAGAAATTCTTAGGGAAAATCAGAGCCGGGGCGTGTCGCTCCGGCATTTCCGGGCCGATACGGCCCGGCTCGGATGAAAAATCAGAACCTTGGATTCCTGAGTCTCAGCGACAAACCCGATCCGACGGCCATCACCTCAAGGAGCACTGTATGCCACGCCTGTTACCGGTTTTACTGGGAATCGCTTTCCTCCTCGGAACGAGCATGGGCATCGCCCAAGAACCGAAGGAGGAGATCCAAAAACTGCTGACGGAGGTCGAGCAGAAGTTCGACCAGGGGGATCCCCGGGGATTGGCGGCCTGCTGGACGCCGGACGGCGTCTTCATCAACCGCTCCGGCGAGCGGTTTACGGGCCGCGAGAACCTGGAAAAGACCTTCCAGGCGTCTTTTTCCGCAGGGAAAAAGGTCTCCCTGCGGTTCCACGTCCGCTCCCTGCGGATCGTCGGCGAAGGCGTTGCCCTGGTCGACGTCCTGCCGGAAGTCCGGCCTCAGACCCGGACCCTGGGCGGGGAACCGAACCTGGACCTGGTGCTGGTCCAACGCAACGGCCGCTGGCTGATCGAAAGCGCCCGCGAGATCCGCTGCGCCCCGGTGCAAGTCCAACACCTGAAAGACCTGGAGTGGTTGGTGGGCGACTGGGCCAGTGAAGCCTCTCCCCAAAGCGGCGTCTCCCTGCACAGCACCTGCGGCTGGACGGACTCCCGGGCCTTCCTGATCCGGAAGTACACGGTCGAGGGAAAAGACGGTGTGCTCCATTCGGGCACGGAGGTCATCGGCTGGGACCCCCGCGCCCGGCGAATCCGCTCCTGGGTCTTCGATTCCAACGGCGGCTTCGGCGAAAACGTATGGTTCCACGACGGCAACCGCTGGCTGGTTCAATACTCGGGAACTTTAAAGGATGGCAATGAGGTTTCGGCGACCAACATTCTCACGGTCGTCGATCCCGATACGCTCCGCATCCAATCGAAAGACCGCACGTCCGACGGGGAACCGCAACCCGACGTCCCCGGAATCACGCTCAAGCGCCAGGCGGCGGCGAAAGACGCGTCGAAGACCGGCGAATCCCGGAAGCCGGCGCAAACCATTCTCCCCTGACGCGGATCGCGCAAAACCGGAAATAGGGGTCCTGCCCCTGCACACGGAGGCCTAGAAAGAATCATCCTGGTTGTCCGATGCCTCGCGGTTACCCAGTCGGGGCATCAATTTCCATCGTTATCGATCGATCTGGTTCACCTTGAGAAAGGGAAAAATTATGAACACATCATCCGAAAAAGTTATGGAAGGCACGCCGGAGACGGCGGCCGCCGCACTGTGCAAACACGAGTTGCAACACTTGTGTTCCCATTGGTGCTGGATCCTCGGCTTGGGAATCTTCCTGGCTCTCTGCGGGACGGTCTCCGTGGTCTATCCCGCCGTCACTTCGCTGGCGGCCGTCAGCGTGTTGGGGATCATTCTAATCATCGGCGGCGTGGTCATGATCGTCGGCTCCTTCTGGGCTGGCAAGTGGAGCGGTTTTCTGGTGCAATTGTTGGTGGGAATCCTCTATCTGGCGGGTGGCATGGCCGTCACCCAACGCCCCGTCGTCTCCACCCTGTTGATGACCTTCTTCCTGGCGCTGTCGTTCATCGTGCTGGGATTATTCCGGACGGTGGCCGCCCTGATGACGCGATTTCCGCAGTGGGGCTGGGCGCTGCTGAACGGGGTGATTACGTTCCTGCTCGGCGTGGTGATTTACCGGCAACTGCCCTTCGACGCCCTCTGGGTGATCGGGCTGCTGGTGGGGGTGGAATTACTGCTGAACGGTTGGACGTGGATCATGATCGCCCTCGAGATCCGGAAACTCCCGCAGGAAACAAGTTGAAATAATTCCCCCGGTTCTCCGTCGGGGGCGGGCGGTTGGAAAGCGAGGAACAGGCGATGTCTCGGCTCGAACTGCTGACCTCCTCCGATGTCATCCTCGATTCCCTCAGCGACGGCGTGTACGTGTGCGACCGGGACCGGAGGATCGTCTTTTGGAGCAAAGCCGCCGAGCGGATTACCGGCTGGCCGGCCGGCGACGTGGTCGGCCGCCGCTGCCTGGATAACGTGCTCTGTCACATCGACAAGGACGGCCATCCGCTTTGCGGTGAGGAGTTTTGCCCCTTGCATCGGGCCATGGTCACCGGGACCACGAGCACGGTCCCGATTATCGTCTTCGCCCAAGGGAAAGAAGGCCGGCGGATCCCCACGCAAGTGACGGTGGCGCCGATTCACGATTCCACCGGCCAGATCATCGGCGGGGTCGAGACGTTCCGCGACGTCTCGGCCCTGCTGGCGGACTTGGAACGGGCGAAGCGGATTCAAGCCCTTGCGCTGGAAACCGACCTTCCCGAAGATCCGCGGATTCGCTTCTCGACCTACTATGTGCCGCACGACCTCGTAGGCGGCGACTTTTTCGCCATCCGACGATTGGATCCCGATCACTACGGATTTCTGTTGGCCGACGTGATGGGGCATGGCGTCGCCGCCGCGTTGCACACGATGCACCTCAGTTCTCTATGGGACCGGCATTGCCGCCTCCTTTTCCAGCCGACGGCCTTCGCCCGCACGGTGAACAACGAGTTGGAAAGGGTCGTGAAAGGCGAATCCTTCGCCACGGCCGTCTGCGGAATCATCGACGCCCGGCGACGCCGGCTCCAGTGGGTCTCGGCCGGCGGACCGCCCGGACTAGCAATCCGCGCCGGGGACGACTTCGAGGTCTTGGAATCCGCGGGCCTTCCGTTCGGTATGATGGCGGATGTCGACTACGAAGCGCAGCAGGTGTTTCTGGAAGCGCACGAGGGCCTGTTGTTCTTCAGCGACGGGCTGACCGAAGTGCACAACGCCCGCGGAGAATTGCTCGGCGTCCAGGGCATCGTCCGGATCCTCCGGGAAATCGGCTATCCCACCTCCGAACTGCACGTCGGCGCCGTGGAGGAAAAACTACTGATCTACTCGAACGACATCCGTCTGCCCGACGACGTTACGTTCATCGAAATGCGTTACGGCGATAGTGTGAAATGAAAAGACTGCCGCAGGGGAGGCCGCTTTACGTCACTTCGTAACTGGAAGGTTTCTTCTTGCGGAAAAACAGACCCCCGCTCTTCTGGAACGCCTCCAGGGCCTGGGAGGAGTCGTCGTAAATGTCAAGAATTTTATCGATCGCGGTGATCTTGAAGACCTGGCGGATCGTGGGAGCGATGTTGCAGAGTTTCAGGGCGATCTTGTACTCTTTGCACTTCTTATGGACGCGGATCAACATGCCCAGGGCTGAGGAGGACATGAACGTTACTCGCCCGAAGTGGATCAAGACGTGGCCCTCTTCCGCCTTGTCCAACAGATCCGCGATTTCCCGATAACACTGCTCGATCGTCGCTGTTTCCATCAGCCGGGCTTCGTCGATAATGACGAGTCGGATTTCGCCCTTGAGTTCGTTTCGGATCAGGGCCATGGTTTTTGCTTTTTACGGACAAGGGTTTGAAAAGAGGACATCGTTGAATCAATCATATCGGGTATTATTTCAAAGGACAATCAGTGTGGAAAATCAATGATTTTACATTGTTCGCCGCAATTGGCCGCAGGCGGCGGCGATGCGGTCGCCTTTGCGGTATCGGGTGGCCGTTTGGATATGGGATTGGGCCAGTATTGCGGTGAACTCGGCCAGGACCGAGGGTGAGGGGGTGCGGTAGGGGAGGTCGGGAATCGGATTGTACGGAATCAGGTTGACCAGGGCGTTGCGGCCGCGGAGCAACCGGGCCAGTTCCCGGGCATGGCCGGGCTGGTCGTTCACGCCGGCCAACAGCACGTACTCGAACGTCACCCGGCGGCCCGTCTTTTTAAAATACTCGTCCGCCGCAGCCAGGATCGCAGCCACGCCGACGCCGCGGTTGGCCGGCACGATCTGGTTGCGCAGTTCGTCCACGGCCGCGTGCAGCGAGACGGCCAGGTGATAAGGGCAGTTCAACTCGGCCAACCGCAAAATGCCCTTCGGCAGCCCGACCGTGGAGATCGTCACCCGGCGGACTCCGATGCCCAAGCCGTCGGGACTTGTGGCCGTTTCCAGGGCGGGCAGCACCGCATCGAGGTTTAAAAGCGGCTCGCCCATGCCCATCATCACGATGTTGCTCAGCCGCTCCTCGGCTGGCAAAAGCCGCTGGAGATGGAGCATCTGTTCCAGGATCTCGCCCCGGGTGAGGTTCCGCTCGAAGCCGTCCAGGCCCGTGGCGCAGAACACGCAGCCCATCGCGCAGCCGACCTGCGCGCTGAGGCAGATCGTCCGATGGTGCCGGTCGTCGCTGAGCAGGACGCACTCGACGTGCTGCCGGTCGGCCAGCTCGAGGAGCAGTTTCTCCGTGCCGTCGTCGGCTACGCTGCACGCGGCGACCGTCGTGGTCCAGAGGCAAAACTCCCGGGCAAGCTCCTCCCGCAGCGGCTGCGGCAGGTCGCTCATCAGGTCGAAGCCGCCCGCCCGTTTTTGAAAAATCCACCGCCGCACCTGCCGTGCCCGATAGCCGGGCAGCCCCCGGGCGCGGAACCACTCGTCGAACGCCTCCGGCGGCCATTCCAGCAGGGCGCGTGGCGGTTTGTCGGCGGATCCGGACATGCTTTTCTCACAAACGTTGATCGAGTTTCATGGCACTATCGTCGTTTTGAATAGCCGGCGGCTAACCGCCTTAAGTTTACCCACATTTTTGCTATGATAGGAGCCGGCGGAAAGGATTACTGCCGTTGGCCTTAAGC
>JAFGPV010000027.1 GCA_016936015.1 Pirellulales bacterium
CGGGTAGATCTGGCGGTCAGTGTCACACCAATACTGCGGAGAGTTCCGAAAGAAAAAAAGAGCTTTCCGCAACAAAAACTAATTATAGGTTGAAAAAACCCAGTTTTTCCAAGCCCGCGCGCAATTCCTGAACTTGTTGTGACGTGAGATTTCGGTGCGGAAGGCGCGGGGGGCCGACCGGAACGCCGAGAATCTCCATCACGGCCTTCGCGGCGGCGATGTAACCGTAGCCGGCCAGCAGGTGAATGATTTTTACGGCATAGTATTGTTCCCTCCGCGCGGAGGGAAGATCGCCGCTCTGGAAGGCCGCCATCAGCCGGCGATAGGGTTCGGTCATGAAGTTATAACTGCTGCCCAACGCCCCGGTCGCACCGAGCGACAACGCCGGCAACAACAGTTCATCCACGCCCCAGGGGAGATCGAACCGCCCGTCGCCGCTGTGCAAACATTGCTGATAGGCGATCAGATCGGAACTGGAGAACTTGATTCCCGAGAGGTTGGGGATCTTAGCGGCGGCCCTTTCCAGATAATCCACCATCGAAAACTTGACTGTGCTCAACGCCGGGATGTCGTAATAGTAGAACGGGAGTTCGGGGGCCGCCGCGGCGACCTCCGCGCTGCACGCCACCAGTATTTCCAAGGTATCGACCTTGAAATAACACGGCGGCAGGGAAGCGATCGCCTGCGCCCCCAGTCTTTGGGCCTGGGCCGCCAGCGTTTTCGCGTCGCCCAGACAGTTCGAGCCGATGTGAACCACGACTTCCAGGGGCGTCCCTCGGGCGACGGCCAGCCAGCGCTCCGAAAGCGCCGTACGCTCCTCGACGCTCAAGGAATGACATTCTCCCGTGGTTCCCCCGAGGAGGACGACGTGAACGCCGACGGCCAGCAGGCGCTCGACCTGTTTTTCCACCACGGAGAGATTCAATGCTCCCGATCCGTCGAACGGGGTATGCATGGCGGCGGCCAATCCAGTGATGCGAAATGCCATGGAATCTTTTCTGTCGCTTGGGAGGTCGATCGAGATGCGGCTCCCCGGGGAACAGCCGGGAATACAAGACGGAGGCGAGCCGACTGAAAAAAACCTCTTGCCGGAGACCATTATCCCAGTTTTTTCCCGGAATGCAACGGCCTGCCGCTTCCGTCGGGAAACAGGAAGGTTATGGCCCGTCGGAGGCGGAGCGGCGCACTGGCCATTGCCATCGCGGTTCGTTCGACGGATAATCAAGAGAAAGGGCAGTGGCTCTTGTCTGATTGGAAACCAACCCAGATGAGCGACGGCCCGAGGCGTTTCTTTTTCCGGAACGACGTTTGCCGTGATGAAGGATTTCGACACCGACCCGCTGCAGGACCCGATTCTGGACTCGATCAACGACGGAGTGTTCACGGTCGATAACCAGTGGCGGATCACGTCGTTTAATCGGGCGGCCGAGCGGATAACGGGCGTCAAGCGGAAGGACGCCCTCGGCCGGCCCTGCTGCGAGGTGTTCCGGGCGAGCATCTGCGAAACGGCCTGCGCGCTGCGGCAAACCCTGGCCAACGGCCGGCCGGTCGTCAACAAGGCGGTCTACATCCTCGACGCCCGCGGCAACCGCGTCCCCATCAGCATCTCCACCGCCGTCCTGAAGGACTCCCGGGGAAACGTCAGCGGCGGGGTCGAGACCTTCCGCGATCTCAGCCTGGTGGAAGACCTCCGCAAGGAACTGGAATCAAAGTACAGCTTTGCCGACATCGTCGGCCGCAGCCGCGTCATGCAGGATCTCTTTCAGATCCTGCCTCGGATCGCCGAAAGCGACAGCACGGTCCTGATCGAGGGGGCCAGCGGGACCGGCAAGGAACTGGTGGCGCGGGCGATCCACAGTCTTTCCTCTCGTCGAAAGAAACGCTTCGTCGCGCTGAACTGCGGCGCCCTGCCCGACACCCTACTGGAATCCGAACTGTTCGGCCACAAGGCCGGCGCGTTCACCGACGCCCGGAAGGACAAGGCGGGACGCTTCGCCGCCGCCGAAGGAGGCACAATCTTTCTCGACGAGATCGGCGACGTCTCGCCGGCCATGCAGGCCCGGCTGCTCCGGGTCCTGCAAGAACGGGTCTACGAGCCGCTCGGCTCGGTCGAGCCGGTCACGGCCGACGTCCGCATCGTCGCCGCCACCAACCGGGACTTGTCGAAACTGGTCAAGAAGGGAACCTTCCGCGAGGATCTTTTCTACCGCATTCACGTCATCCGCCTGACCCTGCCGAAACTCCGCGATCGGCGCGAGGATCTTCCACTGCTGATCGAGCACTTTATCGCCAAGTTCAACCGGCTGCAGGGAAAAGACGTCCTCGGCGTCTCGGACGAAGTGCTCGCCCGGCTGATGAATCACGAGTATCCCGGCAACGTCCGCGAACTGGAAAACATCATCGAGCACGCCTTCGTCCTCTGCCACGGCGCCCTGATCCAGATCGAGCACCTGCCTCCCGAACTTCGCGGCGACGACGAGCATGCGACCGCCCCCGGCATCGCGGGCATGACCTTGGAGGCGATGGAGCGATTCTTGATCGCCGACGCCCTACGGCGTCACGGAGGCAACCGCAAGGCCGCCGCCGACGCCCTGGGAATCAATCCCAGCACGCTGTTCCGCAAGGCCAAGTCTCTGAGGATCGAACTCCCGAAAAACGACGGCCGCCGGAAAACGGGACGCCGCTGATTGTTGGTTTGCCAATTCGCCACAATCAGCGCCGTTCCCTGTTCCTTCCCGTACAACCGAAGGGTTTGCTGCCGGCGGTCGGGAAGTGCTTTTGCACGGGCGCCAGCACGTCGCTTGGTACTTTTCCACGTTGTTCGGCCAACTGCCGGACGGTAAGATGGTCGTTCTGAACGATGAAGCCTTCCTTTTGCAGGGCCTCTTTCATGTCCTCCATGGGCAAGCCGATGACGTTGGCAAATCTTTGGAGCAGAAATTCCTCGGCGTGGGGTGCCGGGGGACGCGGGGATCGCTGTTCCCAATACGCCTGCATCTGCTCGTTTCCCCGAACCAGGGTGCTAAACGGCGGAATGCAGAAGAGCGTGCCCGTCAGAAAGACGAGCGCCACCACCGCCGCCAAGGCCATTTCCAGAACGCGGCGAAACCGTCGGCCCTTCCTGGCCTGGATGTAACTCCAGAAGATATCCCAATTGAAAAACCAGTGCAGTCCCGCCGCCAGCAGGAAGAGGAAACCGAAAACGATGTGCATCTCCGACCATTCCTCCTTTTCCAGGCCGAGCATCGTCCAGCCGGTCCAGTGAGCGATTCGACCCTTGGGAGAGACGTAAAGGATCACACCGGTAAAACACAGCGTCAGAAACGCGATCGCTAGGAGCAACGACGTGAAGGGACGCCATTGGAATCGGGGAGAAGCGCCTTGGTTGCCTTTATTCATGGGACTCGGTCTCCTTTCCGTTGCGCGTGCCGAGCGCCCGCCACGCGGGCAAGGCGATCGTTTCATTAATAAATTGAACGCTCCCGTCGGCCCGTAAAACGTGCACGCCCCCGGGATGATTGCTGCGGGCGGCGAAGAAACCGATCCCCTTGGCCAGCATGTCGGGCACCTTGGTATTGGGAGGCATATAGGCGGAGAAGGTGCTGATCGGATCACGCCCCCAGATCCACGCCGCCCCGCGCATTCCTCGCCAATACGTCGCCCCGGCGACAAGGTCAGACAGTTCCGGATCTTCCATCCCGACCAGTCCGGGGCCGTCCAGGTTCAAGTCATACCGGCTGCACATGTCGGCCATCTGACGTTTCGGATTCTCGGGCCGGCTTTCGGCCGTGTCGGCTCCAAGCCCCAGCAGCGTCTCGGCCATCATTAGGGTGTGACTGGTTCCGTCGCGGACGTCGCGGAACCGGACGGCCGAACCGCTCCAGAACAATCCGTCGCTCGGATAACGCAAGTCGTAGTTGGCGCCGGTCCCCGAACCGCCGCAGACGACGTAATTGATCCCGGCCGACTTTCCTTGGCCTCCGGGAAAATACATGTAATTGGCAAAGCAGGGATTCATCGCGTCGCTGGGACAGAGGAACGCCGAGACCACAGTCTGCGCGGCGTGGACCTGCACAGGATTGATCACCGTGCTGCCGCCGCCGCCCAGCATCAGCGATTGCCGGAAGTCGATCGCCTTGTGCAGCGTCGTTTGCTCCAGGTGCGGCAGAATCCGGGCGACAACCGCGAAGTTCGTCTGCGCAGTCGCTCCCAATCCCGGCAGATGCTTGTGCGCTTCGGCGTATCCCAACAGGGCGACTCCCAGTTGCCGGATGTTATTCTTGCACGTAGTCTGACGCGCCGCTTCCCTCGCCGATTGCACGGCGGGCAGCAGCAGGGCGATCAAGATGCCAACAATCGCGATGACGACGAGCAGTTCCACCAGGGTAAAACCATTTGGAGCGTCGGGGCCGGGCTTTTGGATTCTCCGGAGCGACATGGCACCCGACCCCCTTTTTAAAACTTGACAAAGCACTAGGCACGAAGTTTCAGTTTGGTGCATCGAATATTCTCCCCGGCCGCCCGCGCCCCGCCGAAAGCCGTTTGCCGGCCTTCGGCGAGACTACGGACAACCGATTGCTCCGATAATCAACATCCATTCGCTTCAACCGGAGATTCGACTCCTGAGGAATTGACTCCGCCGGTACAATCCAAGCAGTCCGATGCCGACCGCCAGGAACGTCGCCGATGCCGGCTCGGGAACCGGCACTCCGCCAAAGGCATCGAAGAATATCCCAGTTTGCGGGCCTGTGGCGACGCGCTCGACTTTCACGTAGTGAACGTTTGAGAGACCGTCGAAGTCGAATGACTCATTACTGAGGTGGCCGGGTGTGCCGCCTACCAGGGCGCCGATTTGGACGTAGTCGCTGCCGTTTGCGCTGGCAAATACGTTGGCGTTGGCATTTGGCCCACCGAAGGAACAAATACTCAAATCGTCGCCCGGGACGTCCGCCAGACCAATTCCGAAATGGACGATGAGGAATTGATTGGCGTCGGTGGTCCGCCACCCCGCCAAGTTGTCCAAGTCTCCCGCGTCCCAAACGTAACCGTTTCCATCGGCGTCGGCGTCGGGCGCGCCCGTAACCCAAAACTCGGTGGTAGAGTCCATCAGGGTCCCTCCGTAGTTCTGTATCTTCGAACTGTAATCGGTTACATCGTCTGCCCAATTCACGCCTCCGATCACTTCCGCTTCCGCGAGATGAGCGGATGCTGACACGATTGCGGCTATGCACGTCACAAAGAAAATGTATTTCATGGATCAGGCTCCTTTTCTGAAATATAAAGAAGTAGATGATATGACTTGAATAAAGAGAGCAAGACAAATGACCAGAGACTGCGCCCTACTCGGGACACGGAATCAGTCACGTCAACCGCGCGGACAATTTGAGTCGTCTTGACAGAGAGCGCTCAAGCGAGAGGAGGAGCCCGAGCCTGGAAAGAATATCCTCTCGTGCCGGGTAAAAGACAGAATGTGAAGAGCGGCAGATTGTCTACCAGCGGCGCCGCCATCGTCATCGGTACAGAATCGGCCGACTTGAAAACATGACCGACGGCGGAGCAGATGGCGCACTCATCCTCGTCGTAGAAGGGAATGCTCTTACTCCGAGGACGCTCGACGCGGATCCGGGCGTCCGCCGGCCAATGGGCGTCCGGCGCCTCGATGCCCAGCAACAGGATCTGGTCGCCGACGAAGACGCCGTGCCCGCAGCCGGGAATCCAGTGCAGCCCTTCGGAAACTCCCGCGATGATCGCCAACAAGACGATCAGAATCCAGGCAACCGTTTTTTTCAGGTTCGGCGACATGGCTGGAGATAAACGACTCCAGAAACCTCATGGACGGACAAGCATGATATTGAGACACAGTCTCATAATCAAAGAGTTTACCTAAGCCGACGACGAGACGCAAGAGGCAAGTGGGGAAATTCTTCATCGCACGGAATTCCGCGCCTTTCCGACGCATTGGGACAAAACAGGACTGTCCTGTAAAAGGAAAGATGCGTTGCATATTGCAAAGCATATGCAACACATACAGTTGCATAATGCAATTGTTTTGTTTTCTTCAGGAGAGAACCAAGTGTTGCAACTTCAGTATTGTCAGATACTTACTATTTTGAGATGTAATTTTTCTGGCTTGGTGCATTAATTGCATCTCTAAGAAGTCATGAATCTCGCAATTCCAATTTGGCAGGGCCGCGTCTCGCCGGTATTCGACGTGGCGGAACAGCTTCTGCTGGTCGAGATGGACGGCGACGCGGAACGATCCCGGCGCACGGAAATCCTGCCTCAGGAATCGGCGGAATGCCGCGCCCGGCGGATTGCCGGACTGGGCGTGACCACGTTGGTCTGCGGTGCCGTCTCCCGCCCTTTGGAATCGCTGCTCTGGGCGCAGGGGATCGAGGTTTTGCCGCGGGTGTGCGGCGACGTGGAAGATGTGCTTCAGGCGTACCGCGTTGGTGCGCTGCAGGAAGAACGATTTGCCATGCCCGGTTGTTGCGGTCGATTGCGCCGGCGGCAGCGCTGCCGTTACCGTCGCGGCGGCCGAAGAAGAGGAGACGACGCATGAAAGTCATTGTATCCGCTCAAGGTCCGAAAATTGACAGTCTGATCGATCCCCGTTTCGGCAGGGCAAGGTATTTCCTTCTGGTCGATACGGATACCCGGGAGTGTTCTGCACACGACAACGCACAGAACCTCAACGCGCCGCAGGGGGCGGGAATACAAGCCGCCCAGAACGTTGCGCGATTGGGCGCCGAGGCCGTGTTGACGGGACATGTGGGTCCGAAGGCCTTTGCCGCGTTGCAAGCGGCGGGAATAACGGTGCACACCGGCGTTTCGGGCACCGTGCAACAGGCCGTCGAGCAATTTGTCTCCGGAGGGCTTCCCTCTGCCGGGAAGGCCGACGTGGAAGGGCATTGGGTTTGAGAAGGAGCGTTGAAATTCATTGAGCAGCCACCGGCACGGAGGCTCTGCTTTTTACAGAAAGAACAAGGCTGCCGTTCCGGCGGCCGCTAAACACAGCGATTTTATTACGAAAGGAGAACCATCATGCCACGAGGCGATGGAACGGGACCGCGCGGCGAAGGGCCGGGCACCGGCAGGGGATTAGGTTCTTGCGGCGGAGGAGGAAAAGGGAAAGGCCGCGGTCAGGGACGTGGCCAGGGAGGAGGCCAAGGCCGCGGTCAGGGCCAGGGAGGCGGTCGAGGGATCGGGAAGGGACAAGGTCTCGGCCGCGGAAAGCGGCAGTAGATAAAACAGATTCATTTTTCAGTCAAACCATTTTCGAAAAGGAGAAACACTATCATGCCAGGTGGAGATCGAACAGGACCGATGGGGATGGGACCGATGACGGGCCGGGCGGCCGGGTATTGCGCCGGATTTCCCGTACCCGGTTACATGAATCCCGGTTTCGGACGCGGGGGAGGCGGTTGGGGGCGCGGGGGCGGGCGGGGGCGCGGCTGGCGGAACTGGTTTCACGCCACGGGTCTGACCGGTTGGCAGCGGGCGGCGATGGGTTGGCCTGCCGGCTTTTCCGGCCTCGGAACCGCCGCCCCATCTGCCCCGACGACGCAGGATCAGCAACAAGAAATCGAGATCCTCAAGCGTCAGGCCGAATATCTGACCGGCGCGCTGGACGAGGTCCGGAAGCGTCTCGACGAGTTGCATGCCCCGCCGCAAGAGCAGAAATAAGGACTCACGATGATCGTTGCCATTGCATCCGGCAAGGGTGGTACGGGAAAGACGACCGTGGCCGTCAATTTGGCGTACCTGGCCGCCCGGAGCGGCCGGGCGACGGCGTACCTCGACTGCGACGTGGAGGAACCGGACGGACACGTCTTCCTGCGTCCTGAAATCGAGGAGCAGCAGCCGATCGAAAAGCTTGTACCGACGGTCGATCCGGAGCGGTGCACGTACTGCGGCGCATGCGCCCGGGTGTGCCGGTTCGGGGCCATCGCCAGCCTGCCGAAGCAGACGGTCATCTTCAGCGAGCTTTGTCACGCCTGTGGCGGTTGCCGCCTGGCATGCCCCGTCGATGCGATCCGCGAAGTGCCGCGGACGATCGGCATACTTCGCCGGGGCCACAGCGGAGAAATTCGTTTCCTCGAAGGAGTATTGAACGTGGGCGAGGCAATGAGTCCCCCGGCGATCCGAGCGGTCAAAGCGGCGGCGCCCAAGGACGCGGAGCTGATCCTGCTGGACGCCCCGCCCGGCACGTCGTGCCCGGCGGTCGAGACCGTCCGCGGATGCGACTACGTAGTCCTGGTAACCGAGCCGACGCCCTTCGGACTGAACGACCTGGTGTTGGCCGTGGAGATGGTCCGGGCGTTGCGGCGGCCGTTCGGTGTGGTCGTCAATCGGGCCGACGTGGGGAACGGAAGGGTCCGCGAGTATTGCGCCGGGCAGCGGATCCCGATGCTTGGCGAGATCCCCGACGACCGGGCGGCGGCCGAGGCCTATTCCCGCGGTCAGATGCTGGTCGAGGCGGTGGACGGTTTTGCGGAGCGTTTCGGAAGTCTCTTGGCCCGGTTGGTCGAAAGAAAGGCATAATGAAAGAACTGGTCATCGTCAGCGGCAAGGGAGGAACCGGCAAGACGTCGATGGCGGCGTCGTTGGCGTCGTTGGCGGCACCGGTGGTCTTGGCCGATTGCGACGTGGACGCCGCCGATCTGCACTTGGTGGTCGAACCGCGGATTAATTCGCGGAATGATTTTCTCTGCGGGAGCAAGGCCCGTATCAAGCCCGGTCACTGCACGGCCTGCGGCAAGTGCGAGGAGCTGTGCCGCTTCGACGCGATATTCTACGACGGCCCGGGAAACGGCCGTGTCGCGAGAACGTTCCGCGTTGATTCCCTGGCCTGCGAAGGCTGCGGAGTGTGCGCCGATTACTGCGTCGAAGGGGCCATCGAGTTCAAGCCCGTGGTGGCGGGCCAGTGGTTCGTCTCGACGACCAAGTACGGCCCGATGGTCCACGCCCGGCTCGCCGCGGCGGCTGAGAATTCCGGAAAGCTGGTGACGCAACTGCGGCAGACCGCCCAGCAGATGGTTCAATCCCAGGGCCTGGAACTGGTAATCTGCGACGGTTCGCCCGGCATCGGTTGTCCGGTAATTGCTTCGCTTACCGGGGCGAGCCTGGCGTTGATCATCGTCGAGCCGACCATGGCGGCCCTGCACGATTTCGAGCGGATCGCCCGACTAACGGTGCGGCTGGGCATACCCGCCCTGCTGGCGGTCAACAAGGCCGATCTCAACAAGGAGCTGGCCGAGCGGCTGGAGACGGCCGCCGTCGCTGTCGGGATTGAGCCGGCGGGCCGCGTGCCTTATGATCCCGAGGTGACCCGGGCGCAGATTGCCGGCCGGAGCGTCGTCGAGGCCTCCGCCGGTCCCGCGGCCGAGGCCGTCCGCGCCTTGTGGCAACGGGTTAATGGCCGATTACAGGGTTGTGCGGAGTCTCAGGCGGGGGGATTGGTTCAAATGGGAGTCAAGCAGTAGCATCGTTTCCGTTAAATTTCGGGAACGGGCCCAAGAATGCCGGCACGAGTCGTGAATGTAAAATGACGGAGACAACCATAATGGGCAAAGTTGCAACCGGAGAGCACCATCACGGAGGAAGATCTTCAGAAGAACATCTGGATAAAAACGTGATCCTGGGCCGTTTGGAGATCATCCCCGGCCAGACTATCCTCGACGCCGGTTGCGGAAACGGTTACATGTCGAAGGAGTTTTCGCAGCTGGTCGGTACAACGGGCAGGATTTATGCAATAGATCCGGATGAAACGTCCATCACGGCGCTTCGGAAGGAAACGGAAGGAATGAACATCCTGGCGACGGCGACGGACGTCACAACCATGACGCCGCTGCCGCCGTCCGCGTTTGATCTGGTTTACCTCTCGATGGTGTTCCACGGCTTCTCCACCGAACAAATCCAGGGATTTGAGACGGAGGTGAATCGTCTGCTAAAATCCCGCGGCAAACTGGCGATTGTCGAGATCGCCAAGCGCGACACGCCCTTCGGGCCGCCGCTGCGCATTCGCTACTCTCCCGAGGAACTGAAGCAGGCGCTGCGGCTGATCCCTCGGGCCACCGTGGATGTGGGAGAGCACTGCTACATGCAACTTTTTGAAAAGGAGGATTAACTGATGAAAATCGCCATTCCAATCGCCGACGGGCGGCTGTGTATGCACTTCGGGCACTGCGAGCAGTTTGCTTTGGTAGAGATTGACGAAGCGAGCCGCCAACCCGCCCCGGCGGTGTTGCTCACGCCGCCGGCGCACGAGCCGGGCGCACTGCCCCGCTGGCTCCACGAACAGGGCGCAAACGTCATCCTTGCCGGGGGCATGGGGCAGCGGGCGCAACAACTGTTCGCCCAAAACGGAATCGAGATCGTCGTCGGCGCGCCCGCCGATACCCCCGACGCCCTGGTCCGGGCCTACCTGGACGGGACCCTGGTTTCGGGACAGAATCTTTGCGATCATTAAGCGTAAGCATGAGCAAGAAAATGCAAATTACCTTGGTCGTGGACGATCTGCCCGACGCCCGGCGTCCGGACCTGGCGGCCGAGCACGGATTGGCCTTCTGGATCGAGCGCGGCGGCCGGGCGGTGCTGTTCGACACCGGCCAGAGCGTCCTTCTGGCGGGCAACGCCTTTCGGCTGGGACTGCCGCTCCACCAAGCCGAGGCTGTCGTGATCAGCCACGGGCATTATGATCACACCGGCGGATTGGCCGAAGTGTTGCGCGACGGCTGCTCAGCCAGAATTTTCATGCATCCCGCTGCTTTGGAGCCGAAATACGCCTGCGACCGGGACGGCAGCTCCCGGGAAATAGGCATTCCCTACACAGCCCGACAGGCCGTGCAGAACCACCGGGATCGACTGGTTCTGACCGAGCAGCCCACGCCGGTGTTCGATGGCCTGACGGCGACCGGTCCCGTGCCGCGGGCAACGGATTTCGAGGACACGGGCGGCCCGTTCTTTCTCGATGCCGCCTGCCGAAGGCCCGATCCGTTGTTCGACGACCAGGCGGTATTTTTTGAATCGGCCCAGGGAACGGTAGTGCTCCTGGGCTGCGCCCACGCGGGCGTGGTCAACACCCTGCGCTATATCCGGCAACTCACCGCCGACCGGCCGATCCACGCGGTGCTAGGCGGCATGCACCTGCTCAATGCCTCGGCGGAGCGGCTGCGAAAGACGATCGAGGAATTCCGCAATTTGGAGATTAAAATGCTCTGCCCGGCCCATTGCACGGGGCGGACGGCCACGGAAATTCTGAAAAGAGCGCTGCCGGACCAATGTCTCCTGTGCCCGGTCGGCGCCCGATTCGAGTTCGACCTTTAAGATACCCCCGGCAAACCGCCTCATGAAGACCTTCTTCGATTGCATTCCCTGCTTGATCCGGCAATCTCTCGATTCGGTGCGCCGGGTGTCGTCCGACGAGCGGATGCACGAGCAAATCGTCCGCGATACGTTGCGGGAAACCAGCCGGATGGACCTGGACTTGCCCCCGGCAGTCATGGCGCAAAAAATCCATCGGCGGATCCGCCGGCTCTGCAACCACGAGGATCCCTACCGGGAGATCAAGGACCGGCTGAACCAGCTGGCCCTGGAATTGTATCCCCTTTGCCGGCAACGCGTCGAGCAGTCGGAATTTCCGCTGGAAGCGGCGGTGCGGCTGGCGATTGCGGGCAACCTGATGGACCTGGGCGTCAAGAGCCAACTTAGCGAGACGCAAGTCCGCGCCGCCGTCGACGAGTGTCTGGAGGATCCCCTGGATGGCGACGTTGCGGAGTTTGCGGCGGCCGTGGCCGAGGCCGGGAAGATTCTCTACCTGACCGACAACGCGGGCGAAATCGTCTTCGACCGCTTGCTGATCGAGCAGATGCCCCGGGAGCGAATTATCGTCGCCGTCAAAGGCGCCCCGGTGATCAACGACGCGACCCTGAGCGACGCCGAAACGGCCGGTTTGCCCGGCATCGTCCGCGTTATCGACAACGGCTCCGACGCGCCGGGCACGGTATTGGACGATTGCAGCGAGACGTTCCGACGGCATTTCACCGAAGCCGACCTGATCGTCGCCAAGGGCCAGGGCAATTACGAAACCTTGTGCGATTGTCCAAAAACGATTTACTTTTTATTGCGCGTCAAGTGTCCGATTATTGCCCGCGATATCGGCCGGCCCGTCGACCGGATGGTGGTGCAACCGGCGACGGCTGGGACCGGATAAGATCGGGAAAATAGCTCAGCTCGACAAGATGCGTCCAGGCGTGTAAATCCATCAACTTCAAAGGAGGAAATGAAATGACTCTGCAAGACGTTAAACCTTTATTCAGCGGCAGTCACGTCGTCTGGATGGCCACAGCCGACGCCTCGGGCATGCCGAACGTCGCGCCGATGCGGCAATTGTGGTGGTCCGGGGAGCGGACCCTGGTCATCGGCGACCTGTTCATGAAGGTCTCCGCGGCCAACGTCCAAGCGACCGGCCGGGCCTGCCTGGGCGTCCACGATGCGGAAGGAGAAAAGGCATGGAAACTCACGGGCACGGCCTCCTACGAAACCGAGGGGCCGAACTACGACTTGGCCCAAACAGAACTGGCGAAGAAAAAACCCGACAAGCGCTTCAAGGGCGTCGTGGTGTTTACCGTCCAAGCCGTGTATGACCAAATGCCCGGCCCGAATGCCGGAAAAGTCGTTTTTTCATATTAAGACTCTCCCGGCACAAGTCCCGTGGGTAAATACTGAATCCCTGGCCTCCGGGTTGCCGATTTGCACGTTGATCAATACAATTTCCATCATACCCATCTTCAAGGAGAATTCGTCATGCCTTCCCAGTCCCCCGAAGCGTCCCCGGCCGTTTCGTCCCCCCCTCCCGCGTTGCAAATCCCGTTGATCGGCGAGCCGGCGCCGGCCTTTACGGCCGTGACCACCCAGGGGCCGGTTCATTTTCCCGAAGACTACCGGGGGAAATGGGTGATTCTTTTCAGTCACCCGGCCGATTTCACCCCCGTCTGCACCACGGAGTTCATGACCTTCGCCCGCTTGTTGCCGCAATTCGAGGCGCTGGACTGCAAGCTGCTCGGACTTTCGATCGACAGCAACTACAGCCACATCGCCTGGCTGCGGACGATCAAGGAGAAGATCAAGTACAAGGGAATGAAGAACATCGAAGTCACGTTTCCGGTGATCGCCGACCTGAAGATGGAGGTCGCCCGCGCTTATGGAATGGTGCAGCCCTCGGCCGACGATTCGCACGCCGTCCGGGCGGTGTTCGTCATCGATCCCCAGGCAAAGGTCCGCACGGTGCTCTATTACCCGCAGAGCACCGGAAGGAATTTCGACGAGATCCTCCGGCTGGTAGTGGCCTTGCAGACGGCGGATGCGCATCACGTCGCCACCCCGGCCGATTGGCGTCCCGGCGACGACGTTATCGTCCCGCCGCCCGGCTCCTGCGGAGTGGCTCAGCAGCGGATGACTGAACCTGACGAGGATACCCAATGTCTCGATTGGTTCCTGTGCCTGAAACGGTTGCCCAAAGACGTATTGAAACTCCCCCCGGTGTGGGCCGGGGGAAAATAATCGAACTCGTTGCCTCGGAAAATGTTATGACGCGCCTGGACGAAGTCGAAATTTCCAAGATCATCACCTCCACCTACCACGAGACGCTACTCGACCGTCTGGCCAGCGACGTGGTCATCGTCGGCGGCGGTCCGTCGGGCCTGGTGGCGGCGTTTCTGCTGGCGCGGGCCGGCACGAAAGTGACCATCCTCGAAAAGCGGCTCTCGCCCGGCGGCGGCATTTGGGGCGGCGGCATGGGAATGAACGTCGCCGTGGTTCAGGAGGAGGCGGTCCCGCTGCTGACCGAACTGGCAATCCGCTGCCGGTCCGCCCGGGACGGTCTCTACGCCGTCGATACGATCGAACTCAGCGCCGGATTGTGCCTGAAAGCAGTCCAGGCGGGCGCGGCGCTTTTAAACTTAGTGACCGTTGAGGACCTCTGCGTCCGCCAGGGACGCGTCCACGGCGTGGTCGCCAACCGGAGCATGATCTACGGCGCGCTGCCGGTCGATCCGATCGTCTTCTCCGGCCGGGCGGTCCTCGACGCCACCGGGCACGAGGCCGTGCTGGTCCAGGCCCTGCGGAAGCGCCGCCTGCCGCTGAAAATCAAGGACGTCACTGAATGCGGCGAAGGTCCCCTGGACGCCCAGCAGGGCGAGCAGTTCGTCGTCGATCAGGCCGACGAGGTGTTTCCCGGCCTGTGGATCACGGGCATGAGCGTTTCCGCCGCCCTGGGTGGCCCGCGGATGGGACCGATCTTCGGCGGCATGATCCTCTCCGGCCAAAGGATTGCCCAACAGATCTCCGCCGCCCTGGCTAATTGATCCTCAGATTGTTTAGTGTTACATAGCCGGCGGCTAACCGCCTTAAGTTTACCCACATTTTTGCTATGATAGGAGCCGGCGGAAAGGATTACTGCCGTTGGCCTTAAGC
>JAFGPV010000157.1 GCA_016936015.1 Pirellulales bacterium
CCCAGCATTTCCGGGCCGACACGGCCCGGCTCTGATGAAAGATTACGACATTCCTTTCCTGAGACTCAATAAACGGGGAACAGGTGAGTTACCAATTCAATTCGACGGCTTCCTCCCAGTGTTCGTAGAGGGTTTGCAGGGTTTCTTGCTCTTGGGCGATTTGGGATTTGATGGCGCGGACGCGGTCGCCTTGGCGGAGGATCTCGGGGAGGGTGAGCTGGCGGTGGAGGTCTTCCAGGGCGGTTTCGCGGTCGAGGATCTCCGCTTCGATCTCGGGGACCTTGCGGTAAGGGAAACGGCGTTTGCGGGCCGGGGATGTTTCGGACTTTTTATCGGTCTTGGAATCCCCGGAGGATGATTCTTCCGGAACGGGAGTTGACCGTCGACCGATGAGGTGCTGATAGCTCTCGTAATTGCCTTCAAGGATCCGCACGCGATCCGGTTCGATGACGATCAGGTGGTCGGCGATTTGATTGATGAAGTAGCGGTCGTGACTGACCAAGAGCACGGTGCCGTCGAACCGGCGCAGGGCGTGTTCCAGGGCGTCGCGGGCCCAGAGGTCGAGGTGGTTGGTCGGCTCGTCGAGGACCAGGAAATTGGACTGCTCGCCGGCCAGCCGGGCCAGGGCCGCCCGGCAGCGTTCGCCGCCGCTGAGCTGGCCGACCTGCTGGAGGGCCGTATCACCGGTGATGCCGAATCGGGCCAGGAGACTGCGGCGCTGCCGGGCGACGGTCTGCTGCTTTTCGGGGCGAACGGCGTCGACCACGGCCGCGTCGTCGTCGAGCAGGTCCAGGTGCTGATCGAAGTAGCCGATCCTGAGGCCCTGCCCGAGCGTCACCCGGCCGGCGTCCGGTTCTTCCAACCCCAGCAGGCAGCGCAACAGGGTGGTCTTGCCGCAGCCGTTCGGTCCGAGCAGTGCCCAGCGCTGGCCGCGGAGGATGTCGAGGGTGACGTCGTGGAACAAGGTGCGGTTGCCGGTCCCCTCTCCCCGACCACTTCGTGGTGCCCGGAGAGGGTAAGGGTGAGGGCTGTTTGCGAAAGGCGGAATATCAGATTGCAATCCCTGATTACTGCCCCCTGACTTCTCATCCCTCACCCCCGACCCCTCTCCCAAAGGGCAGTCTGCCCTCACCCCCGACCCCTCTCCCAAAGGGAGAGGGGAGAAAGGATAACTTTTTGCCAAACCCTCGGCGCGGATGACGATGTCGCCGCAGCGGTCGGCGGAAGGGAATTGGATGGGAGGGACGGCGATTTCGCGGGGCGGGGCGACCAGTTCTTGTTCGAGCCGTTCGAGTTTCTTCCGCCGGTCCTCGGCCTGTTGGTGCTTCTGCCCGTAGTGGTTCCGGCGGATGAACTCCTTGGCCTTCTCGATTTCGAGTTGTTGTTTTTCGTAGGTCCGCCGGGCGACCAGCAGCCGTTGCTGTTTCTGTTTTCGATAGGCCGAGAAGTTGCCGACGTACGCCTCGACCGTGCCGTGGAACAGTTCGAGCGTGCGGTTGGTCACCCGGTCGAGGAAGGAGCGGTCGTGGCTGACGATGATCATCGCCGCCGAGCTTTCCAGGAGGAAATCTTCGAGCCACTCGGTGGCCGTAATGTCGAGGTGGTTCGACGGTTCGTCCAGCAGCATCACGTTCGGCTCGGCCAGGAGGAGTTTGGCCAGCAGCAGTCGGTTCTGCTCGCCGCCGCTTAGGGAAACCGCCGGCTGGCCGAACGACGCGGGCGTAAAACCCAGCCCGGCGAGGACGCGCTCGATTTTGTGTTCGAGATTGTAGGCGTCGCGGCGCTCGAGTTCGTGCTGGAGATGGTCGTACCGGTCGGCCAGCCGGCGGCGTTCGGCCGGGTCGTCGGCCCGGGCCAGCTCGTCGGCCACAGCGAGGGCTTCCTGCTGGAGTTCCACCAGCGGGGCCAGGGCGGTTTGGGCCTCGGCCAGGAGCGAACGGCCGGGATCAAATCGGGCCTGCTGCTGGAGATAACCCAAGTGGACCGAGCCGTGGCGGCGGCAGTCGCCGCCGTCAGGCTCCTCGCGGCCGGCCAGGATCCGCAGGAGCGTGGTCTTGCCGCTGCCGTTGGGGCCCGCCAATCCGAGGCGGTCGCCGGGCCGGACCTCGAACGTCACGTCCTCCAACACCGGTTCCGGCCCGAAGTGTTTGCGTAATCGGTCGGCCTCGAGGAGGATCATTGCGGAAGGGGGAAGGCGGAGGGGAGACGGCGGGTAGGTTATGCTTTAGCATAACATAAACCGGCAAGAGGAGAAAAGGAGAGAGCGAAAGTTATGCTGAAGCATAACCTACGAAACTCGGCGGCCGGGGCCGGCCCGGCTCGCTGTTTAAGCGACAGGCAGGAATGCCTGTCCTCCTTACCGTTCGCGGGTGGGGCCTTCTTCGAGGAGTTTGCCGTCGGCGCGGTTTCCAAGCTGTTTGAGGACGCTCAGTTTAATGTCCTTCGAGACGCTGCGGACGTTGCCGTCGCCGAACAGTACGTTGAAGACGCCCGGATGATCGGCGCCGAAACCGCCGACCAGGAGGTCGGCGGGCGTGGGCGTGAAGGCCGGGCTTGGAGGCAGCTTGTCGGCGGGGACCAGGGCGGTCTCGGCGGCGGGAGCATCAGCCTCCGGGGGCCGGGGGCCGGCGTTGGCTTCGTCCGCGAACAACTGCAATAAGTAATCGCGATACGCGCCGGCCCAGGCCGGAGCGGTTCCCGCCATGCTCGTGTTCCAATGATAATCCTTCGTGGTCATGTTGGGTTCCGTTCCCGTGTTCCGCAGCGTGGCCCGGGTGCCCGACATCCAGCCCAAGTCCCAATCGTTGCCCAGTTTTTCGGCGACGTAGATGGTGTGGGTCGTGCCGTCGGAGACGTCCTTGGCCGTGATGTGGCTGTTGAGGAACAGCACGCCGTTGTTGTCGTCGTTGATGGGAGTCTCGACGTCGTTGTGGCAGCCGGCGTAATTACTCAAGGAAGCCACCGTCTGGGAAGTCCCGTATTTCATGGTGGTCGTACCGCAGTAGGACGGGCAGGTGAGAATCGACAAGGAGAGGCGGCGGACCGGGACGTTGTTGGGGGCGTAGACGCCGGATTTAAAATCGATCTGGTTGTAGGCCGCTCGTTCTTCCAGATAGGGGAGGATCTGGGTGATCCAACCGTAATGGAGGCCCTGGGGGATCGAGGCGATGGGGCCTTTGTTGTCGGTCACGCCGGGGGGCAGGGAGCCGTGGGCCATCTCGTAGTTTTGCAGGGCCACTCCGATTTGGGTGAGGTTATTCAGGCACGAGACCCGACGGGCCGCCTCGCGGGCCGCCTGGATCGCCGGCAGCAATAACGCGATCAGGATGCCGATGATCGCGATCACGACCAGCAATTCCACTAAGGTAAACGCAGCCGAAGTCCGGGATTTCATAGGATCGTCTCCTTAATAGTAATTATCGGTCAAGGTCAATCAGGATTTCTTTGGTTTGCCGGGCGCGGAACCGGGGATCGTCGGGAAAAAAGGCCGTCACGCGGACGATCCGCCGCCGCGGCGCATCGTCCGCCGGGCGGACGGCGATCGTGACTTTACCGGCGTGCCGGCCGTCAAGCTCCGCGGCGGGAATGTCCCACGTCTGGCCGGCGTATTGAGGATCGTCCGCCAGCCGGGCGGCCGCGCGCTGTACGCCCGACTCGGCCAGCCACGCCGCCTGGAGGTTCCACCCGGCGTGCTGCGCGCCGCGGTCGGCGACCACGGCCCGGCGGACCGCCACGACGATCACCATCGCGGCCACGGCCAAGCAGACCAGTACCAGGATCAGAATCATTCCGCGGCGGGGAGGCATGGGTTTTCTTTCCCTTTACTGGTTCTTCTCGACTTTCTCATAACGACGATCGCTGCCCAGCACTGCTTCCACGTTGGAGGCGGACCAGGACTTGGGCGACGGTTTTTCCGGCAGGGTGAGGACCAGCTCGATCACCCGGGCGGAAGGCTCGGCATTTTCGCGGAAGGTCGCCGAGTGATTTTTGGGGAGGAAGTAGGATTCGCGTCGCGCCGCACCGTTTTCCCCATCCTCCACACGGAGAATTTCGTGGTCGTGCACTTCGTACCGCACGCGGCGGGCGCCGGTGGGAGGCGCGAATCCCCGCAGGGTTAGGGCCGCTGCGCCCACTTCCGACTCCGAGGCGGCGTGGACGTCGCGGCGGAAATCGTCGGCCAGGCGGCGGAAGACCGTGGAGTGCTCCTGGGACTGCTGCGCCGTTTTTTGAGCGACCAACACTCCGTGCAACAACACCACCGCGAATCCCGCCAACAGCGAGCCGATCGTAATGATCACCAGCATCTCGATCAGGGTAAAACCGCGTGCGGAGCGCATATTAATGAAGGGATTAGGGATTGGGGATTGGGGGTTGGGGGTAGCGCCAAGAGGTCAGTTGGACGATATACGGGGCGGCCGGGTCGGGGCCGGGCCAGCTTAGGCGGAGGGTGATCCGTTTGCCCGGGGGCGGACCGGCGGCGGCCGCAACTTCGATCTTCAATTCCGCCCCGGGCAGCAGCGCGGCGGCCTGGGCCGAGGGCTTTTCCCCGGCGAGTTTCTCGGCCGAAAGCTCCTCGTAAGGCCGGGCGGCAAGATGTTCCATCAGGTTGGCCGCTTCGCACTGGGCGGTCTGCCGCTCGGCCAGGGCGGAGCGCTGCCGGACCTGGGCCGCAAGAAATTTCAGGCAGACCGCGGCCAGGACCGCCAACAGCGCCCCGGCCACGGCCAATTCCAGGAACGTCATTCCGCGTGGTTTTCGTTTCATGTGATTGCATCCCATCGACATAAGCTATTCCAATTACTAGCCGGCGGCTATCGCGGTTTATTTTTTCGTTTTTTGCTATCTTCACGACAATCCATGGATCAAGTTAATCAAGGGACTGAAAATGGCGACCATCACCCAGAGGACTACCGCGCCCATCGCCAGGACGACCAGCGGATAGAGCAGGTTGACGGCATAATGCAATTGATACGCCCAGCGGCGGCGCTGATTCTCGGCCACTTCCGAAAGCGCCCAGGCCAGGTTGCCGGCGCGGTGGGCGGCTTCCAATAGGGTGCGGTCGGCCTGACGGATCAGTCCCTGGCGGAAAAGACTGTCCCAACAGTCCATGCCGACTTGCAAGTCCGCGGCGATTTGGATGAGTTGCCCGCGGACGGCCTGTTGCGGATACCTTTCCGAAAGCGATCCGAAGTACTCCGGCAGCGGGCGTCGGTTTTCGACCGCCAGGGCCAAGCCGTCGAGGATCGCGGCCGTATGCGGCCGCCACGTCAGCCGGCGGAGGCCGGGCGGATCCCAGTTGATTATGCCGAAAAACCGCAGCAGGAAAAAAATGCCGAGCGAATAGACCACCAACAGGCACCCCGCGATGAGGAAAGACGTCATGCCCAGATGGCAAAAGTTGATGAACGATAGGGTCACGGAGGGCAACCGCAAGCCGAATTCCTGAAAGATCTTTTCGTAGGAGGGGACGATTTTGTAGCAGATGAAGGTGAAGATTGAGGAGGCCACCAGGAAGAACAGCACGAGGTAGGCCAGCCGGGCGGCCAAGGCCGCGGCCAGGGGACGCGTTTTCAGCGAATCGAGGGCCTGGTGAATCGCCTTGCCGGGCGTTCCCGAGGCGAAGCCGACGAACAGCAGCGGGATCACGCCGTCGGGAAAGACCTTCCGCTGAAGGAACAAGGCCCTCGGCACGCCCGCCCCCTCGCGGATCAAGTGGGAGAACTCGGCCACCCGGGCGCCGTAAATTCCCCCGGTCTCCCGGGCGCACGCCTCCAACATCTGCACCAGCGGCATCCCGCGGTCGACGGTGGCGGCCAGCGTGCAGAGCAGCGCATGCTGCTGCATCCGGCGGTGGCGGCGGAGGATTTCCACCACCGCCGAGGCAATGATCACCAACGCCAGAATCAGGATGAACAGGATGATAATGATGGCCATAACGCCTTGCTTTTTTCTCAATCTATGGTTGTGGTGCGTTTCACGCACCCTACTTTTCTTGTCAAGCCGGCCGGGGAGGCCGACGCGACCTCCGGAGGAATCAACCTCAGCCGCCTCCGCCGGAGGATAGGCTGGTAATCAAACTAATCATGGGCAGGAGCAGCCCAAGGATCCACGTGGTGACGATCACCAGGAATAGGACCAGGAACAAGGGCGATAAAATGGACTCGACCAGGGTGCCGCGGAGTTGGGCGCGGCTTTCGTACATTTCGGCGGCGGCGGCGAAGGCCTCGGGCAGGGCGTTGGTCCGCTGACCCCACTCGAGGATCGGGATCATCGTGGCGGGCAGTTTCCGCACGGCGGCGTCGCCGAGCGGCCGGCCTTGCTCCACCTCGGCGGCGATCCGGCGGCAGGCCGGCGAAAAGTACCCGTCGTGCAGCCCGGCGGCCGTGAAATGCAAGGCCCGCGGCAGCGGGACGCCGCCCTCCAGGAACATTTTCATCCAGTACGTCAACTGCGACATCTTCAACGTGGTCAACAGCGGTCCGAAGATCGGCAGCCAGTAGACCACCGCGGCAACGCTTCGTACGCGGCGCAGCCCGCCAATCAAAAGCGGGATCGCAATCATGGTCAGCGTGACGGCGGTAAAAAGCCAAGGCAAGTACCGCGAGGTATAGAACACGAAGAGCGTGATGTCCGGCAAATGGACGCCAAAACCGCGGTAGAGCTCCCGAAACTGCATGACGATGAAATAATTGATGAAAAAGGACAACCCGGTCATCAGGAGCATCAGCAGCGTGGGATAGGCCAGGCTGAAGCGGATCCGCCGCTGGATTTCGGTCTGGATCCGCTCGAGCCGGGCGTATTGCTCGAGGACCTCCGGCAGGCGACCCTGGGCGATACCCGCCTGGAGCATCACTCCCAAAGGCGCCGGCAAGGCGGAAAGGCCTTGGACCGCGTCCCACACCCCCTCGCCCCGAAGGATGCAGTCGGCCAGATGGCGCAGCGGTTGCCGCAGGCGGCGGGGGACTTCCTCGGCCAGGGCCTTCAGTCCTTCCGGCAGCGGCAGACCGGTCTTGGCCAGCTCGGCCAATCGGGCCGCCAGGTCCGCTTCAGATCGCCAAAGGCCGGAGGTGGGGGCGGGGGTGGACATGGGTGTTTCTTACGGTGCGCCGATGGTTTTGAGCATCTCGGCGTAAGGGGCAAACAGGAGTACGGCATATATTAAGGTCAGCCCGCCGGCAAAACCGAGGGTCAGCACCAACGGGAGAACGAGCTGCATCCATTCAGACTGGCGTTCTGCACGGAGGTGGTACATTTCGGCGGCTTGGCGGAGTGCAGGCAACAAGGCATTGCGGGCCATGCCCGAGGGGATCAGCCACTGCAACAGGGGCGGAAGGACCGGATCGGCGGCCAGCGCGGCGCCCGGGGACCGGCCTTGTTGGAGGGCCTCGGCGGCGCGGCGGACGGCGGCGAGCAATCGCGGATCGCCGCAGGCCTGGCCCGCCAAGGGGAGGGCTTCGGCCAGCGGAACCTGGTTTTCGACCAGCAGGGCCAGCGTCTCGGTAAACATCGCGTTGCGGGCCCAGCGGTACAACTTTCCCATTCCCGGGATGTGGTTCAGCAGCCAGCCGACGGACGTTCCGCTGTTCCAGGGCGTCCGGTACGAGAAGTAGCTCGCTGCAATATAGAGCAGCACGACGGCGATCGGCACGGCGGTTCCCCAGTAGAAGGCGGTGTTTCCGAGCTTGCTGAGGAAGGTGAAAATGCCGACCGCCGGCACGTGGAAGTCGCGGAAAGCGACGGCCAGCACGGGGGCGATCTTGGCGGTGAAAAACGCGAAGAACAACCAGGCCACCCCGAAGACCGCCAGCGGATAGAGCAGGGCCGCCATCAGAAAGCGGCGAAGGCCGATGGTCCGGCGCAGGGCGCGGCTGAGGGATTCCAACGCGGTGGGCAGCCGGCCGGCGCGGATGCCCGAGGTAACGATCGCGCGATAGACCGGCGGAAACTTTTCGGCGTCTTCGGCCAGGATTTGCGGGAGGGATTCGCCCCGGGCGGCCCGCTCGGCCAGACGCGCCGCCATAGCGCCCAACGTGCCCGGCAGGTCGCGGCCCAGGTCGGCCAGACTTTGTTCCAGGGGTACGCCCAGGCGGACCAGCGCCGCGATCTCTTCATTCAGCGCGATCCACTGTTGAAGCGTCAGTGTCGGCGGCGTCTCGGGCAGGGGAGTCGTCATGTGCTCGCCTTTTCTCGGAAAAACCCAACACCCGGCGGATCTCAGCGGGGGAAGTCACGCCATCGCGAACCGCCTGGACGGCATACTGCCAACAACTGGTCATGCCCGATTGAGAGGCCAGATGTTCCAGTGCGGCCGTGTCCGCACGGTTTAATAATGCCCGAGCCAAAGATGAATTGACTATAACACATAATTCGGCAATAAGCAAGCGGTCTCTGTAACCCGTTCCCCGACATTCGGGGCAGCCGACGGGCAACCGCACCGTTTCGACGGGCAAACCGAGCGCGGCGGCGGGATCGGCGGAGGGCTGGGCGCAGGAGCACAATCGCCGCACCAGACGCTGGTTGAGCACGGCCAACAGCCCGCTGCGGACGACGTACGGCTCGAGTCCCATGTCCAGCAGCCGGCCGAGGGTTTCGGCCGCGGAGCCGGCGTGAAAGGTCGTCAGCAGCAAGTGGCCGGTCAGGGCCGCCTGGAAGGCCGCCTCCGCGGTGGAGCGATCGCGGATCTCGCCCATAAAAATCACCTCCGGATCGTGCCGCAACAGGAACTTCAATCCGCTGGCCAGGTCCAGGCCGACCTGCGGATGGACCTGCGATTGGGCCACGCCGTCGACCGCCACTTCGATGGGATCCTCCAGGGAGACCAGGCTCCGCGCGCGGCCGGACTTGTTGGCGATCTCGCGGAGGCAGGCGTAGGCGGTGGTGGTCTTGCCGCTGCCGGCCGGCCCGGAGATGATGATCGCGCCGGAGGTCTCGCCGATCAGTTCCTCCAACCGGCCGAGCAGCTCCGGGGGCAGTCCCAGGTCGGGTGGATATTGATAGCGCGTCGGATCGCCGAAGAGCCGGACCACGGCCCGCTCGCCGTGCAGCGTGGGAAACGTGCTGACGCGCATTTCCACCGGGTTATCGGGCGTGCGGATGCGGCCTTCCTGCGGCCGGTCGGTGTAGTAGGTCAACAACTCGGCCAGGACCTTGAGCCGGGTAATGACGTTCGCCGCCACGGCCGGGGGAAAGACCGTCGCCGGGATCAGGACGCCGTCCAGCCGGAATTTCAGTTCCAGTCCTTCTTTGCCGGGCTGAAGATGCACGTCGCTGGCCTCCAGCGCCTGCGCTTCGGCCAGGACGGCGTCGACCACCCGGCTCGCGTAGTTCGGATCGGCCGGATCGAACGCGGAAAATTTTTCGGCGAAATAGGTCGTCGGCAAGGAGGGCATGGTTTGGAGTCGCCAGGTCAAATCATTCAACGCCCCGCGATGGCAATTGCGGGGGTACGACGGGGCCTGATTCCACCCCCGCGACCGCCGTCGCGGGGCGTTGAGCAGATGAGGCCCCTCTCCCCAGTATAGATCAGATCTCGGGGACGGTGAAAGGCTCGCGATAAAAACCTTTCACCAGCTTATTGGCCTCGGGATCGTCTTTGAAGCATTCGTTTTCCGGATCGGTTTCCAGCCAGGGGCCGAGGATCGACTCCTGCGGATCGATGGCATGGGCCTTCAGGTGGGCGAAGTAGCGGTCGAGGAGATCCTGGAACTCGGGCCGATCGCCGGCCTGGCCGCGGATTTCGGCCGGGGAGGCCTTGCGGCCCAGCCGGTAGGAGACGTTTCCGACGTGGCAAACGCGGGTCGAGAGGTGGCCTTCGAGCACCTCGGCGCGGAGGTCTTCGCGCCGCCGGCTCCGCACGGCGCGGATGAAGTTCTCGAAGTGGTCCTCGCCGCCCCGGAATCTTTTGATCTCCTTGCCGTCGTTGTCGAAGACCTGGCCGGCGTGCATCATCACGTAACCGCCTTCGCACTGCACACAGGTGTCGGTGCTGTGGCCGCGGTAGAGCGTCATCGCCTGGGTGTGGGGATCCGCCCGGAGGTTGTGCAGCTCGTAATAGACCGGCGCCGAGGGAAACTCGTAGCAGATAAGCTGCGTGTTGGGCACCTCGCCGGCGTCGTCGAAGAGGAACCGCCCGCCGAGGCTCATCACCCGGCGGGGCAGCCCGGTTTCGCCCAAAACCCAGCGGGCGACGTCGATTTCATGGGTTCCCTGGTTGCACGACTCGCCGTCGCCCATGTTCCAGGTAAAGCTGCAATCGTATTGCAGCTTGTCGCGGTAGATCGGTTCCTGCCGGGCCGGCCCGCACCAGAGATCGTAGTCCAGCGTCTCGGGGATGGGAAGCGGCGTGGTCCGCTTGCCGATCGAGGTTCGCGCCTTGTTGGCGAAAGCGACGACGTAGCGGATTTTGCCCAGGGGACGGCCGCGAAGGTATTCCACCGCCTGCCGGTCGGTTTGCCGCGACCGGCCTTGGGTGCCGACCTCGACCAGCCGGTCGTACTTCCGCGCGGCACGGACCATCTGCCGGCCCTCCCAAATGAAATGGGAGAGCGGCTTTTCGCAATAGACGTCCCGGCCGGTCTGGCAGGCCCAGATCGTCGGCAGGGCGTGCCAGTATTGCATCGTGGCCACGGCCAGCACGTCGAAGTCCTTCCGCTCCATGAGCTTGCGGACGTCGGCCATTTCCTCCGGCGCGTAACCGAATTTCTCCCGGACGCTCCGGCCCATTCCTTGCAGGCGGAGCCGGTCGGGATCGCAGAGATAAGCGATCCGGACGCCTTTCTGGGAGCCGAACTGATAGGCATGCGTCGCGCAGCGGATGCCGCAGCCGACGATGGCCACGCGGATTTCCTCGTTGGCTCCCAGGACTCCCGACTGGATCACCAGGGGAAGCCCCACGGCCGCAACGGTCGATTGTTTGACAAATTGACGCCGAGTGATGGATTGAATTTGCTTCTTCATAATTGTGCATTTTATCATAAATTGTCCCGCAATGCGAAGGACGCTCCACGAAAAATACTCATCAAATCAAGGAAATGCCAAGCAGCCGCCGGCTAATAAATCAAGACACTTGGCGACCCACCCATAAGAAGGGCATTAAGTGTATTTTTTAAGAACTTTTCAGAACTCTCCTGCGTCGAACTCCTTGTTGGGGTGAGGTATATCCCTTATAGATGCCAATGTCTCCATATTTTTCCCCTTTTCAACTTTCTGAGAGGGATTCTCTGATGACGCTTTTACTTTATCGCCCACGTTATTTTATTTTGGGGTGCATTTTGACCATCGGGACGGCCGCCGGCGTCTTTTCCCAGGAGACGACCGAATCCCCCTCCGATTCGTCCGCCGTGGACAAATCGATCCGCCAACAGGACATCTATATCCCCTACGAAAAACTCCGCCGGGTCTTCGAGAAGCAGGGCCGGGGAGTGTTTCTGCCCTACGAGAAGTTTCAGGAGTTATGGAAAGCCGCGCGGGACAAGACGCAACCGCCGCCGGCGCTGAAGCCCCCCGTGGGCGAGGTGATTACCGAGACCGACAGTGACGCGACGGTCGAAAAGGACGTCGTCCGCGTCAAGGCGAAGGTTAAAATCGATCTTTTGAGCAAAGGCTGGCACGAAGTACCGCTGCGTCTGGGAGACGCGGCGATTCTCTCGGCGAAGATTGCCGATCAGCCGGCGCGGATCGTCGGCGCCGCCGGTTCGGGGTATCGCCTGCTGGTAGAGAAGAAGGACCAGGCCGCGGAATCCATCGAGCTTTTCATGGAATACGCCAAGGCCGTCCAGCGAAGCCCCGGGCTGTGCAGCGTATCGTTCCAGGCGCCGCAGGCGCCGCTGAGCCGTTGGAAGGTGACGATACCGCAGTCGGGAGTGAAGGTCCAGCTTCGGCCGCTGATCGCCGCCACCGAGGCGCCGACGGGAGAAGAGTACCCGGTCGAGCGGACCGTGGTCCTGGCCTTCGTCGGGGCCGCCCCGACGGTGCAAATCGACTGGACGCCGAAGGCCGAGGGGGCCACCGGACTGGCGGCGCTGGCCAGCGTGCAGGCCGAGCAGCAGGTCTGGCTCAGCGAGAACGTCGTGCGGTCCCGCTCCGTGCTGCAATACGCCATCAGCCGGGCGGAACTGCCGCGGCTGACGCTCGAAGTCCCCGGCGATTACAAGATCGTCAACGTGTTCGATCCCAACATCCGTCGGTGGACGGCGGAGGCGAAGGAGGGCCGGCAGACGATCACGGCGGAGCTTTTCGAACCGGCTAAGCAGTCGCAACAGGTAACCGTCGAGTTGGAACGGTACTTCGACGGACCGATGAAAACGGTCGTCGTACCGATCGTCAAGGCCCTGGACGTCGGCCGGCAGCAGGGGATCGTGGTGGTCAAACCGTCCGCGGATCTGCGGTGCGAAGTCGGCAAATCGGTCGGGTTGCTGCAAATCGACGCCGGCGAACTGCCCCAAGCGCTGGCCCGGGGCGGTTGGCCGTTGGCCTACCGGTACGCCGCCGTTCCTTACGAATTGGTCCTCGACGTGGAGAAGGAGCAACCGCAGATCCTGGCCGACTCGCTGGTGGAGGCCTCTGTGGAGCCGGAAAAACTCGCGATCGATTTTCTCACCGTATACACGATCCAGCGGGCGGGGGTCTTCCGTCTGGAGTTGGACGTGCCCGAGGGATTCGAAGTCCGCCGCGTGACCGGCGTGGAGATTGCCGGGGCCAAGGCGGTGCAAGTCGAGAACCACCATCTCGAAGGCGAGAAACAGACCCGATTGGTGGTCAGCCTTGCCCGCAAGGCCCTGGGGCGGGTGGCACTGTTGGTCGAATTGTCCCGGGATCTCAAGCAACCGGAACTGCTTTCGCCGTTGGGCAAGGCCGCTACGTTGCAGTGGGCGCTGCCGCAGGCGGCGCCGCGGAGCGTCGAACGCGCGACCGGCCGCCTGGTGGTCTACGCTCCGGAAAGCCTGCGGGTCAATCCCGGCAAGACGACGGGTTTGCGAAGCATCGCCCCGAGCGAGGCGCTGCAATTCTCCCCTCTCCCCAAGGGAGAGGGGACGGGGGTGAGGGCTTCCTTACCTAAAAACGGCCCTCACCCTAGCCCTCTCCCAAAGGGAGAGGGGACGAGATCCGGCAACCTCCAGGCCGCGCTGGCCTTCGCCTATGGGCAAGAGCCGACGGAGATCTCGGTCCTGGCTGAGCGGAAGAAACCGCAGGTGACCGTCGAGCAGCAACTGATCGTGGAGATCGACGAGGGCGTGGCCAAGTACCGGGCCGTGTTCCGCTACCGCGTCCGCTACAGCGGCATCCAGGAATTGCGGATCGACCTGCCGGAAGGCGTCGCCGCGCTGGCACACACCAAGACGGCCCACGAAGTCGTCACGCCGCCGCCTGCGGACCTGCCGAAAGGGTACGTCGCCTGGAATCTCCGGGGGCAGGGCGAACTGCTCGGCCGGGGCGAGTTCACCATCGCCTGGGAGGAGAAGGTCAAGGACCTGGCGCTGGGTAAGGAGGAAAAACTGCCCGTGCCGCGGCTGATCCCTCAGGGCGCCGACATCGCCACGGGTCAGATTGCACTGATCAAGTCGGAGACGCTCAACCTGGACGAGTCGGGCAAGACCGAGGGCCTGACGCCCATCGATCCGCAGACCGACCTCCAGCCGCCGGTGGCCCGGGCCGCCCGGGCGTACAAGTTCTCGGGACCCTGGAAACTGACCGTCGCCGCCACGCAGTATCAATTGCAGGAAGTCAAGCGGACGAGCATCGAGCGGGGCCTGGTGCGGATGGTGGTCACCGCGGGCGACACGGTGGCGGTGCAGGCCCTGTACCGCATCCGGACGGCCCGCGACCGCCTGGCGATTAAACTCCCGGCCGGCGCCCAGTTCGACGCCGATCCGCTGCGGGTGGGCGGCAAATCGGTGATGCTGGAAGTCAACCCGAACAAAAAAGACGAATACTTCATTCCGATCATGACTCCCAATGCCGACGCGCCGCTGCTGCTGGAACTGCGGTACACGCGGTCCGGCGACGGCAGCCGGCTGGAACTGCCCGAGTTTCCACAGGAGCCGGCCGTGTTGCAGGTGTACCTGGCGGTCTATCTGCCCGAGACCAAGGCCCTGCTGGGCGTCTCCGGCCCGTGGACGAAGGCGTTCCACTGGCAATTGGGCCGCTACGGGAGATGGTATCCCGTCAGAAATCCCGGCGTGCCGGATGACTTGCTGTCCTGGGTTCGCGAAGACGTCGCCTCGGAGCAAAGCGCAATCGAGAACTTTCCCACCGACGGCACGCGGTACACGTTCTCGTCGCTCCAGCCGAAGGGGCAGGCGCAAGGCGCGTTGATCCTGCGGATGATGGACGCCCAGTGGCTCAGTGCGTGGATCTTCCTGGCCGTGGCGGCGCTGGGCGTCGTCCTGACGCCCGCCCGGCTGTGGGCCAAGGCCCTCTTCGTCGGTGTCACGGTGGCGGGGCTGGTGGTGCTGGCCGTCTTCAGCCCGACGCTGGCCTTCCAGATCTTAAGCGGCATTTTCCTGGCGGCGTGGTTCGTGGTGGCCGTGCTGTGGATCGTGTGGTGCCTGGGACGGTGGTCCCGCCGGGCCTGTCGGACGGCCCCGGCCTCCGCCGCACCGGGCCACGAGGCGGGAGTCGATCTCTCGCAGTACGAACCCCATCCCCCGGAACCGCCGCACGCCGAGGAAAAACCGCAGGCCCCCGGCGCGGAAGGAGGGCCGAGCCATGAATAGAAATTTCAAATTTCAAATTTCAAATTTCAAATTGCAAAATGAACCGCAGATTCCTCAGCCCAACGCCCCACGATGGTGGTCGTGGGGGGGGAGAGGCACGTTTTTCACCCCCGGGATTGCCATCCCGGGGCGTTGGCGTAAACTCCCCTTCTTCAAATCCATTTGCAATTTGCAATTTGCAATTTGCAATTTGAAATGCTTTGTGTTTCTCCTTGTTCTTCCCCTTGCTGCCCCCCTCTCCGCCGATCCGCCGCGGGAGATCTTCGTCCCCTACGGCGACCTGCACGTACTGCTGGAGCAGCAGCCGCAGCGGGTGCTGCTGAAGCGGGAGGAGTTCGACGCCCTGGTGAAGAAAGCCCAAAAAACGCCGGAGAAGCACGCCCCGCAGTCGGCGGTCCTGCTGGCCGCGGCGTATGAAGGGCAACTCCGCGACCAGCGGGCGGAGATCGCCGGCCGGCTGACGATCGACGTTCTGGAAGAGGGTCTGCACGCCGTGCCGCTGGACGTCTACGGCGTGGGGCTGCGGCACGCGACGCTCGACGGCAAACCGGCGGCGCTGGGCTGCTCGGAGAAGGGGCCGCTGCTGTTGTTCGTTGAAGGCCGAGGCCGGCACGAACTGCGGTTGGAGATGGTCGCGCCGGTGGAAATATTGGCCGCCCAGCAGGCGCTCTGCTACCGTCTGCCGCGGCCGGCCGCCGCAACATTGGTCCTCGACGTGGCCGGCGACGTGGAAGTCAAATCCGGCGCGGCGGTGATCCGCCGGACCGTCCGGAGCGACGGCAGCCGGACGCATTTCGAGCTGTTGCCCCGGGAGGGCGACACCACGCTGGTCCTGTCGCTGAACAGCCGCCGGCAGCGGCAGAAGGCGGCCGTCGTGGCCCGTAGCGTGGTGCTGATCGACGAAGTCGCCGCCGCCTGCGAGAAGCTCCACGCCACGGTGCTGCTGGAGATCCTGCACCGGGCGATCGATCAGGTCCGGCTGGCGGCGCCGGAGGGATTCGAGATTACCGAGGTCGCCTCGCCGCTTTTGACCCGCTGGGAAGTCCACGAGGAAGGCGGCCGGAAGATCATTACGATCAAGCTCCGGGAACCGACGGCCGATCCGGTGACGCTGCGTCTCTCCGCGTTGCGGACTTCGGTGCCACTGGATGCCTGGCAGGCCCCGCGGTTGGAGGTTTTAGACATGGTTGCTCAGGCGTCGATTCTCGGATTGCTGGTCGATGAGGGCTTGAAGCCGGAGTCGCTCTCGGCTGAGGGATTGATCGCCATCGACACGGACGTATTGACTCCCGTGCTGCCGGCGGACGCACTCTCGCCGGCGCAGGGAGCGTCGCCCCTCAGGACCGTGGCGGCCTACTACGCCCCGCAAAGCCGATACACGCTCGGCGCCAAGTTCGTCAAGCCGGCGGCCGAGTTGGCCGTCAATACGAGCCTGCTGTGGCGGATCGGCCAACGGCAGCAGGAACTGCTCGGCGGGCTGACGCTGCTGCCGCTGGGCGAGAAGCGGTTCACGTTCGACTTCCGCCTGCCGGCCGATTGGACCGTTACGGGCGTCACGTCGGCCGACGGGAAGCCGCTCCGCTTCGAGCGCTACCCGGCAGGCGACCAAACGGCCCGTTTCCGGGTGTACCTGCCGCAGGGGATGGCGGCCGACCGGGAATGCAAGGTGAACTTCCGGGCCGTCCGGACGCCGCCAGACTGGCTGGGCGATTGGAAAACCCAGACGCAGGATTTTCCGGGATTCGAGGTGCTCGGCGCGACCCGGGCCGAGGGGGCCGTGGCCGTCTCCGCCCGGGACGACATCACCGCCCGGCCGGAAAAGCTCCGGGAACTGACGCCGCTGGACGCCGCAGAAAAAGTCCGTTACGGTCTGGAAAATGTCGCGGTCGATCTGGCCTACCGCTATGAGAATCCCTCCTATGCGGCCACGATCCGTTTCGAGCGGACGCCGCCCCGGATCACCGCCCGGTCGCTGGCGTTCCTCAATCTCGAGGCCGAGCGGCTCTCGGCCCACTATGAAGTCAACTACACGATCGACGAGGCCCAAACGCAGACGCTTTCGCTGCTGCTGCCGGCTGACACGCCCACGGCCTTGCAGATCCGCGGCCTGGACGGCGTCGACATCAAGGAGACCGAACCGGCCGAGAAAGGGAACATGCGTCAATGGAACGTATTGTTGGCCGCGCCGCGGCGGGGCAAAGTCCGATTGGCGGTCGATTTCGAGCAACCACTGCCGGAGAAGGAACTGCAAAACGTCGCGCTGCCGCTGATTGCGGCCGACGGCGTGGAGTACGAGTCGGGAATCCTAGCCGTCGAGGGGAGCGCGGAATTCGAGACCAAGGTGAAGACCGACGCCCGGAAGGTGGACGTGGGCGAGCTGGCCGAGGCCGACTATCAGCCCGGCCGGCGGCTGCTGGGGGCCTGGGGTTTCGCGGGCAAGCCGCCCGCGGTCAATGTCAGCATGACCCGCAAGCCGGAGTATCTGCTCTCCCGGGCGATCGTCCTGCGGGCGGCGCTGCGGACGCGGCTGTCGCCCGAAGGCGAAAGCCTCACCCAGGCCAATTTCACGATCCGTTCGAAGGCGCTGTACGTGCAACTGCAACTGCCCGTTAGCGCCGAACTGTGGTCGGTCCAGATTGACGGAGCACCGATCAAGCCGCAGCGCGAAGGAGACCACCTGCTGCTGGGGCTGCCGACGGCGGCGGAAAACGCGGTGCACGACCTGCAATTTGTTTACCGGATGCCCACGCCGTCGTTTGCGTTGCGGGGCACGGTGGAACTGCCGGCCCCGAGGTTGTTCCTCCTGGCCGACCGGGGAGCGAAGCCCGACGAGGTGCCACTGGCCGACCTGGAGTGGACGCTGGCCGTGCCCGGCGGCTACACGGTTGTCCGCACGGGCGGCACCCTCGCCACGGACGAACTGCACCGGCCGGTCCCCGCGGCGCTGCAAGTGGCCGGCGCGCTGTACTACCTGACCGGCGGCGTTGGCAACTTCGGCTGCGCCCAGGTTCTCACGCTCCCGGCGAGAAGAGCAAAATCCGTCAGTTACCTATCCTTCAAGGGATCTTTTAAAGGGGAAGAAGGAGCGGAGCCGGCCGCCTGCGAGCCGGCGCCGGAGTCGGCTACTGCGACGGCAGAATCTACGACGAGCCCCTACTATTTGCAGGATGACGTTCAGAAATTCCCTGAAGGCAGACTCAAAAGTGAGCGCGAGCTGACAACAACGATAACCGGAACCGTCGCTCCCAAAGTAGAAGTCCCCCAGGAAGGAAAGCCCGGCCGAATAGCGGCGGGCGCTTATTCCGCGGATTTGGATGTTGGTTTCGGCGTGAAAGCCTCCGCGCCAGCCACTCCCGGTCTTGGCAGTGGTCTTCCCCAGGCCCCGAAGGTGAAAGGATTTCAACTCCTCGGCCAGCGGAGCTTGAAGATCGATCTGGAACCGCCCGTCGGCGGCCGGGTGATGACCTTCCGGAGCCTCGGGGCCGACCCCGTGCTGCTGAAGGTGGAACTGGCCGACACCGAGCGGTTTGACGCCCTGGGTTGGGCCGTGGCGCTGGGCGCCTTTCTGATCGGGGCGGTCCTGACGTGCCGTTCGTGCCGCGTGAAAACCTGGTACGTCGTTGCGTGCCTGGCGCTGGCCACGCTGATTCCGATCCTCTGGGACTGCACGGCCACGGCGGACGTCTGCAACATGCTCTTTTTCGCGGCCGCCTGGCTGATTCCGTATTACCTCGCGGCCGCTTTGGTGCGGAAGCTGACGGCGTGTTGCCGCACGTCGGGCTGGTGCTGCTCGAAGCCGGCTGCCACCGCCGGCCTGCTGCTGGCGATGCTGCTGCTGAGCGGCCATTCCATGCTGGGAGCACAAGAAGCCAAAGCGGATGACAACCAGATCCAGGTCCAGGTCGTCGCCCCGGCGCCGCCGGTCAAAATGCCCGAGGACGCGGTCGTCATCCCCTACGATCCCGACGAGTTCGACGGGCTGAAGGGGGCCGATAAACTGCTGGTTCCCTATAAAAAATACGTGGAATTGTGGAACCGCGCGTATCCGGACCAGAAACTGGAAACGTCGAAGCCGCCGGCCGACTACGCCCTGGCCGGAGCCGCCTATCAGACCACGCTCGAAGGCGACGAAAACTTGCTCGTTACCGGGCAGATCGAAATCGACGTCTTCAGCGGCGACTTCGTGCAGATTCCGCTGGGCCTTGGCGGCGGAGTCCTGGCCCGGGCGGAACTCGACGGCCGGCCGGCCCGGCTGCGATTGCTTACATCCCCTCTCCCTCCGGGAGAGGGCAAGGGTGAGGGCGGGATCCTGAAAATCAATGAGGGATCGAGAGCTTCCCAAATTAATCGCCCTCACCCTAACCCTCTCCCAAAGGGAGAGGGGACCGCACCGCCGGTCATGCTCTTAACGATCTCGGGCAAGGGCCGGCACAAGCTGGAACTGGCCGTGCGGATGAAACTTTCGCGGGAAGGGGGCTGGCGCGTGGCGGGGGGAAATCTGCCGGCCGCGCCCGCCGCGGCGCTGACGGTTACCGTCCCCCTGGCGGAGACGGAAGTCCGCTTGCTGAACCTGCCCGACCGCCCCGGCTATGATACGAAAAAGCCCGGGCAGACCATCGTCACCGCGCTGGGCGCCGCGGGCCGGTTCGGCGTTCGCTGGCGGCCGAAGGTGGCCGAGGGCCAGGTCGATCGCGGTTTGAACGCCCGGTCGGAGGCTGTGCTCGACGTGCAGGAAGACGGCCTGCGGCTGAGTTGGCGGTTGACGCTCGATTTCCGCGGCACGCCGCAGGAGGAGTTTTCCGTAAAGGTCCCGCCGCAGTACCTCGTCGAGAAGGTCGAAGGGGACAACGTCCGCGGCTGGGAAACCGTCGAGAAAGAGCGGGGCCGCGTGGTCCGGGTCAACTTGCTGAAGGCCGCCAAGGGGAAGGAGCAGGTCGTGCTGCGGCTGCGTCAGACGGCCGCCGGCCCTCACCCTAACCCTCTCCCAAAGGGAGAGGGGACTGAAGTGTCGGCCCCGCTGGTCACGCTGCCGCAGGCGGCGCTGCACACGGGACGGATCACGCTCCGCCGCAGCCCGCTGCTGGACGTGCGGACCACCCGGCACCCGGGCCTGATCCGCTGCGACGTCCCGGGGGATCTTTCGGCCCTGGTCGGTCCAGACGATACGGGCAGCCCGCTGGGCGCCCAGCCCTTCGAGGCGTACCAGTTCGACCGCGACCCGGGCAACCTTGTGTTCCAGGTCACGCCGCTAACGCCCCGGCTGACGGCCGAGGTGCAAACAGTCTTCGCCCTCTCGGAGTACGCCCGGAAGCTGGAAAGCCGGATCCGCTGCCGCGTGCAGGACCGGCCGCTGTTCCGCCTGCGGATCGCCCTGCCGGAGGATTTCCGCCTGGATCGCCTCTCCGTGCCCGGCGAGTTCCAGTATTTGCTTACCGACGCGGAAAAGGGCCGGCTGCTGACGATCTACTTTGCGGCCCCTCACGCCGGGAATTTTGACGTGATCGTAAGCGGAACCCTCGTCGCGCGGAGCGCGCCTGCTCAGGAGAGTACGTTGGCCCAGGTTGTCGTGCCGCGGGTGGAGGTCCTCGACGCGGTGCGGCAAGAGGGCGATGTGGCGATGCTGGTCGACGCCGAGTACGACTACGACGGCGCCGAACTGAAGAATTGCCAGTCCGTGTTGCTCGACCGGGTCCGCGGCTGGCTGAAGCCGGAACAATTCGCACTGACCCGGGCGGCGGTGCATTACCGGCAGGGCGACTACGCGGCGACCCTGAAGTTCCGTCCCCGCACACCGGAGGTCCGATGCAACACGGTGAGCAACGTCCGCGTGACGGACCGGGCGATCGAAGAGCTGATCATCCTCGATTACACGATTCAGAGCGCAGGCATCCGCCGGGTGTCGTTCCTCCTGCCGGCGTCGATGAAGCGGGCGAAGATCAGCACCCCTCCGCTGCAACAAATAACCCGCACTCCCGTAGGCGGTCAGTCCGACGCCCTGCGGGTAACCCTCGAACTGCAGGGCAAGGTGCTCGATCAACTCCGCGTCCTGGTCGAAAACGACCGGCAGTGGACCGCCGGGCCGCAGACGGTTCCCATCCCCAAGGTGGAAAACGCTGAGGTCAACCGCCAATACGCGACCCTGGAGAGCGCCGGCCGGGATGAATTGGTCGTCGGGAAACCCGACGGGCTGACGAAGCTGCAACCCGAGCAGGCGGAGTGGAAAACCCTGCAAAAAATTCTCCCCCGGCAGATGACCCACGCCTACCTGGTTACCGGATCCGCCGCCGCGCCGAAATTGACGTTCCAGAGCAAGGTCCGCACGGCGGTGCAGGTCGTCGGCGCCTGGATCGGGCTGGTCGAAACCGTGCTGGTGCTCGACGACAACGGAGCCTACCGCGCCCAGCAGACCTATCATGTGCGGAACGCCACCGAGCAATACCTGGAGATTGAACTGCCGCCGGGGGCCGCTCTGTGGACGGCTCGGGCGGCAGGCGCGCCGGTCCGGCCGGTCAAAAGCGCCGCCGCTGATCCCCGCAATGCCCTGATCCCGCTGGTCACCTCCGTCGAGGGCGATTTGCCCTATCCGGTGGTCCTCTGCTACGGCGGGAAACTCGACGCCTTAAAGAACCTGCGGGAGGTTGATTTCCCGTTGGCCCGGAGCGTCGACGTCCAACCCGAGTTGAGCCTGGTGCGGCTCTACCTGCCCGAGGACCGCCGCTGGCTCCACTTCGGCGGAACCATGCGGCATGTGGAAGATGAAGCTGAAATGACGACCCTCAATCTGCAATATCAAACAAAAGTTTTTGAAAACCTGCGGCAGAGCGCGCTGCAAGGCAACGAGTACACCCGCCAACGGGCGGCCGTCAGCCTCCAGCAACAACTCTATCTAAACAAACAAGTCCGTCAAAAGGCGGAAGAGCAAACCTATGACGCCGGAGTGCGGAAATCGCTCAGCACCAACGACGCCGCGGTGGAACGCGCTCAGCAGGACATCGCCCACTACGCCTATACGCCCCAGGAAGCATCCGCGGAAGACAACCCCCAACTGCTCCGCCGCTACTACGAGGGTCAATACAACCGGTATTCGGGAACGACGCTGAACCGCCTGGGCGGGAATTTTGAGGCCGGCTCGCTCGTCGCTCCCTCGGACGAAAAAGCGGGCAAAGGAGTGCAGTTCAACGCCGGTTGGCTGAAGGCCAATGCACCGGCGCGCGGCGTTCCGCCCCCCCAGGCGGCTCCCCAGTCTCCCAAGGGCGACCGCAAAGAAGACCTCAGCCGGCTGCAAAAAAAAGTGGCCGATTTGCCCTCTGCAAAACCCTCCGCCGCCCGGGTGGAACTAAAGCAACTCGTTGAAGAAATCAACCTCCGCGATAAGCTAGCCGCCGCGAAAAAGGAACGCCTCAATGAGGAGAAAAACATTCAGCGTTACCGCGAGCAATTCATGCGGCGGCAGTCGGCGCAATTGGGAGAAGCCTTGCTTCCATACAATAATGATGAATCCCAAAGCGGCCGGCAGATGGGGCCAAGTTCTCTGGGGGCTTCCACCGTCCGGGGCTTTCAGACGCTGGGGCGCAACTATAAACGGTCACGGTACTCATCGGGCGAGGAGGAGAGTGCTCCGACAACCGCGCTCCCCCCGCCGCCGTCTGAAAGGCCAGTGTCCGAAGCGGCCGGTTCGCCGGAAACCGGGCTGGTCAGTCTCGATTTCACCTTGCCGTCCGAGGAGCAGATCGCCCGTAGTCAGGTTTATCGGTTCACCACGCCCCGGGGCGAGACGAAGATCACCGCCCGGTCGCTCGCCACCGATTTCAGCCGCCGGGTGATCTCTCTGGTCGCGGCACTGGCGGCGCTGTTGGTGCTGATCGTCCTGCTCCGCAGCGTCCGGGGGAGCCGCGGGCAGTGGATTGCCCATCACGGGACCACCACCGTAATGATCGTGCTCGGACTATTGTCGGTTATCACCGGCGCCCTGCCGGTGGTGGGACTGCTCCTGTTGCTGGCCGGCCTGGCCCTGAAGATCCGCCGCCGCATTCCGGCAGCCGCGCCCGCCGGCTGATAGGGGACTGTCCCAATTTTCGTGTCAACGAAAATGGGACTGTCCCCTTTACCGCTGATAGCCCTCAGACGGTTCAAGCTCCCTCAACGCCCCGCGACGGCGGTCGCGGGGGTGAAAGAAAATCCCTTTTGAGAGCCCCGCGATTGCCGTCGCGGGGCGTTGGATGACGGGTTACTGGGGGAGGATTACGTCGGAGAGCATGAACTTCCGCAGCCCGCGAATGACGCCGTAAAAGTTCGGCAGATCGACGGGCTTGGTCAGGTAGCTTTCGACGTCGAGTCCTTCGTCTTGCAACATGGTCTGGTGCACCCTGGAGGCCGTCAGGACAACGACGGGGATCGAGCGGAGTTCCGGGTGGGCCTTGACTTCGGCCAGCACGTCGCGGCCGCTTTTTTGGGGGAGTTGCAAGTCCAGCAGGATCAAGTCGGGTCGTGGGGCACGGCGAAACAGCCGGCGGCGGTGGAGGAATTCGAGGGCCTCCTCGCCGCTGCGAACCAGGCTCACGCGGAAGGGCACCTCGCTGGTCCGCAGGGCCTCGATGGTGATTCCCGCGTCCTCCCAATCGTCTTCCACGAGGAGAATTTCCATCGGCCGGCCGATAATTTTTTCACGGGTCATGGCGGGTTCGGGGGAGTGAATTGAAGCGAGGAGCAATAATTTTTTATTCTACGGTATGGGCTGAATATATCCGTTGAGCACCAGCCACCAGCGGGTGCAGTGGAAAAAGACGGGGGCGGCGAAGCAAATCGAGTCGATGCGATCGAGCAATCCGCCGTGTCCCGTCACCAGGGTGCCGTAGTCCTTCACGCCGCGGTCGCGTTTGATGGCGGACATCGTCAATCCGCCGGCGAAGCACATCAGGCTGATGATTCCCGACATCACGCCGGCCATCCACCAATCGGCCCCCCGGAAGGGCGTGGCCCACCAGAGCACGGCGCCCAGCAGGGTGACCGTGGCGGTGCCGCCCAGCAGACCTTCCCAGGTGCGGCTGGGATTGATCGAGGGGACGATCACGTGCCGGCGGGGGATCTGCGCCCAAAGGTACTGCATGGCGTCGCTGAGCTGCACGATCAGCACAAAGAAGAACAATAGCCGCTTCCGGCCTCCGGCGTCCAACAGGTTGTCCTCCGGCGGGGAGAGGTCTTTGCCGGCCGCCTCGGCCGCGATGTCCCCCTCGTGCTCCGTGGCGGCGTTCTGCGACGGGGTCGGCCGCAGGGTCAACAGCGCCGGCGTGTAGCTCAGGCAGTAGACGCAAATCAGCAGACCCACCTGGATCTTCGCGGTTCGTTCCAAAAACCGCTTGGTGTCGCCGGCCAGGGCCACCGCGGCGGGGATAATCAGGAACGCATAGACCGGGATCACCACGCTGTACAGCCCGTAATACTTGACGCCCACCAGGGCGTATTGCAGGGGAGTGAACACGAAAAATACGAAAAACAAGGTCCGATGATCGCTCGGCCGGGTGGGCGTTAGGGTGATGAACTCCCGCAGTACCCAGAAGGAAATGATCATGAACAGGAGGACCGTGACCCAGGTCGGCACAAAAAACGCCACCACCAGCACGGAAAACAGGATCCACCAGGCGCGGACGCGGAGCCGGAAGGTCTCGACGATGGCCGGGTCCACGCTGACGTCGAGCCGGCGCTTGAGGAATTGGATCAAGCCCGTCGCCGCGCCCAACAGCAGCAGTACGCCGCCAACCAGACTAAGAGTACGCCAGTCGGTCATAATTCCTTCAATCGTTTCACGGCCTCCCGCGCCCGGGCCAGAAAGTCGAGTTTGGCCTCGCGGGCCTCCAGCCAGAGGGGCGGGCCGAACGTAATGCAAGTCAACAGGGGCACCGGCAGCACCTCGCCGCGGGGGAGGATGCGGTTCATGTTGTCGATGTGCACGGGAATCAACTCCAGGTCGGGCCGTTTCTTGCAGAGGTAGTACAATCCGCTCTTGAACTCCCCAATCTCTCGGCCGTCCCCCCGGCCCCCCTCGGGAAATACGATCAGCGAACTCTCGTGCGCGATCTCGCGGATCATCATCTCCACCGGACTCTGGTGGACCTTGATCTCCGTACGGTCGATCAGGATCGCGTTGAAAACCTGATAGGCCAGATAGCGGCGGATCCTCCCGGCCGTCCAATAATCCTTGGCGGCCACCGGCCGGGTCAGCATCCGTACCTCCTGCGGCAGGGACGACCAAATCACCAGGGCGTCCAAATGACTTGTGTGATTGGCGAAATACACCCGCTGACACGTGTCGGGCTGCGAATCAATCCAGCGCACGCTAGCGCCGCTAAGCAGTCGGGCGAACAGCGCGAGAAAATTACGCAATAGGTTCGTATCCATGCCTCTACCACCGGCATAGCCCCTCATCGTACCGAAAGGAGCAATCGGAACCAATCCCCCCAAAGTGAAGGAGTTGGGATTTCGAGCTAACTGAGCCTGAAAGTTGAGTAACTGCCAGTCAGGAACTTGATCTGGCCTTTCTGATCCACAATATATATTATTGTCATACCTATTTAAGCAAACTAGACAATCCAGGTAAAGATGGAAAATTCAGTCCTTATCATCCGGCACGTCGTCCACGAGCCGGCGGGAACCTTGGAAGACGCCCTGAAACGGGCCGGGATATACTACCACTATCTCGATCTCTTCGACCACCTGCCGGAGCGACTCGACTTCGAGCGTCTCTCGGGCATGGTGGTAATGGGTGGGCCGATGAACGTTGATCAGATCGATAAGTATCCCTTCCTTGCCGCCGAAGTGCCGTGGATCCAGGAAGTGCTCGCCCGGCATCTGCCGCTGCTGGGGATCTGCCTGGGATCGCAGCTATTGGCCAAGGCCTGCGGGGCGAAGGTCTATCCCAACCGGCTGAAGGAAATCGGCTGGTATCCACTGGAATTAACCACCGCGGGAATAGCCGATCCTCTTTTCCGGGACGGCGATCCCCGCCCGACGGTCTTCCAATGGCACGGCGACACCTTCGAATTGCCCCGGGGGGCCGTCCACCTGGCCCAGAGTCCGCAATGTCGGCATCAAGCCTTCCGCGTCGGTCAGAACGCCTACGGTCTGCAATTTCATCTCGAAATGACGGCGGAAATGATCGACGATTGGCTCGCGAAACCTGAAAATTGCGAGGAACTGGACCGATTGCACTACATCGACCCCCATCTCATCCGGGGGCGAACGCCCGCCGAACTGCCGGCCCTCCAGGCCTGGGCCTCTATAGTGTTCGACCGTTTCGCGGAATGGTGCCGGAAGCAAACTACGGCGTAGCCCAACCGATCTCCAACTCGTCGCTGTCGGTCTGAACGTGGAGAAAAATCGGGGCCCCCTCGATCGAGCTTTTGTGATTACATGCCTGCTGAATCAAGAAAACATTGCGCGGCGGTGCAAGGGTCGGCGAATGTTGTCCTGGATTAGTCCTCGGCCCGGCCGATCCTGCCGGTTCCAGGTACAAACTGGGGCAAATTCCTGTGCCCGGGATTTGGAATTCGGGAATGGCGATGAGACTGATAATTACCAAGAGTCCCAACGTGATACAAAAAGCCGAAACCAAAGCGACCAGCCGAGACGAGATCATGCGGTTTCTCCGAAATGCGTTGAGAAGTACCCGATAACTCTTCTTTGCCACTTTATTCTATTTAAACTTCTTATCTCCTCAAGGAAAACCCATTTCTAGAGAAAATGGGAAGTTGGAATTTAGGTGGTTTTTTCAGATTATCGCGATTTTAACAGTTTAGGTCAATTCATCTTCGGCCCTAAATACAAAAAATGAACCACTATTCTCATAAAATAAACCTTTTTTCAATAATCTGGAAATATAAATTACCTGGATGAACGGAGGGGTATGGGTAGATTGCGCATTAACGCAATTTTTGAACAATCTTTAGATGGGTACCTGAAATTGTTTTTCCACTCCCTAGTCAGGATTATTCATTATCACACCACCTGCACTATCAATGTTGAACATAGCGAAGAATCTAGGCTGTTTGGGAAATAGTGGAGATCTTTTGCCGACCAACGCCGACCATTTGTCGATGGTGCCCGGTCGGTACTCGTCAGGAGAACACGGTTATTGGATACTCCCGGTTCCCTGCGTCTCGAGTTCGTTCTCGCCCGGGATCATCCGTCTTCAAATGATCGTACTGTTTTTGATAGTCCTTATCGGTGTGCACAAGGGTTGGTTTGCTGAATGCAGAAGCGTGTCTGATTCCAAGTTGCCGGCGTCATTTCTTTGCTCCATGATGCATGCGGTGGTTCATTCACGCTCCAAGAAATTCCTGCACTGCGCGTTGCCTCTCTGAAAAAAAAATTTCAAGCGAGAACTTTTTGCGGGAGAATGCTTGACAAGCCGTCGGAAATTCGGACAATGGCGACTTATCGGAATTGAGTTCTTTCAGTCACCAAGTCATCGACTCGCTCGGCCATGGATGACGATTTACAGTATGGAGGATCTGGTTCTCGGGCAGCGGTTTTTCCCGCCGGGTATTTTCGCGAATTCGAGGCGTTTTATCTTGGGGGGCGAAACCGTAGGGATCGACATCGGCGGCGGATGCTCGCGGCCCGGATGGCCCCCCCCAATGTTTAACGGCAACCCAAGTAGCAGGCACACTTCGTGTGCCGTTCAATTGTAAAGTATCATCTCTCCCGCGACGGATAGGCGCCGATCCATCACCAGAATATGCGGACGGCACACGGACTGTGTCATCTACGTCTGAGGCGCACGAGTTCATGCCTTTTTGCTTAATTGGTCTTGGCTCGAACGTGGGCGATCGCCGGGGAAACTTGGATTTTGCCCTGCAGGGGCTTGCCGAGGCTCCGGCGGTTCGCGTGGTGAAGTGCAGCGCCTTTTATGAGACCGCTCCGGTCGGCGGACCGGCAGGGCAGGCCTCCTATCTGAATGCGGCCGCGGTCCTGGAAACGGCGCTGCCGCCGCAGCCGATGCTGGAGGTGCTGCAACGGATCGAGCGGCAGGCCGGCCGACGCCCGGGCCGGCGCTGGTCGGCCCGGCCGTTGGACCTCGATCTGCTGCTCTACGACCGGTGCATCCTGGACGGTTCGGAACTGACGGTGCCCCATCCGCGGATGGCGTGGCGGCGGTTCGTGCTTGAGCCGGCCTCCGAGGTGGCCGGCGAGATGCTCCATCCCGTCCTCGGTTGGACCATTGCCCGGTTGCGAGAGCACCTCGACCGCGCCGTGCCGTACCTGGCGCTTGCCGGGCCGATCAGCGCCGGCAAGACGACGTTGGCCGCGTCTCTCTGCCGCGGGCGTCCCGCACGACTGCTGACCGAACCGGTTCCCGAGGACCGGCTGGCGGCCTTTTACGCCGATCCGCCTGTTCACGCCTGGTCGCTAGAGTTAGAATTCCTCCAGCAACGCCGGGACTTGCTGGCGGGGGACGATCCGCAATGGTCGAATCACCGCAACTGGACGGTCAGCGATTTTTGGTTCGATCAATCCCGGGCGTTTGCCTCGTTGTGGTTGTCGGCCGAACAACAAGCCGCATTCGACGTACAGTATCAAGCGTTTCGCCGCCGCGTGACGCCCCCCAAGTTGTTAGTGCTGTTGGACGCACCCAACGCCACGCTGCTGGACCGCATCCGGCAGCGCTGCCGCCCCGGCGAAGCAGTTTTAACCGAAGAACACCTCAACCGCCTGCGGACGGCGTTGAAGGCCCAGGCGTTCCACTCGCCCGCCTGTCCCGTCCTCACGCTCGACGCCTCCGATTTCGACGCGGCGCTGCCGGAGGTCGTGACGGCAATGGATGCCATGACGTGAGGGAAAGAGGCTGCGTGTTGAACGACTGGCGAGCCGGGCCGTCCTCGGTCCCGGGCGCGTTGTATTGCACCACCGTCCCTCATGGTTCAATACAATTTTAAAATATCTCTCTGACGATTGAAAATACCATTGATGATGTCCGCCGAATCTCCCCAAGTCGTCTCCGATCCCGCCGTGCTTCGCGCGGCCTTGACGGTAATCCGCCGCCAGGGGAAACGGATCGGACTGGCGCCGACGATGGGGGCGTTGCACGAGGGACATTTGAGTCTGGTCCGGGCCTGTAAGGCGGAATGCGGATACACCGTCGTCTCACTCTACGTCAATCCGAGCCAGTTCGGACCGAGCGAGGACCTGGCGAAATATCCCCGCACGTGGGAGGCGGACCTGGCGGCCCTGGCCGGCGTCGGGGCGGACCTGGTCTTTGCGCCCCGCGACGCCGAAATCTATCCGTCGGACTACGCCACTTGGATCGAGGTCGGCGGCGTGGCCGAGCCGCTGGAGGGCCAGCACCGCCCGGGGCATTTCCGCGGCGTGGCCACCGTCGTGCTGAAACTGCTGAACCTCGTGCAACCGGACGTCGCCTACTTTGGCCAAAAGGATTTCCAGCAGGCCCTGGTCATCCAACGCCTGGTTGCCGATTTGAACGTGCCGGTGGAAATCCGCGTCTGCCCGATCATCCGCGAACCGGACGGCCTGGCGATGAGTTCCCGCAACCGATACCTCTCCCCGGCGGCCCGGCAACGGGCGTTGGTCCTGTGGCGGAGCCTGGAGCGCGCCCGGGAGTTGACGGCCCGGGGCGAGCGGAGCGCGGCGGCGATCCTTGCTCAGATGCGGGCGGTGATCCTCCAGACCGAAGACGCGCAGATCGACTATGTCGCCCTGGTCGATCCCCAAACGCTCCTACCGGTCGAGGCCCTCACCGGCCCCACGCTGGCCGCCCTGGCGGTGAAGATCGAAAACACGAGGCTGATTGACAACTATTTGCTTGAACCATAACCTATGCACCCCATCCTGTTTCATATTCCGCGTGAAGTCTTCGGCGTGCCGCTGTTCGGCTGGGGGCTGCTCCTGGCGCTGTGGGCGGTGTTCGGCGCGGGGCTGCTGATCTACGTAGTACGGAAGCAGGGATGGACGGCGGACACGTGGGGGTATCTGCCGTCGCTGGCAGTCGTCGCCGCGGTCTTGATCTGGGTCCTGCCGACCATCTGCGACGCGGAAGGCCTGCCGATCCGCGGTTACGGGGTGCTGGTCCTCTGCGGCGTCCTGGCGGGGACCGGACTGGGAGTGCTCCGCGCCCGGCGGGTGGGACTGTCGCCCGACCTGATGATTTCGCTGGCGTTCTGGACGATCCTGCCCGGCATTGTAGCGGCCCGGCTCTTCTACGTCGTCGAGTATTGGCAGCGCGACTATCTCCCCGTCCTCTCGGCCGACGGATTTCCCGCCCTGCTGGTGGCGATCGTCAATCTCTCCCAAGGCGGATTGGTGATTTACGGCGCCTTCCTGGGCGCCATGGCGGGACTGTTCGGCATCGTGCGGACCCAGCGTTTGTCGCTGCTGGCCGTATTGGACTTGGTCGCTCCGTGCCTGATGCTCGGCATGGTCTTCGGGCGGATCGGTTGTCTGATGGCCGGCTGCTGCTTCGGCGGCCTCTGCGTGCACGGCCCGGGCATCGCGTTCCCGCCGGAAAGCCCCCCGTATCTCAATCAAATGATGCGGGGCCAGTTTTACGGATTCACCTTGAGCGGCAATCCGAACGCGAAACCGGAAATCCTGGACGTGCGAAAAGACTCGCCCGCCGCCCAGGCCGGTTTACAAAAACGCGATCTCCTGGTCCAACTCGACGGCATAGCCATCCCCAATGCCGGCCAGGCGTACCGGCTCCTGGAAAAGACGCTGACCGAACGTCGGCCGCTGCGGATCGAGGTCCAAGGACGTCCGCCGCTGACCTTGCCCGCGGTGGAAATCCCCCGCCGCAGCCTGCCGGTGCATCCCACGCAGATCTACAGTTCCCTCGGCACCCTCCTGCTTTGTCTGCTTCTTCTGGCCTATGATCCCTTCCATCGCCGCGACGGCGAGCTGTTCGCCCTGATGGTCAGCGTCTACGCGGTGAACCGGTTCCTGATCGAGATCCTCCGGACCGACGAGCCGCCGATTTTCGGCACGGGAATGAGCATCGCCCAGAACATCAGCCTCGTGCTGCTGCTCCTCATGGCCGGATTCTGGTGGTACCTGCTGCGCCGGCCGCCGGGGCTGGCGCTTGCACGGAAATCATTAAAATCGATTATTGATTGTTGAGTAGTCAGGAAAGCAAAAAATGCAAAAGAGAACATTAACTATTGAAATCCTTTGTGAGGAAGCATCAAAATTTGCGGCGTCGATCTCTAAACGTCCACTGAAGAGTCTTTACGGAGTAACCGATGGCAAGGCAGTGGGCACTTTCCTTGAGCACCAATTCCGAGAGCATTTACGAAAACGATTCCAGTTTCGTGAAGGAAGTTCAGCCAAAGGAATCGATTTCCCCCAAATTAACGTTGATGTGAAGGTAACCAGCATCAAACAACCTCAATCTTCATGTCCGTTTACTTCCGCGCGACAAAAAATCTTTGGACTTGGATATTCACTATTGTTGTTTGTTTACCGAAAAAGTGACGATCCGAAAAATGCTGTCACTCATCTGAAAATTCTCCATGCGATCTTTATCGAGAAGAAACGCACGGCGGATTTTCAAACGACAAGGACAATTTTGCAGATTCTCGATAATGGCGGTAATGAAGAAGAGTTGGCGGCTTTTATGCGGGATCGGAATTTGCCCGTTGACGACATTCAAGCGTTTGAGATCGCCAAAGAAATACTGCAACGCAGACCGGAGCAAGGGTATTTAACCATTTCCAACGCTTTGCAATGGCGGTTACAATACAAGCGGGTAATTATGGAGGCGGACAAAATACAAGGCATTTCACGCTTGAAGTAGGAAGTGATATGACCCGAAGGCCAAGGAATGCTCGACGCGTGGAATTCGGTGATTTTCAAACACCGTTGTCTTTGGCAAAACAAATATGTTCCCTTCTCGTCCGGCAGGGATGTCAACCGGCCTCGATCATCGAACCGACTTGCGGACGCGGTAGTTTTCTTCTTGCCGCTTTGGAGCACTTCCCCCGGTGGCAAACGGTCTTGGGAGTGGACGTCAATGCTCAGTACGTCCATTTTTTAGAAACACAACTTTGCGACCGTCCCGGTCACGATAAAATACATCTGGCAGTTGATAATTTTTTCAAGCGGGATTGGGCGACCGAAATAGAGCGACTTCCGAAGCCCTTGCTTGTCCTCGGAAATCCCCCCTGGGTCACCAACGCGACGCTGGGGTCTCTCGGCGGGAAAAATTTGCCGAAGAAATCCAATCACAAAAACTTAAACGGCCTGGATGCCATCACGGGGAAGAGCAACTTTGACATTTCGGAATGGATGTTGCTTGAAATGCTCAAATGGCTTAACGGACGGGAGGCCACCCTGGCCATGCTCTGTAAAACGGGAGTTGCAAGAAAAATCCTTCAGGAAGCGTGGAAACAAGAGTTGCACCTTGAAACAGTGGAAATCAGGGAAGTGGACGCAGCCAAGGCATTTCAAGCGGCCGTGGACGCCTGTCTCCTGATCTGTAAGTTTTGTCCCCAATCATCTTCCCGTCACGCCGAGTGGTTTTCGAGCCTTGAAGCTCATCTTCCACGCTGTTCGATAGGGATTCATCAAGGACGTTTCGTTGCGGATCTTCCCCGTTTTCAGAAGTGGGAGCATCTCGCCGGCAGATCGCAGATCCAATGGCGTTCCGGAATCAAGCACGATTGCGCAAAAATCATGGAACTGCAAAAAGAGGGCGCCCGATATCGGAACGGGCTTCATGATCTCTGGGAGATGGAGGAAGAGTATCTTTATCCTCTATTAAAAAGTTCCGATCTTGCCCACCGCCGTATTGAGTGCCCCCGAAAATGGTTGTTAGTTCCCCAACGTTTCATCGGCGAAGATACTCTGCAAATCCGTGAAAGTGCTCCGAAAACCTGGAACTACTTGAAAACTTATATCGAGCATTTTAATCGCCGAACCAGTTCCATTTATAGAAACCGCCCCCCCTTTTCTCTCTTTGGCGTGGGAGAATATTCCTTTGCTCCGGCAAAAGTTGCGATCTCAGCCTTACATAAAAAATTGGATTTTATCCCCCTGGGCAGGTATGCCCGAAAACCGATGGTTCTCGATGACACCTGTTATTTCCTCCCCTGTTCTTCAATAGCACAAGCCGAGTCTCTGGCCCTGCTGTTGAACTCCTCGCCCGCCCAGAAATTTCTCGGCTCTCTCATATTTTGGGATGCAAAACGCCCCATTACCATTGAGATTCTTCAACAACTGGATCTTAACGCGCTGGCACGTGAATTGGGCAAGGAAGCAACCTATCTGGATTGCGTGGAAAATCCCTTTCCGAAGAAACGTGCAGATTTACAAAAGAGTTTTTCTTTTCCTTCCGTCTGAGATTCATAGCCGCATCACGCGGTTGCCGCTTAAGCGGCGGATGAGGCGGCGCATTTCGAGGACGCTGACGGTGGAGAGGACTTGGGGGACGGGCAGGCCGGTGGCCGTGATGACGTCGTCCAGCGGCATAGCCTCGGCCGGAATGGCGGAGAGGATTTGCTGTTCGGTTTCGTTCAGCAGCAGTTCGGCGGGATGGCGGACGGTCTGGCCGTTTTCGACGGGGACGGCCTCGACCAGGGGGCCGAGCTGTTCGAGCACGTCGTCGGCCGATTCGACCAGCGTGACGCCGTCGCGGATCAGGCGGTGGCAGCCCCGGGAGGTGCGGTTCTCGACGCTGCCCGGCACGGCGAAGACCTCTCGGCCCTGCTCCATGGCGTGCCGGGCGGTAATCAAGGCCCCGCTGCGGTCGGCGGCCTCGACCACGATTACGCCCAGCGAAAGGCCGCTGATCAGCCGGTTCCGCTGGGGGAAGACGCCGGCCAGGGGCTGCGAGCGGGGCGGCATCTCGCTGATGACGGCTCCCCGGGAGGCGATCTCGTCGGCAAGTTTTTGATGTTCGGGCGGATAGACGTTCAGCACGCCGCTGCCCAGCACGGCGATCGTCCGGCCGCCGGCGCTAAGCGTCCCGCGGTGCGCGGCGGCGTCGATCCCCCGGGCCAGACCGCTGACGATCGTCAGGCCCGCCCGGGTCAGGGACTGGGCCAAGCGGTCGGCCTGACGCAGGCCGTAGGGCGAGGCGTGCCGGGTGCCGACGATCCCGATGGCCAGGGCGTCGGCGGGCAGGAGCGTCCCGCGGACGAACAGCAGGCCCGGCGGATCGGGGATCTCGCGGAGCGATCGGGGATAGGCCGGATGGCATTCCGTGAGAATTTCGACACCCTGTTCACGGCAGAGCGTAATCTCCGCTTCGGCAGGGATTTCCTCCGGGGCGCGGCGGATCTTATCCACGAGCTTCGGACCCACCCTCTCGACCTCCCGCAACTCGCTGGGCGCGGCCTCGAACACCGCCCGGGGCGAACCGAACCGTTCCAGGAGTTTTTTCCGCGTCCGCGGTCCCACGCCGTCAATCAGGCAGAACCGCACCAAGTCGATTAAATCGTCCTCGGCCGGCGGGGCGGTAAGATCCGGGGGAGTCATGGGAGGAGGGGACAGGGATTAGGGATTTGACATTGGTCATTGTGACGTTTGGTAGTCACTTGTCAATGAGATCTCCTCGAGGGACAGATTGACAACCTGTCTTACGGTTTTTGTTGGAGACCGATGCAGTAGAGGTGTTTCTCGCCGCGGATAAGGATGCGGTCCTGGTACGGCGCCGGAGAGGAGTAGCAGTTCTCGCCCAGCGGGTTCTCGGCGATAATCTCAAGTTTTTTCCCCGGCCGGACGATCTTCGTGATTCCGTTCTCGGCGAGGAAATAGAGCAGGCCGTCGGCCTCGATGGGCGAGGCGGTGTAGTGTTTGCCAAGTTTCTTCTTCCAGAGGAGCTTTCCGTCGTCGGCCTGGAAGCAGCTCACCACGCCGCCGTCGGCCGCGACCAGGAGGTACTTCCCCCCGCCGCCGAGGATCGGTGAGGGGACGTAGGCGTAGTTCTTTTTCGATTTCCAGACGAGCGCCGGTTTGGTCTCCGCTCCTTCGCCGCCGGGCCGGACCGCGAGGACGTGGATTTCCGGATATCCCCCCGTGACGAACAGCAGCCGGCCGTTGTACACGGGCGAGGCGACGTATTCATCCGTCACGCCGTCGGTCAATTCCCAGAGAAGCGTGCCCCGGCGGGCGTCGTAACCGGAGACGGTCTTCGCGCCAGAAAGGAGCAACTGCGGTCGGCCGTCCAGAGTACGCAGCAACGGCGTGCAGTAGCTGCGGACGTTGTGCGTCCGCTTCGTCTTCCAGACCGTCTTTCCGCTGCGGCGATCCAAGGCCAACAGATACGCCTCGTCGTCCTGGTCGGCGTTGAGAATCACCAGGTCTTCGAACAACACGATGCTGCAACAATAGCCGTGCAGGCTGCAAAATCGCCCCGGCCGGACCAGCCAGCGCTGCCGGCCGGTAAAGTCGTAGGCGGTCACCAGCAGGTTGCCCGGCGTGCCCTGTTGCTGGCCGTCCTCCGTGTCCGGCAGGGGGACGTCCGTGTCGGGCTCGAGGAACGACGCATACACCTGCTCGGCGTCGGCGGCAGGCGTGCTTGAGGCGTAACTGTTCAGCGGATGGATCCGCTCCAACGGGGCCTGAAAGACGCCTTGCTTCCAGAGGATCCGGCCGTCGGCGGGATTGAGGCACAACAGGAGCCGTTCCCGCTGGTCCTTGAGGCACGAGGCGAGAAAAACCCGACCGCCCGAGACGATCGGCGAGCCTAAGCCCCGGCCGGGAATCGCCGTCTTCCAGAGGATATTTTTTCCCGCGGGGCCGTCCCACGCGACGGGCAGGCCCTGCTGCCGGCTCGATCCGTCGCCCCGGGGACCGCGCCAGCAAGGCCAGTCTTCCGACCGGGCGGAGGAAATTGCCCCCAGAAGAAACCATACGATCAGAACTTTCGATAATTGCATACTTATTACGAGGGGTGTTGCGGATTGTTGACGATACTCCATTTTTCTTACTATACTAGAAGAGGTAGCTTAGGGAAATTGTGCGGAAAGAAAATTGACCTATAGGAGGCGACTCCTGTCGCCGACTAAAGACCAAGCCCCGTCTTCTCGGCGACAGGAGTCGCCTCCTACACAAGGGCAAGTCGAGCAAATAATCCGTCCGGGAGTTGGTTCATGAAACGCGTATTCCTGCTGGGATTTATCGGACTGGGTGTATTGGCCATCGGTCGGCTGTCGGCGGAAGAGGGGCTTCCCGACGTCAAGGCGACTCCCGCGCCGCCCAAGGTCGAGCAAAAGGCCGCCCCATCGGCCCCGGCAACCGAAGCGAAGGGATCGTATCGCAAGTTGGCGCCCGGGGTGATGATTTCCATCACTCCCGACCGCGACGTGGGCGAGACGGTCAGCCGGCACGACCTGGTCGAAATCCTCTCGGCCAAGCCGGAATACACCTGGGCCAAGGACGTCCCCTTCCACCGCGAGGTGTGGGGACTGGAATTCAAGTTCAAGCCGGTGCGGATGATCCGGGTCGATTTGCCCCAGCCTTCCGGCATGATGCAGCGGAAACTGATCTGGTACCTGGTCTATTCGGTGACGAACTCGGGCAAAACAATGGTGCCGGTGGAGGACCTGCCCGTCTCCTACGACAACGAGCTGACGACCAAGCACAACGTCTACGAAGTCCAGGAGGTTGACAAGCCGATCCGGTTTGTTCCCGAGTTTCTCTTAGAAGGCCGGGATTCGCTCAAGGACAACAAGGGATTTGTGAAGGTCTATCCCGACCGGGTGATTCCGCTGGCCGTCAGCGCGATCCAGATGCGCGAAGATCCCAAGCGCCGGCTGCTGACTTCGGTCGAGATCGCCCAAAAGATCAAGGTCGGCCAGACGCTGTGGGGCGTGGCGACCTGGGAGGACATCGATCCCCGCATCGACCGGTTCTCGGTATACGTCTTCGGCCTGACGAACGCCTACCGCTGGATCGATCCGCCCGGCGAGTACAAGGCAGGCGACCCCCCCGGCAAGGGGCGCGTCCTCTTGCGGAAAACTCTTAAACTCAACTTCTGGCGTCCTTCGGACGAATACTTCGAGCATGAAGAGGAAATCCGCTACGGCATCCCCGGCGGGGTTGACTACCAGTGGGTTTACCGCTAAAAAGAAGGGTTCTTGCGTGAAGCCGCTTGCGGCTTCGCTCCGTAGGTTATGCTTCAGCATAACTTACTCCCCGATTGGTTTTCCGTGTTATGCTGAAGCATAACCTACTCGACATTTAAAGGATCCCTCCCATGGCACATAAAAAAGGTCAAGGTTCCAGCCGCAACGGCCGCGATTCGAACGCCCAGCGCCGCGGCGTGAAGCGCTTCGGCGGGCAGCAGGTCCGCGCCGGCAACATCCTCGTGCGGCAACTCGGCACGGTCTTCCATCCCGGCAAGGGCGTCGGCACCGGCAGCGACTACACGCTGTTCGCCCTGGTCGACGGCTACGTCAAGTTCGACCGCGGCGGCCGACGCATCAACGTCGTGCCCGAGCGGGAACCGGCCGTTAACTAAATCCAAGTAATCACCGTTTTTTAAGGAGGACGGGCGTTCCTGCCCGTCCCTTTCAGGCCAGACAAGAATGTCTGGCCTCCTGCATTTAAAAGGAATCATCATGCCGGCGACGATTTTGGACGGGAAGGCTCTGGCGGAGAAGATCCGCGCGGAAGTGGCCGAGGAAGTGGAGACCTTTGTGCAGTCCGGGGGCATGATTCCCTGCCTGGCGGCGGTGCTCGTAGGCGACGATCCCGGCAGCCAGGTCTACGTGCGGAACAAGCAACGGGCCTGCGAAAAGGCCGGCATCCGCAGCATCCTCCACAAACTCTCCGCCGAGACGACCGCCGCCGAACTGCTGGACCTGGTCGATCGGCTCAACCGCGACCCGGCCGTCCACGGTATCCTCGTGCAACTGCCGCTGCCCAAACAGATCGACGAGAAACGGGTGCTGGACGCCGTCACTCCGCTTAAGGACGTTGACTGTTTTCACCCGGAGAACGTGGGCCTGATGGTCCAAAACCGCCCGCGGTTCCTCCCCTGCACTCCGCACGGCGTCCACGAGCTCCTCTTGCGGCACCAAGTCCCGATTGCCGGGGCCAACGTCGTGGTCCTCGGCCGGAGCGACATCGTGGGCAAGCCGATGGCGATCCTCCTGATGCAGCGCGGCCCCGGCGGCGACGCCACGGTGACCGTCTGCCACAGCCGGACGAAAAACCTCCCCGAGGTCACCCGCCGGGCCGACGTCTTGATCGTGGCCATCGGCCGGGCGCAGTTCGTCACCGCCGCGATGGTCCAGCCCGGGGCGACGGTCATTGACGTGGGCATCAACCGCACCGAGGCCGGCCTGGTCGGCGACGTCGATTTCGCGGCCGTTAAGGAAGTGGCCGGCCGCATTTCTCCCGTGCCCGGCGGCGTTGGCCCCCTGACCATCGCCATGCTCCTGCGCAACACCCTGACGGCCGCCCGGCTGCAAACGGAATATTAAGTCACAGTCCCGAAGGGACGCCCGTCAATAGCCAGGCGGCGTCAGCCCCTGGAACGGGAAAAAGAAGTTTTCTCCAAGCCCCGCAAGGGGCGACAGTGGGTTTCTGTCGCCGCTCCGCGGCTCTCATGGAAGGGCACCATCTCTCCCAGGGGCTCCCGCCCCTGGCTATTGACTGCCGCCGCTTCGCGGCTTCACAATCAAGTTAACAAAATATCCATTACAAATTGCTGTACTGGGAACCTCTATCCAATCAAAAGGTTGTGACTTTATGCGACATGTATGCAGAAAAATCATTTCCTTCATCCATCACGAGTCGAATTAGCCACGACTGGCATGCCCACATTTATTTTCGTCGACTATGTCATAAGTTAAAAATCAAGACCTGACCTCATTTCCCTTTGAACATCGGCCCGAAAAGTTGATCGGACAAATCGACCAGTCCCTTGGCCCCATCGTTGAACTTCAGGTGAATCAGATAATCACGTTCATATTTTGCTTCGATCACGTGTAAAATCATGTCTATTCATCCCTCTTCCTTCACCTCCATCCCCAACTGCCGCATTTTGCGGTAGAGGTTGGAGCGGTGGAGGCCGAGGCGGTCGGCGGCGTGGGACATGTTGCCGCGGGCGGAGTCGATCATTTGGCGGATGTATTGGATTTGGAACTCGGCCGTGGCGTCGGCCAGGGGGCGGGTCAGATCGGCGATCTGGGGATTTTCGCCGCGGGGGGAGAGGATGAAGGCCAGGTCGTCGGCGTCGATCCGGTCGGCGGCGGTCAGGTAGGCCAGGCGTTCCATCAGGTTCCGCAGCTCGCGGACGTTGCCCGGCCAGGGGTGTTCGAGGAGCCGTTTCTTGGCGGCGGCCGTAAACGGCGGGACGCGCCGCCGGGCGCGGCGGCAGAAGTCGGTCAGGAAGTGCTCAGCCAAAATTAGGATATCGTCGCCCCGGCTGCGCAACGGGGGTAATTCCAGCGTGACGACGTTCAACCGGAAATACAGATCCTCGCGGAATTTTTTATTTCTCACCATTTCCGCGAGGTCCTGATTGGAGGCAGCGACGACCCGGGCCTCGGTGTGAATGGGCGTCGAGCCGCCGACGCGGACGATCACCTTTTCCTCGAGCACGCGCAGCAGCTTGGCCTGGCCGCTGAGGCTCAAGTCGCCGATCTCATCGAGGAACAGGGTTCCGGCGGCGGCCAGTTCGAACTTGCCCGGCCGGGTCTCCCGGGCGTCGGTAAAGGCCCCTTTTTCATGACCGAACAGCTCGCTCTCGGCCAGAGTTTCCGGGATGGCGGCACAGTTGATCGCCACGAACGGCTGCTCGCGCCGGCGGCTGAAGTAGTGGATCGACTGGGCGACGACCTCCTTGCCCGAGCCGTTCTCGCCGAGGATCAGGACGGCCAGGTCAGTATCGGCCACGCGGCGGATGATCGACCGCAGGGCCTCGATCGGCGGGCTGTGGCCGAGGAGTTGGGCGCCCTGGGCCGCCTGCTCGGCCAACTGCCGGTTGGCCGAGAGCAACTGCTGGCGGTCCTGGGCGTTTTCCAGGGCGCCGGCGGCGTGGTCGGCCAGTTCGCCGAGGGCCTCTTCGTCCTCCGGGGTAAAACTGCCGCTGAGCTTGTTGACCAGCTCGAACGCCCCGAGCATCTCGCCGCTGCGGCTCCGCATCGGGACGCACAGCAGCGTGCGGGTTTGATAGTGCAGTTGGGCGTCGACGTTGCGGTTGATGGCCTTCGGCTCCTCGGCGGCGTCGACCCGGCGGGGCGTTCCGTCGCGGATGACCTGCCCGACGACGCCGCTGCCGTCGGGGATCCGCAGTTCGCCGTCGGGCGTGCCGAGCGCCGGTCGGCCGACAAGCGTCTTGTTCGGCTTGTCCCAGAGGAAGATGCTCGCCCGATCGGCCTCCAAGAGCCGGGTGGCGGCCTCGGCCATCTGCACCAGCAGCGTCTGCACCTCCCGGGTCTGATACCACTGCTTGGCGATCTCCTGGATCGCCTCCAACCGGCGCAGCCGACGTGCCGATTTTTGTCGTTTTTCCACGGAGCCGAGGGCGACGACATAAACCGGCGCGAGGACCTGCAAAGCGGTCAACGCCCGGGAAGTTTCGGCGGCGTCGTGGAGGTGGGCGACCAGGACCGATTGGCGGTTCTCCGGCTTGACCAGCGGAACGGCGATCCAACCGCCAGCGGAGCGAGGCGTCTCCCGGTCGAGCGTTTCGGCGAGCAGTTCGACGGGCAGGGACAGGTCCTTGCCCGATCCACCCAAAACGACCCAGCGCCCAGCTAGGGGTTGGACCACGGCAGTGTAGTTGACGCCGAGTTGGGAGTTCATTGCCGACAGTGCCTTCGAGAGGAAAACAGACGAATTTTCCGCCTCGCCCGCTTCGCAGAGGATCTCCCCGGCAATCGGCCAGAGATCGGCATGCCGACCGAGGGCTTCGATGAGGCGGGAAACGGTTGCTGAGGAGGGGGATCGCATTATGGCTTCAAAGGGATCAAATACTAGCCATGGGCCCGGTGGGCCCGGTAGTGCCAATTCTACCAATTAGTGATACACTAAAAAATGTTCGTTATCAATATCGCATTGGGCAACCATTAGGGAATTGGGCATCTTTCATGGGCTTCATTGTATCGATTTTCCTGCTGGCATTCCCGCTGATATTCATTGTTCTGATAATTTTATTCTTGGTCATCGCAGAGTGGCAGCTTCAGAAGAAGAAGCGATTAGTAGCTTACGTAGAGGATTTGAAAAGTATCCTCCCCAACGATCAATTCACCATTGTCGCCTGGCTGCCGTTTTTTGTCATCAGCGATGAAGAGGCGGACGACGTGATGTTCCGGACGAAACATACCATCGATTGGGCCGCCAAAAAGCTCAAGGAGGCATTCTTTCGAAAAGATCCGGACCTAACCTGCATTTGGCTTTTCAAGGACCAGGAGAGTTACAAAACCTGCATGGAAAAGTGGCACGGAAAAACACGGTATTTACCCGGCGGTTTCTTTGCTGAAAACAACAATTCGATGGCAATGAACATCTCGCTCGGAAATGGAGTTGTTGTTCACGAGATGGCGCACGCCTATATGTATGCTAATTTTCGCAAATGCCCTCCATGGTTTCATGAAGGACTGGCGTCTCTATACATTCGCTGCAATGAAGAGTCCGGCGAAATTCGCGGACATCCCGATGAAAGTTTAGTGGAAATTCAGAGGAGCATCCACGGCAAGAACGTTTTACCCTTCGATATGCTCTTTGCCATGAGAAAAAATGAATTTTACCTTGAATGGTTTAAACGTTGCAATTATGTCCAGGCTCAGTATATATGTTATTATCTCCAGCAGCAGGGATTGTTGAAAAATTTCTATCATGCCTTTTATAAAAATCATCGTCACGATCCCACAGGGTTTAAAACGCTGAAAAAAGTAGTTGGATACGATGATATGCGGCAATTTCAAAAAGATTGGGAAGAATTCATTTTGGCGTTGCCCTCTCCAGAGCGTGTTTAAAATGAATTTAAGCCAAATCGGAACGTTTTGATTTGCGTCCCTTCCGGACGGAAAAAGAACTGAATGGCGCCGGAGCGGGAGGTGTGCAGGGTCTGGCCGCCGACGGCGCGGTAGGTGACGTCGATTTCTGCGGTGGACCACCGGCCGTCGCCGCTGAGGACCACCCAGCGGGGTCGGCACCAGCGGGCTAAGGGGGGCGAGTTGCTCTTTTTGCTCCCGTGATGCGGGGCCATCAGAACGGAGCAATCGACGGGGGGATCGTTCAGCAGGGTCTCCAGACCCGGCGGCTCCAGGTCGCCGGGCAGCAGCAGGCGGCGGCCCTGGTAATCCACCTCCAAGACGATGCTGTTGGCGTTGTCGTCGGTGGGCAGACACCGGCGGGGTGGGTGCAGAACCTCCAACCGGCAGGCCGAGCCGCCGTCGAGCCGGTCGCCGGCCCAGATTTTTCGGATCGGGACGCCGCGTCGTTCGAGATAATCGTGCAGGGCGTGAAGCGTAGAGGAAGGCCCCTCGAACATGATTGGCGAGACGTAGACCACGCCCACCGAAAACCGGTCCGCCAGCGTCGGCAAGGCGTTGTAGTGATCGGCGTCGGGATGCGAGAGGACTACGGCGTCAAGGTGGGTGATCCCCCGCGACCAGAGAAATCCGCTGACGACGTTGGCCGCGCGGTGCGGGGCGCCCAACTGCCCGGCGTCGTAGAGCAGGGTCCGCTCGTCGGGCAATTCGACCACAACCGCCGTGCCGTGGCCGACGGCTAGAAAGGTGCACTGCAGGGGTGCATCCTTTTTAGACGCCAAAGAGGCGGCCATTCCCACGGCAATCCAAGTGGAAAGCAAGGCGATACACCACCGCCGGGGCGGACGCCGCGGCAGGACCACGGCCAGGAAGATCGCGCCGTAGAAACCCGCCAACCACCAGCCGGGAGGCCCGGCCACCCAGGAGTGACTTAGCGGCAACCGTTGGGCCAGGCGGACGGCCCCTTCGATTGCCCACAGATTGAGGTTGCAAAACTCCGCGCAGACGCCCGCCAGCGGCGGGAAACACGCATGGCAGAAAAGGAGCAAGAAGCCGCTCAGCAATCCCAACGTCATGGGAATCCACAAGATCGGGCTCAGCACCAACGCGACCGGCGAACAGACGTGGAAACTCGACATGACCAAGGGGGTGACCATCAACCACAGCACGCCGCCCACCAAAAAAATATTTCCAAAGCAACGGATCCCACGATGAAACAGCCGAGAAACCGGGGGCAGATTCCGCTCGATCATTTCTTGCAGGGTGGACATCCGCGGTGATGCGTTCCGTCGCTGCTGAACCCAGATAATCGCCCCCACGGAAAGGAACGACAACTGCGCCCCGACGTGGAACAGGTCGGACGGATTCAGCGTCAGCACGACCAATGCCGCCGCCGCCAGGGTGTTGTAGCTGAACAAGGGGCGATAGAGCCAGAGGGAGGCGCACGTCAGCAGCACCAGCACGGTGGCCCGGACCACGGGCGGCTCCACGTCGACCAGCAGGGCATAAGCCCCGGTCACGGCCGCCACCAGCACCAGGCCCAAGCCCCGCGGCAGGGGACAACGGCGCATCAACCAGAGCAACAGGCCGGCCAGGATCCCCACGTGCAGACCCGAGATGGAGAGCAGGTGGATGGTGCCGGTGGTCATGAAGGCCCCGGTGCGCTGGAAGTCGAGTTGCTCGCGTTCGCCCAGCAGGATCGCCGCGGCCAGTTCGGATTGCCTCGGAGCCAGGCGGCTCTCCAGGACCTCCGCGCTCCGCCGGCGGAGGCGTTCCAACAGGCGAATCGGGTTCCAGGAACCGCCCGACGGTAAGACGGAGAGGCACGCAGGCATTTGCGACTGGATCTGCGCCCGGACCCGGCGGCTGCGGGCATAGGCGGCGCGATCGAACTCGCCGGGATTCATGGCCGGCGAGGGAGCCGAGAGCTGCCCGAAGATCCGGATCCGGTCGCCGGCCTCCACCGCCGGCGGCGTTTCCCCGCGCACCACCAGGTCCACCCGGCCGGAGATGGGAATCCACTCGACCCGATCACGAAGGGCCAGGGCCTCGACCTGGAGGCGGTATCCCGGCTCGAAATAGACGGGAAAGACGGTATCAGTCGGCGGCGGAGGCAGCGGCCGCGGTCCCCGCAACACCCGGGCCTGCAAACACCCGGGCTGCTTGGCCGTTTGAGCATAGTTACCCAGATCGTCGTCGGCAAACAGGCACCACCGGCAATGGTGCCACACCCCGGCCAAAGCCGCAACGGCGCAAAGGATCGCCGCCCCGGCCGGCCGATCCCAATTTTTCCTTCGTAAGAACCACCACGCGGCGAAGGCAGAGACTCCCAGAATCCCCCAAAATCCGATCGACAGCGGCACGTACCGGTCGATAAGAATTCCCCCCACCACTGCGAGAAAAACGATCACCAGCGGCTGGTAGCGCGGGGTGAGGGGAGGTTCGGTCGACGGACGGGCGCCGGTGGAGGACATCAAAGGTCATTTTCCCGCGCCTCATACCATTCGACAAGCAAACCGCCGGTGATTTTCCAGGTTGTGTTTCCTCATGAAAATATTTGCGAAGGCCCTTTACAAGCCCTTTGGCATCTGCTAGATTTATCAATAATTCGTTGCGTTGGTGGTCGGTGTTTTTTCTCAAAGACGCCGACAAACAGGGAACTCCGGTGCAAATCCGGGACGGTCCCCGCCGCTGTAACTGAGCGGTAACGTTTCGCCCGACTCTCTTGCCATTGTCGTTGTCAAGCGACGAGAAGGCCGGGTGGGATGGCTCAGGAGTCAGAAGACCTACCAGCGCGTTGGCAGTAGTTCGCCGCGTGGGAAGGCGTCTATTAAGATTTCACTCCCAGGGTTTCCGCTCCGTTCCGGTTTTGCTATTCGGATTGTTTTTCCGCCATCCCGGTTCGGGAGAATCGGTTTGACGGCGGACCGACGCCGCGGCGCCCTTTGAGAGCCGTTCGTATTTTATCCCCAATTCGATGGCGCTTGGTTTGTGTTCAAAGCTTGGTCCGCAATCGGCGACCATCCGGATCTCCGCGGGGACGCTCGTGATGGATACGTCCTTGAGCGTCTGCCCGGCCGTTGAATTGCGTGCTGTCGGACTCTCATAAACCTCGCCCCAGGAGGTAGCGGCATACCGGTTTTCCGTTTTATCGGAACGACGGGGAGTCGAGTTCCCCGTCCGCCGGGATGATCGACCCGCGAGGACTTTCCCCGATCCGTCCGCTTCCGTCGATTCCTCCCCGGCGCGAAAAAATCCGTTGTCGAATTGCGGGGATAACGAAGGAGTGAGTTTCCATGAGTTTTGCAGCACGTTGGTTTTTGATTTTCCTTTTTTCCGCGGCGATGATTTTTCCCTGCGGCGCCGTCTTCGCCGAAGTCACCGGCAGCGTCGGGTATTCCGCAACCGAGTATTACGCCAATCCGCATTCGGGAGAGGATTTTACCTCCTTCGACTGGTTCGGCGACGATTTGTACTATTCGACCGGCGCTCCGAATTACGGATTGGGGTTCAACGTTTATAAGTACGACGGGAGCCAGGCCACGTCGATCTACGCCGACAGCGCCGTTTTTGTGGGCTCCAAGGTGAAGAGCATCGGCGACTACCTTTACTTCAACGACTACGGCAATTACAGCCGTTATACGTGCGACTACTATAAATACGATCCCAACCAGGGGGAAGCACCGGTTAAAGTGATCAACTCGGGCGTCACCGGCGACGACTTGTGGGGATTGCAGACGCGCACCGGTTCCGATCTCTGGGCCGCCGGAGGGTGGACGACGGTGATTCGGTACACCACCTTGGACGGCAACGGCGATCCGGAGTCGGTGCCGCTCGTTGATCTGGGCACGATCGGCGCCAGCTCCGGCCCGCTCGGATTCGACAGCCAGGGCAACCTGTTTTACGCCCAGGGCTACGTCGACGGCACAAGCTGGAACGTGTACAAGTGGACGGCGTCCGAGGTTGCCGCCGCGCTGGCGGATCCGATCAGCAATCCCCTCGATCCGACCGGGCACGTGTTTGCCGCCATGTCGGGCGTCGGCGCCACCGGGATGGCCTTCGATGATAACGACCCCCTGTTTGTGACGAAGACCGATTCCAGCAATCCAAGCAAATTGTTGAAGGTTTTCGAGGGAGGGAGCTACGTCGAGTTGGCCAGCAGTGACGGCCGGTTGAGCGAACTGCGGTGCCATGACGGCGTTATCTACGCCGCCGACGGCGACGGCATCTACCAGATATCGGAGATTCCCGAGCCGAGTTCCTTCGTGTTGCTCAGCGCCGCGTTGGTGCTCGTGCTCTTCGCCCGACGGCGGTGAAGGAGGTAAATGCTCAATGAAAACCCTCGTCATCCTGATCGCCGCCGGCGTCGCGGCCGCAACGTTCTTCGGACAAACGGCACTGGCCGGGCCGTACGCGACGGCCTTGGCCAATGATCCGTTGGTCAATCCGGACGCCCCGGACGCCGGAATTCCCGGTTTCGTGGGACCCGACGGCGATGGAAAGTGCCTCGACAAAGGCCCGAACAACTACGTCAATCCGCTGTTTCGGGGCTGGGCCGATGGGTACGCGGTTTACGATCCGTTCGATCTGGCGGAGATTCAGGGTTACATGGGAGGCGTCTTTGCAGACCCTGGAAAGACGCTGGGACCGGTGACCGGCAACAACTCCGACATCGCCAGCCTGGGAGACATGAACGCGACCGATATCGCCGACTGGCAGGCCGATCCGGAAACCTACCACGGCCCCGGCGTTCTCACCCTGACGTTCAGCGATCCCATCAGCAACGGTTCCGGCGCGGACTTCGCCGTGTTCGAGAACGGATTCATTTCGGAGGGCGGGACCGGGTCGGCGGGGCAAATCCTCGCCGAATTGGGCTACGTCGAGGTCTCGACCAACGGTGTCGATTTCGCCCGGTTTCCCAGTGTCTCCCTGACGCCGGAACTCGTCGGCGCCTACGGTACGAGCGATCCGACCGACGTGTACAACCTGGTCGGCAAACACGTCAACGCCTCCGGCGACTCGTGGGGCACGCCCTTCGATCTTCAGCAACTGGCCGGCCACCCGCTGGTGCTCGGCGGAACCGTCGATCTCGAAAAGATCAATTACATCCGGATTGTCGATATCCCGGGCTGTGGTGCGTTCCAGGACCAAGCGACTTCCCTGATCGATCCCACGACCGGTCAGCCCTACACGTCCGACCACGATGTCTACGATGCCTGGGAGACGTGGGGCTCCGGCGGAGTGGACTTCGAAGCGCTGGGCGTGATCCACTACTACGGCAAGACGCTGGATTCCGGCTGGAACAGCGTCGGCGACGCCGACATGCGGGCGTTCATCGACGCCGACACGACGCTCACCGCACCGGTCGCCGTCGGCGCCCTGCAATTCAACGGCGGTTACCGGCTCGACGGGGCCGCGGTCACGCTCGGGCCGGGCAACCGCGGCGTCAGCTTCAGCGATCCCACGGCCACGGCGGTCGTCGCCAGCGACCTGCTCGGCGGCGACGGGCTGACGATCTCGGGCTTCGGCACGATCGTCTTCGAGGGCGCGAAGTCGTATACCGGTGAGACGGTCGTCGAAAACGCCACCTTGAAAGGCGCCGTCGCCGCGCTTTCCCGCGACATCACCAACAACGGCGCCGTCGAATTCGTCGCCGACGCGACCGAGGGCTTTGCCCATGTCGTCAGCGGGACGGGCGACGTCCGCATAAGCGGCAACGGCGGCGTTCTGGTGCTCAATGCGGTGCAAACTTACAGCGGCATTACCGAGGTGCAAACCGGCACGCTCCAATCCGGCATCGATGGAGCCTTGCCCGACGCTACCGTCGTCGACGTCGCCGGGGGAGCCGCGCTCGATCTGAACGGTCATTCCGACGCAATCGGAGGGCTTTCCGGCGCGGGCCAGGTGGCCCTCGGCGGCGCTACCTTGACCTTGGGCAACAAGGGCGGCGCGCTGACCGGCGCCATCGTAGAAAACGGCAACATCGTCGTTGCGGCTGAAACCAGCACGCAGACGTTCAGCGGCACTAGCTCCTTCGTCGGCACGGTCACCCTCCAGTCGGGGACCTTGGCCGTCAACTCTGACGCGGCGCTGGGCGACGCCTCGAACGCCGTCCACTTCAGCGGCGGCACGCTGCAAATCGACGGCACGGACATGCACGGCACCGGCCGAACGCTCAGCGTCGATTCCGGCGGCGAACTGAAACTCAAGATCGCCGACGCCGCCAACACGTTCGCCCTCGGCCCCGGACTGAGCGGCAACGTCGCCGTGGGGCTGTATGGCGCCGGAACCGTGACGGTTTCGGGCGTGAACACGCACACCGGCGGCGTGAAGCTCGTCGGCGGCACGCTGGAGATCTCCGACGAAAGCCCGTTAGGTTCCGGAACGCTGACCTTCGGCGGCGGCGTCCTGCGGATCACGGGAACGTCCCTGGGCAGCTTGTCCGTTCCGTTGAGCGGAAGCTCGTACAAGATCGACGTGGCCGACGCCGCCCATACGTACACGGTCGGGACGGAGTTCAACGGCAGCGGTTCCCTCTACAAGTTCGGTCCGGGCGCGATGACCGTTTCCTCCGCGGCCGGCCGCACTGGGATCAACTACATTTACGACGGCACGCTGACCATCGCGGCCACCGCCGGGATCGGCGGCAACTCCTACCTCTACAACGGCGGAAAGATGGTTCTGCAAAGCGGCGTCGTCAACGGCAAATACATCTACGTCCGCGACCAAAGCGAGTTGCGCATGGAAGGCAACGCCTCCTCGACCGGCCGGATTTATCTGTACAGCCTGGGCGCCCTCGTTCTGACCGACGCCGCCGCGGTCGGCGGCCAACTGAACCTATACGGCGGCACGATCCATAACGCCTCCGGCAATCGGACGTTGACCGGCAACGGATCGCTTTCCAGCCCACTTATGGTCCGCGCCGCCGCCGATACCACGCTGGTGATGGACGGCGAACTCTCGGGAACTGGCGGTTTGACCAAGGACCTGGAGGGCACGCTGGTTCTCGGCGGCGTCAACGGCTACTCCGGCGACACCGTCGTGACGGCCGGCCTGTTGGAACTGGGCACGACGGGCCAGATCACCGCCTCGACAATCGTCAATCACGCCCAGTTTCAAATCGCCGGCGGAACGCACGCCCTCGGCGTGGTGCAGGGCGAGGGCGCGATGACCGTCCTCGCCTCAGCCGCCGTCTCCGCCACGTCGATCACCCAGGGGATGTTGACGATCGGCGGCGCGCCGGCGGGCGGTTTTGCGGCAGTGCCCGAGCCGGGAACGTGGTCGTTGCTGCTGCTCGGCCTGCTCGCCGCCGCGTGCCGGTATCGTTCCCGCATCCGCGCATCGTGTTCCGTAAAGAATCGGCCGCCGGTCTGATTTCCCGTGGAAGGAAACCAAATGTGATCCCGAGCATTCGAAATCGTCGCTTCCGTTTTTCGCGGAGGAAAAATGGTTCTCCGTGCACGGGCAAAATCAGCGCTGGAGACGGTAGGGGATTTACCCTCGTCGAGTTGCTCGTGGTCATCGCCATTATCGGGATTTTAATCGGACTCTTGCTGCCGGCGGTCCAGGCGGCGCGGGAAGCGGCGCGGCGGGCGTCGTGCTGCAACAACCTTCATCAAATCGGCGTGGGCGTCCATGCGTACCATGACGAGCACGGTACGTTCCCGCCGGGCGCGATCGAGATGCGGTCGCTGACCTCGATGCCGCGTTTTGCGGCGAGGCAGATTGCCTGGTCGGCCTTGATCCTTCCCTATGTCGAACAAAAAAGCCTATATAAATCGTTGGACCTGAGCAAACCGTTTGATCACCCCGACAACGCCCTGGCCGCCGCCCAGGTGCTGCCGCTGTATCTGTGTCCCAGCGTGCCGCGCAACTCCTTCCTGGTGGAAAATCGCGGTGCCTGCGATTACGGCGGGATTATGGGACAGACGCTCGTGCCATCGGCGACGTTTCAGGACGGGGTGATGATCGACAAGGAGAAAGGCACCGACCCCGTCAGGATCAAGGACATTCGCGACGGAACGCCTTACACCCTGATCGTGTCCGAAGACTCCGCCTGGATGGACGGCCAATGGATCAACGGCCAAAACGTCTTCGTGGTCTCCTGGCCCATCAATCATCCGCCCAACGGCGACAACGAAATCCGCAGCAAGCACCCCGACGGCGCCAACGGTCTGTTCTGCGACGGCAGCGTGCGTTTTCTCCAGGAGGAGATGGACCTGGAAACGCTCAAGGGAATCAGCACCCGGTCGGGCGGCGAAACCGTCGACCCTTTTTGAAAGGAACCTTGTGATGCGTCATTGCCCTGCGATCTGGCTTTCCCTCCTGACGGCCTGGACGCTTGCTCTTCACGTCTCCCCCGCCGCCAGGGGCCAATCGGCCATTGTGAATCCTTCCGCGGGATACACCGCCGTCGACCAGTTCACCGAACCCTGGCCCGGACGCGCTCCCGACGCCTACGGCGCCTTCGGCGACAACCTGGCAATGTTTGAAAAATACACCGGATTGGAGATCGTCGATCCCACGGACGGTTCCACTCTCTATTCGCTGGGATCGCCGTCCGATTATTTCACCCAATACACCCAAGGCGGATTTATCGGCGTGTGGAGCAGCTTCGTTACCGCGGATCCCAGCGGAGATTCCCTTTGGGTCGGCTTTACCAACTACGGCAATACCGACGACCGGATCTTTCAGGTGGATCTCAGCGGCAACTGGACGGAAAAGACGATGCTGATCGGCAATTTCGACATGGAATTCGACGGCGCCGTGGCCTATCTCTCGGCCAATACGTCCGGTCTCGGCGCCCCCGACAATTCACTGTGGTGTTTCGACACCGCCACCTGTGAACTCGTCGATTTTGCCTACGTGGGCGGCTATTCCGCGGGATTGGGGGTCGATAGCGCGGGAAACGTTTATTACGGCAACTACGGATTCACGCCCGGCAATCAATATCTGTATCGCTTCTCCGCCGGGCAGATCAGCGACGCCCTGGCGAACGAGATGATGCTTCAATTGGGGGACGGAGAGATCTTGTCCGTGTTGGACGCCAACGGCCCCTACGATCTCGACGTGGACGAGGCCGACAACGTCGTTTTCAATCTCAACACCGGTGATAATAAAGGTTCTTACTCTAGCCGGGTTGCCGTCTGGAACGGCGTCGTCGGCGCGGACGTCAATTACGACGTCATCGGCGACGGCAGCGGGGTCAATCGCTGGTACACCATGCTCGAAACCTCGGGAAACATCCGCCAGTCCGGCGGAGTCGTCTACGTGCAGGATTATTGGAAACCCGGCATCGCGGAAATGACGCGCGTGATCCAGTGGGACGGGGGAAGCGAAACCGACGGCCATTGGACGACGCCGGAAAACTGGGCGCTTGACGTGGAACCGGCCGTGGATGATCTGCTCAATTTCTCAGGAACGACGCGGCTGGACGCCGAAAACGATTTCGCCGCCGGCACTTCCTTTCAAGGCTTCACGTTCACCGCCTCGGCCGGCGCCTTCGTCTTGTCGGGCAACAAGATCGTACTCTCCGGCGACGTCGTCAATCAAAGCGCCTCGGTGCAGACGATCAATCTCGATCTCGATCTCCACGATGGCGAAAGGTCTTTCAACACGCAAGCCGGCGACTTGATCGTGGGCGGAGTGATCGGTGAAGAGGGCGGATCATTCGGCATCCAGAAGACCGGCCAACATGCCCTTACCCTCGGCGGCGAGAACACTTATACCGGGCCAACCGACGTCCTGGAAGGGACGCTGGCCCTGGCGGCCGGCGGCGATATCGCGGCGGCCTCGGAGATCCACGTCTCGGCCGGCGCCGTGTTCGCCGTCCTCGACGGCGAGCACGCCGTCGGCGCCATCGACGGAGACGGCGCCACCCACGTGGCCGGCGGCAGCCATCTCACCGCCGCCAGCATCACGCAAGGGACCTTGATCATCGGCGGGACGCCGCTGTCGGCCGTCGCTTCGCATCCGGTGCCCGAGCCGGCAACGTTTTCTCTGCTGGCTGCCGGCGTCCTGTTTGCCTTCCTTGTCTATCGGAAAAGGAAAAAAGGATAGCGGAGCGCAGCGAGCCGGGCCGTCCCCGGCCCCGGCGCAGAGCAGGAAAATTATTGCTCCCTGAGTTTCCATAAACGGTAGAAGGCGCCGTCACTCCCCGGCTCCACAATGCTCATCTTCTGCCCTCACGGCGCGGCGGCGGACCAGCCGGTATCCTTCAAGGCGGAAGACCATCAGCGACCCGGCCAGGAAGAGCAACTCCAGGGTAAACATCAAGGAAATGTAGTAAATGGTTTCTTGATCAGGTGCGGAAAGTATTAAGAAACCAACGATGCCAAATACGATAAAAAATTGGATGCCTCGCAACGTGGGATATCTCCTCCCATTGATTGCCCATAATGCCGAAAGCGTCGGTAGAGCGAATATCGTGCCGATAATGCATATTGCTATTAAGTCGCTCTTAGGTTCGGTGAATTCAATCCCCAACAAAACCAGCGACCGCAAGACTCCCAAGATGATTGCCAACGCCGTTATCCATACCAAAAGGTTCCGGACGGAGAATTGGGAAGGTAATTCTCTTTTCCGCTCGATTGTCAACGGATCAGCCGTCCTCGCCAAGCGACACCTTGTCAAGCCTAACAGTCCCCAGATTACCATCAATTGTACCGAGTAGAACCAACAAAGATTAATAACATCCGCGTCAGGGAAGGCGAATCTTTCCATCATTCCGCCAGCGAGAACCGCCCAGAGGATCCCGGCAAGAGCCCGCCAAAGGAAAGGGGTTCGGCCTGATCTTATCCATATCGCCAGCAATCCAGTTTGACTGCAAAGGAGAGCCAAAAAAACCATCACTAATAAAGTGGGACGATCCATGGGCGGGGGGCCGGATTCCATTCGAAGAACCGCGACCGTTGCATCGAGCAACAGCATTGCTAAGAGCCAGAAAATGATCAGCCGCCCGCGGTAACGCATGGCCTTATCATAGTGGAAAAGCGGGAAAGAACGCAAGTTTATGGAGGAGCTTCCGAGCCGGCTATTTGAAATTCCTTTTTCATCCTTATTAAACAACTAGCCGCCGGATCCCGTGTTCCACCGCGGTCAGGATCACGTCGATCTGCTCGCAGGTGATCGCCAGCGGGGGGAAGACGACGATCACGTTGCCCAGGGGGCGGAGGAGGACGCCTTCGGTCCGGGCGTGGTCGCAGACCTGTACGCCGCGGCGATCTTTCCAGGGGAACGGCTCCTTGGTCTCCTTGTCGCGGACCAGCTCGATCCCGGCAATCAGACCCCGCTGGCGGCAGTCGCCGACGAAGGGGAGTTCCTTGATCCGCCGGAGGTGCTCGGCCAGCCGGGCGATCTTCGGCGGGAGGTTTTCCAGTACCCGTTCCTCCTCGAAGATCTCCAGGCTGGCCAAGGCCGAAGCGGCGCCCAGGGGATTGCCGCCGTAGGTGTGGCCGTGGAAGAACGTCCGGCTCTCAGCGAAGGTTCCCAGGAAGGCCTCCCAGATGACGTTGGTTGTCAGCGTGGCGGCCATCGGCAGGTAGCCGCCGGTCAGGCCTTTGGCCAGGCAGAGGAAGTCGGGCGTGACGTCTTCGTGCTGGCAGGCGAACATCTTGCCCGTCCGGCCGAAACCGACGGCCACCTCGTCGGCGATCAGGAGGATGTCGTATTTTCGGGTCAGCTCGCGGACGCCGCGGAGGTAGCCGGCCGGGTGGGTGACCATGCCGGCGGCCGCCTGCACGAGCGGCTCGACGACCATTGCCGCAATTTTCCGGTGATGCTCCCGCAGCACCGCTTCAAGCTGATCGAGATAATAGGCTGCCAGATTTTCCGGCGCGACGCCTGGCGGAGTGCGGTACGTCTCGGGCGTGGTGACGCGATAGGTCGTAAACAAGAGCGGGCGGAACATGGCGTGGAACCGCTCGACGCCGCCGACGCTGACGCTGCCCAGCGTGTCGCCGTGATAGGCCTCGCCGAGGGCCAGGTAGGCGGTCTTCTCCGGCCGCGGATCGGTCCGCCGCTGCCGCCAATACTGCAGCGCCATCTTGACCGCCACCTCGACGGCCGTGGCGCCATCGTCGGAGAAAAAGACGTGGTCGAGAAAAGTCCCCTCTCCCTTTGGGAGAGGGTTAGGGTGAGGGCTGGTTTTCGGCAATTCAACCCTCACCCCATACCCCTCTCCCAAAGGGAGAGGGGAGTTGTTCGCCAGCTCCACTAACCGTTTAGCCAGCCGGATGGTGGTGGAATTCGAACTGCCGAGATTGGTGACGTGGGCTACTTGGTCGAGTTGCCGGCGGATCGCGGCGTCGATCTTCGGATGCCGGTGGCCGTGCAGGTTGCACCACAGGCTGCTGACGCCGTCGAGATAGCGCCGCCCGGCGAGATCCTCGACGTAACAACCTTCGCCGCGTTCCAGCAGCAGCGGTTCGTACTCCGCCATCTGCGTAAAGGCGTGCCAGACGTGGCTGCGGTCCCAGCGGCGGAGCTGTTCGGGGGAAGGGGACGGGGGCATGGGATCCTATCCTGAGGAGGTTTATATGCAATTGATTGATTGCAAATTGTAAATTGCAAATTTCAAATTGCAAATTGAGCGAATCCCAAGCGAGAGAGTAGATGAGAAGTATTCACGTTCTGCGCACTCGACCCTACATGCCTGTTGCCGGGGACGAGGACGGCCCGGTTCGCTGTCCACTGCCCACTACCGGCTGTCCACTTATTTGACTTTCGTTTCTTTTGCTCTGGCGGCCATTTGCTGGAATTTTTCGGCGTCTTCGGCGGCGCCCTGGCGGCGGTGCATGGAGGCCAGGTTGCTGTAGGGGACGGCCAGGGCCGTCCGGGGGAGCGTCCCCTTCTGGACGGCTTGCCTCATCAATTTGATGCCGCGATCCGTCAGTTCCTGGGCCTTTTTCTGTTGGCCCGACTCCCAGTACGAGACGGCCATGCTGACGAAGGTTTCGCCGCGCCGGCCGAGGTCGGAGGGGACGTTTTCCGTGTGGAGGGACTTCATCAAGAGGGGGGTGGCCTTGTCGAACCAGGCCACGGCCGCCGCGTGATCCTCGTCCGTCAGTGCACAGATCGCGCCCATGCGGAAGTACAGCCTGCCCAGCAGGTACGCGGATTCCGGCTTTTGCTTGCGCTCGTATCCTGCTTTCAGATACGTGACGGCGGATTGGCCGTATTTGAAAGCGCTGTCCGGCTCAGAATTGGTTTGATAGATCTGCACCGCATCATACAGCGCCAGGCCGAGGTCCCATTGGCACTGGGCCTTACGCAGCGGATCGGCGGCGGCGTCGATGCGTTGCCGGCCGGTGCGCACGGCCTCCTCGATCCACGGCTGGGGATCGATGCCCTGGGGAACGTTGACTACTGCGGCCAGCGCCCGGGCGTAGACGCGGAATTGCTGATCGACCGATCCGCCCTCGTTCTGCGCAAGGTCGTCGGCGAAGCGGATCGCGCGGTCCACCCAGCGGCGGATCGCCTTTTCCTTTTCCTTCCATTCGCCCCAGGCGATGTCGTGGGCGGCGCCGAGGTGGGCGTCGACGAGCACTTCCTTGGCCGCCACTCGAATTGCCGGGTGCGGATTGTCGGCCGCGCGGTCGGCCGCTTTCAGGGCCTGCGTATGATAGGCCAGCGCCTGGCGGTAATCGGGCTTCGGCCCGGAGGCGGTCAAGTCGCCCAGCAGACACAGCGCCCGCGCCTGCACGTGCGGCAGTTCCTGACTTGTTTCGAGGGCCTTGTGGACTTCGACCAGGGCCTCGCCCACCCGCCCCATCTGTCCGAGGATTTCCGCCTGCGTGAGGCGATAACGCGGATTGTCCGGTTCCAGGCGGACTGCCTCGGCGCCGGCGGCCCGGGCCTTGCGGAATTGCTCCATGGCGGCCAGCACCCGGGCGGCAAGCCAGTTGGCCCGCGCGCTGTCCGGATTCAGCTTCAACGCCACTTCCAGATCCTTCAGACACGGCTCGTAGCGGGTGCTCAGATCGGTCTCCGCCCGAAGCACGAAGGCCTCCGCCTCGATCGGCTCCAGGATGACGTGCGTCACCTTTTTCGAGGGCACGCTTTTCATCAGGCTGGGCTCGAAGGCCAGCAGCACGCCCCGTTCCGGATAGACCTGGCCGAGAATTTCGCCCATGTCGTTGGAAACCAGCACCGGGCGGATGATGCTCAGCCCGAGTTGCCGGGCGACCTTGTCGGCCGGCAGCGCGCGGCTGAACCGCACCACGATGGCGGATACTTTCTCTTTATGATAGCTGACCTCGACCTGGTCGAACGGCTCGACGGAATAGAGCTGCGTCATCAGGTCGTTCCGCCGGTAGATCTCCTTGGGCGATCCCCAGGCCTTTTCGACGTCCTCGATGGTCGACACGTTGGGCGTGACGCCCTTGAAACTGACGACTTCCAAGGGCACCGGCCCGCTGAGGTCGGCTTCAGGGATCGGCGTGAGCGTCTCGGCGGCGGGAGGATTTGCAGACGGCGACGCCTTGGCCTGCGGCGCCGCGGCGGGGCTTTCGGGCGACGGGGTAATGGCCTGCGGTGCGGTGGGGCTTTCGGACGGCGACGCCTCGGCCAGCGGCACGGCGACGGGTTCCGGAGTGACCACCTCGGCCCGGGTGGGAATGGGTTTCTCCACGGGTGGAGATTCTTTTCCGCCAAGCGGCAGCGGTTCGGGAACGCCCGAGTCCCGTAACTCCGGTTCCCTCTCGACAACGGGTTCCTCGGCCTTGGCGTTAACCACTTCCCGAGTCCTCGTTGGATAAACCGATTTTGCCGAAGTCAAGACGGGCTTGGTGCAAGGCGTGGTCACCGGTGCGTAGCTGATCACCGGATGCTGCTCCGACTCGAAAGTCTTCATCGGATTGACGATCTTCCCCAGGCTTTCCGCCTCAACCTTCGGCAAGGGTAAAGGAGGTTTCTCATCGGCAAGAATCTCGGCCAATCCAACCGACATCAGGTCGAATAAGATAACGACGATTCCCAGTCTCCAGAAAATAACCGACCGCATGGCGTTTTCCTCCTGCAAACCTTGTTTATCCCCAGGTTTCTCCCGGGAATAGGACGCGGGAGTGTACCCATTTGGAACACGCGAAGTCCAGAGGAATAATGAGGAATTCCCGCAGATTAATTCCCCTAACGAGATAAAATGGGCAATCTTGTAAAAAGGGGGTGAAGTTATTGAGGACGGAGTCAAGTCAAAGCCTTTCCCACTCTTCGATTTGCCGGAAGTGCGCTTCGGTAAACGGCACGGCTGCGCCCGGGGGTGGGGGATGGGGGACCAGACGTTTCGCAATCGTTTGGGCCAGGACCTCGATCCCTTGACCGGTCAGGGCGCTGACGGATAAGCCCGAGGGCCGGGTGGCGGAAGACCGTGGTAAATCGCACTTGTTGTGAACCCGAAGGGCCTGGGGCCAGGCCGCGTCAAGGGCCTGGTCGACCGGCGTCCAGGATTGGGCGGCGTCGAAGACCAGCACCGTCAGGTCGGACTGCTGCATTTTTTGCCGGGCAAGCTCTACGCCGGCCCGCTCCACCGGGCAGGTGCTCTCGCACAGTCCGGCCGTGTCGCAGAGTTCCACCGGCCAGCCGTCCAGGGCGGTCGTGACGGTCACGGCATCCCGCGTGGTGCCCGGCTCCTCGTGGACGATCGCCCGGCCGTAGCCGACCAGGGCGTTCAGCAAACAACTCTTCCCGACGTTCGGCCGACCGGCCAGCACTACTTGCCACGGCGAAGTCAAGTGCCGGCCCAGGGGGATGAGAGTCCGTAGCGTTTCGAGGCGTTGATGGAGAGAGGGATGAGGGATGAGGGATGAAGGATGAGGGCAAATTGCAAGTTTAATAGTTTCAAATTCGCGGCGCAGCGCCCCGTGATACTGATCCAGGAGGATTGCGGCGGTCTGGGCGGTTCGGGCGTCGGCCAAGGCCAATCGGGCCGCCGCGGCGATGGGATCGGGTTCCTGGCTGGGGATCCAAGACTGCCAATCGACGGCGGCAAATCCCCGCACCGCAAAAATTTTTTCCAGCCGCCCGACCGCCGCGGTCCCCCCGTGACAGTGGACCTCCACTTGTTCGGCCGACCGGCAGTGGAGCACGACCTCTTCACCCGGCGGCGGACCGAGCCGCCCATAGATGAGTTGCTCCGGCGCGTAATCGTCCAGCGGCCGGTTCGAGGCGGCTTGAAAAACCTCCTGCACGGCATCTCGGGCATCGGGACCTTCCAACAACACGGTCGCCACCGCGCCGCGCCCGGGCGGGGTCAGCAAGACGAGTTGTCGCGTCAAGTCGTTCGGCATCAGGTTATTCGTCTTTCGAAGGGGCTGCTATCTGACACTTTTTTTGTACAACAGGGACGTCAATCGGGCAATTCACGCTTTTCTACGGCCCTCACTGGGAGGGTATGGGAGCGTAGGGATTCTTGGCGGGAGTTGCTCATCAATCTTTAAAAAATGCACGGGCGGTCCCCCGAATGGGCAGCGTCTCTCGGCGTTCCCTCGGGAGGGAGAATCCGCCGAGAATGTAGTGGGCTGCTAAAATTGCAGTGATTTTTGACCATGCAGCAGTCGCATTCCGAGGATGCTTTTATTCCAATGGTTATGATGATCGACGG
>JAFGPV010000158.1 GCA_016936015.1 Pirellulales bacterium
GGGGGTGGGTGTGTCCATGCCCAGCAGACCGATCCGGCGCTGGGCGATCCAGCGGGCGGCCTCGACCGTCAGCGAGGGGAAATCGCGGAAGAACTCGGGCCGGCCGAAGGCCCGGTCCCAACCCGTCCGATAGAGCACCTTCGCCCCCGGGGTGAATTTCTTCTCGTGCGGGCGGAACATCTCCGGCGTAATCGGCTGCTTGGCTTCGAGGAAACCGCCGGGGGCCAGGTCGACCAGGACCGCGGGACCATAGAACCGCTCCAAGGGGATCTGGTCGAGCGTCTTCCCGTCGTCGAAAAAGTGGAAGGGCGCGTCCAGATGCGTCCCCTGGTGCGTCGAGAGGCTGATCTGCGTGATGTTGTACCCGATCGAGTCGATCGTGTTGTGGACCAGCACGCTCGGCTTCGGATCGAAGGGGAAATTAAGCTGGCCGTGCTCCAGGGGATGGGAGAGATCGATCAAGGAGGGCATGGGGGCGCTCCGCTTGGACTTTTATCGGATCGCTGCGAAGGAATATCGTGAAGTTGATTGATACTCGGAAAGCAGATGAAAACCCGCCGGCGGCCAACAGCCGCCGCGGAAAAAATCGTGGATCTCTCGGCGGCTGTTAGCCGCCGGCTAGCGAATATTTTTTAAAAATCCAATCGCCGGGCGTTCAGGTCACGCCGTTGACGACGTTGGGGATCGGTTCGCCGCGGAGCGCACAGCGGGCGGCCAGGGCGCCTTTGGTCCGCATTTCCCCCAGGGCCTCCTCGCTGTAAAACGCGGCGTGCGGATTCAGCAGCACGCGGTGGTAGGCGGGATGGCGGGGATTGCGCCACGCCTGGACCAGCGGATCGTCGGGCGGGGGCGGCTCCTTCTCCAGGACGTCGATTCCCGCGCCGGCCAACCGGCCGGACTCCACCGCCTCGACCACGGCCGCCCCGTCCACGATTCCCCCCCGGGCCGTGTTGATCAGGTAGCCGCCCGCAGGCATTTGGGCCAGGGCGGCGCGATCGACCATGTGCCGGGTCTCGTCGGTCAAGGGGCAGTGCAGACTGAGGACGTAGGCCTGCGCCAACAGGGCGTCCCAACGGGTCTCGCGGCGGATCCCCAGGGCCTTGTCGTATCCGTCGGGCCGGTAGGGATCGTAAAAGACGACGTCCATTCCGAGGGCCTTGGCCCGCAGGGCGGCGGCCGTCCCGATGCGGCCCAGTCCGACCACCGCGAAGGTCCGGCCGCGAAGCCGGCGCAGGGGTACGGCCTGCGTGTAGAACCACGGCTCGATGCCGTCGCGGAGCCGGCTGTTGTAAAGGGCGATGCCCCGGCTGAGCGCCAGCATCATTCCCAGGGCGGAATCGGCGACCTCCTCGGAGCCGTAATCGGGGACGTTGGCCACGGGGATTCCCCGCTCGCGGGCCGCCAGGCAGTCGATATTGTTGTAGCCCACGCCGCAGCGGACGATGAGCCGGCAGCCGCCCAGCCGCTCGATGGAGCGGCGTGAAATTCCCAGGTTGTGGTAGACCAGCAGCGCGTCCGCGGTCTCGATCCGGCCGGAGAGTTGCTCTTCGCTCATGGCATCCAACGCGACCACGTCGGACAGTTCGCCGAGAATGTCTTTTTCCGGCTGCAGTTCATCGTTGATGAAATCGGTGATGACGACGTGGAAACGGTGGGTCATGACGGTTTGGTTTGCAGATCTTCCTCCGCCCGTTGGAGATGGCGGAGCATGGCGGCGCGCGCTTGTTCCGGATGGCCCCGCCGGACCGCCTGGTAGATTTCGCCGTGGCCGGTCAAGGCCCGTTGTTTGCCCGTCCGGGCCAAGGTCTTTCGCCGCGAGCGGCGGAGCAACTCGACCAGGGCCTTCAGCAAGAGGCCGAAAACCGGATTGCCGGTGGCTTCGGCCAACAGGTTGTGAAAGCACAAATCGGCCTCGACGAGCTGCTCGATCTTTTTCGACCGGGCAAGCTCCTCGTTGGCGGCCTCCAACTCGCGGAGCTGCTCGGCGGTGGCGCGCTGGGCGGCCAGGGCGGCAATTTCGCTTTCCAGGGGACGTCGGACCTCCACCAATTGCACTAGGGAATGATTGCCGCGGCGCAGAAAGACGCCGATCGTCTTTTGCACGTGTTCCGGATCGGCGGGTCTGACCCGCGTAGGCCGTCCCTGGGAGGCCTCCACCAACCCGCGGCCGCTGAGAATGCGAATGGCCTCGCGGATCACGGTCCGTGAAACGCCAAAATGATGGCTTAACCGGGCCTCCACGGGCAGGTCCTGGCCGTCGGAATATCGTCCGGAGAGAATCTGGGACTCCAGATGCTCCACCACCTCGGCGACGAGATTTACCTTGCGTAAAGGTTTTATTAAGCTATGTTTATGCATCGGAGCTACAATAGTAAAATAACTTTCATCTCCCCACAAGACGTAGGCGCGGAATAATCAGACAACGGTATACATCCATGATATCATATATGCTTTCGTCGTCAATCACTTCCCTGTATTGATCCTCTCTCCAGGCCCCTCCTATGGGTGATAAAATAACCGGGATTTTCACCCCCCACGTCGTTCCGTTGGATCCGGAAGGCCGGATCAACGAGCCGGAACTCCGGCGTTACATCGAGTGGCTGATCGCCATGGGAGTCCATGGTTTGTATCCGAACGGTTCGACGGGGGAATTTCTGCGGTTTACGGCCGACGAGCGGCGGCGGATCGTCCAGATCGTCTGCCAACAGGCCGCCGGACGGGTGCCCGTCCTGGCCGGCGCCGCGGAGGCCAACGTCCGAGAGACCCTGGCGGCGTGCGAGACCTACGCCGGCTACGGCGCCCGGGCGGTGGCCATCGTCTCACCTTTTTATTACAAGCTGTCGCCGGAATCGGTGTTCACCTATTTCCGCGAGATCGCGCTCCACTCGCCGATCGACGTCACCCTGTACAACATCCCGATGTTCGCCAGCCCGATCGACGTTCCCACGATCCGGCGGCTGGCGGAATTTCCCCGAATCGTCGGCATCAAGGATTCTTCCGGCGATTTGGTCTTCATGATGCGGATGATCGCGGCGGTGCGTCCCGGCCGGCCCGATTTCTCGTTCCTGACGGGCTGGGAGGCGGCGTTGGTGCCCATGCTGCTGGCCGGCTGCGACGGCGGAACGAACGCCTCCAGCGGCGTCGTGCCCGAGCTGACCCGGCAACTGTACGACCTGACGCGGTCGGGACAGATCGACGAGGCCATGCGGATCCAGTACCGGCTCTTGGAATTGTTCGACGCGATGCTGTTCTCCGCCGATTTCCCGGACGGTTTCCGCGCCGCCGTGGATCTCCGCGGATTTGCGATGGGACCCAGCCGGCAGCCGCAGAGCGAGAGTCAGCAGGTCGACCGCGTCGCCCTGCAAAAGGTGCTCCACTGCATCCTGGCCGACTCGGGGTACACCGAATATCCGGCGGGCGGCTGTCCGGCCCGGACGGGCAACATCGACCGGGATCGGATCACCCATCTCTCGGCCGCGGTGGTCGAGGAACTCCGGAAGCGCGGCCTGGCATGAACGATGCCCTCGGACTACTGGAAATCGAAGGATTGACGCCGACGATGGCGGCCGTCGACGCCATGGTCAAGCACGCCAAGGTGCGGATCCTCCAGTGCGAACTGAACGATCTGTACGGCGTCTCGACTAAAGTCGCCGGTTCGGTGGAGGACGTCAGGGCGGCGCTGGAAGCCGGCCGGCGGATTGCCCAGCGGATGGGCGGCCGTCCCGTCCTTCAATTCATTCCTCGGGTCGATCCCGGGGCCGCCGCAGTGATCGACTCGCCGCCGGAATTCAATCCGCTGATTCAACAAGACGTCGTCTTCACTTCCCCATCCACGAAAGAATCCGCCATGAACAATCCCCGACCTCCCGCCTTGGGATTCATTGAGACCCAGGGATTCACCGCCGTTTTCGAGGCCATCGACACGGCCTGCAAGGCCGCCAACGTGGAAGTGGTCGGCAAGGAGAAGCTCGGCGGCGGCTACATCACCGTGGTGGTGCAAGGCGAGCTGTCCGCCGTGACGTCCGCCATCGAGGCCGGCAAGGTCAAGGTCGGCGAGCTGGGCAAACTCATCGCCGCCCACGTCATCGCCCGCCCCTGCGACGCCGTCCTGTCCCTCCTGCCCGCGTTGCCGAAGTGATCGTGATTTTCCGCTTACAGGTTATTCTGGAACGCTATCTGCTCCTCTGGCTCGTGCTGCTCTGTGGGGTTGCTTATGGTTGGCCGGCAGGGTTCACAGGCGATTTCGATCCGTTTCTGGCGACCCAAGGATGGCTGGGCTATATGATCGCGGTGACGATGCTGGCGATCGGATCGCTGCTGCCCCGAGACGAGGTGGCCCAGGTGGTGCGTCGCTGGCCGGCCGTGCTGGCCGGCACGGCGATCCAGTA
>JAFGPV010000159.1 GCA_016936015.1 Pirellulales bacterium
ACAACTTCGTGTTTTGTCGGTTGCAATCGCCCTCACCCCCTGCCCCTCTCCCAAAGGGAGAGGGGAGTTATTATTGGACGGCCGCTTGGTGTCCGACGGGGGGCGGGAAGACGGGGGTGCATTGGCTACAGGCGGCCGGCGGTCCAGCGGATGGCGCGGACGACGAGGCGGCGGTAGTTGGGATTGCGGTAGGCGTGTTCGTCGTGGCCGTGCTGGAGGTAGCAGCCCTTTGACTTTTTATAGGTCTTCGTCCAGCCGATGATCTTGTCGCTGGTCGGTTCGTTGGTGGTCAACAGGGCGTGGACGTTCGGGTGGATGCTGGTGCGGATGTACGTCTCATCGTGGATGTCGTAGTCCTTCATGCCCTTGGTGATTGGGTGCTTGGAATCGGCGACGTGGACGCGGAATTTTACGCCTTCCTTGTAGCCCGAGCCTTTGTGTTTTTTGCCGTTTTCCTCCCAGGGTTTGAAATGGAAGGTCACGCCGGCGATTTTGGAGAACTCCGGCCAGCCGGGGTAGGCGGCGTTGGCGTGGTGGAGGACGACCAGGCCGACGCCTTTTTTCAGCAGGTCGAGGAAGTTTTTCTGCTGCTTTTTCGTGATCTTCTGGTTGAAGTTGTAGAGCACGATCACGTCGTAGGGCCAGTCAGCAACGTCGTCGAAGGCCTCGGCGCCCTCCTTCTGCTTGACGACTTTGCACTTGATGTCGTCGTAGCCCTGGAAGAGTTTGACGAACTCGGGACGATTGTACTCGTGGCCGCCGGTCAGCACCAACACGTTGATTTTCGCGGGCGCCGCCGCCGGTTTGCCGCCCTCGGCCGCGGGCAAGGTATTGCCCGAATCCAGACCAACTAGCGTGCCGGCCGCGAGCAATGCGAACGGCAAAAATCTTCGGCAGGAATTTTTCAGTGACATGGCCGTCTTCCTCTGTGTTGGAGAAAAAGCACCGGAGGCGGAAAACCACGGACATTATTTTATCCCGGATTCCTCTGGCGTCCCTCCCCCCTTTTGCCGTAAAATACGGGGGATATGTCCTACCAGTCGATCAAGCGCGTGTTGGGCGAGACGAGCCTGGAGCGGAAATGCCGCTTCTTGTTCGGGGGGTGCCTGTTCCTGCTGATCTCCGCCAGTTTTCTGTGGTACGGCATGAAGACGGATGAAATCGTCAACAAGGAGAACCGGAACACCGGCCGGTTGTTGACGAGCCAGGCGTTATACGTCCAGCATTGGAAAGAAATGGACAACAAGTCGTTTTCTCCGGACTTGATGAAAGAATTCAGCGAGCAGCCGTATAAGGTTCGGTTCATTCTGCCCAATCCTCCGCAAGACAAGTTAACCACGGAAAACTTCAATCCTCGGAATCCTTATGAGCGGAATTTGTTGAAAAAGTATCTCCGTAGCAAGCCGCCGAAATCTGCATCTCCCGAGGACGTGGAATTTGAAGAGCAAACGACCCCGGATGGAAACACCTATATCTACTACCAGCCGATTCGCGCCAAAACGACGTGGTGCTTTCGCAATTGCCACGTCCCCGTCAAAAGCGACAGCAGCCTGACGCTCGGTGCGATCCCGTCGATCGGCAATTCCACCGCCCGGGCCGAAGGCGACCTGATGGCCATCGCCCGCCTGTCGTTTGACACGGAAACCACCCGCACGGCGATCAACAAGAACCGGGCGATCCTCGTCACCACGGCGATAATCACCGTCTTTCTGGCGATGATCGCCGCCTACGTGATCGTCCGCTACGTGATCGTCAAGCCGCTGCGGCACCTGCGCGACGTGAGCGACGCCATCAGCCGGGGCGACGTCTCACAGCGGGCCGACATCCACACCGGCGACGAGTTCGAAGGTCTGGCTGTGGCCTTCAACCGCATGTTGCGGCACCTGACCACCATCCAGGACGAGCTTCGCCAGGCGAACGTCAATCTCGACGGCAAGGTCGACGAGCTGGCCCAGGTCAACATGCGGCTCTACGAGCTGAACACGCTGAAGAGCGACTTTCTGGCCACCATGAGCCACGAGCTCCGCACGCCGCTGAACAGCATCCTCGGCTTCAGCGAGGTGTTGGGCGCCATTCCCGCCCTGGACGAGAAGCAGAAGCGCTACGTGCAAAACATCCAGCAATCGGGCCGGGCTTTGCTGGAGATGATCAACGACATCCTCGACCTGGCGAAGATCGAGAGCGGAAAGATGGAGACCCGGCTGACGGAGTTCCCCATCCCGCAGGTGATCGGCGCCCAGTGCGACATGGCCCGGCCGCTGACGGAGAAAAAGAACATCGACCTGGACGTGGTCATCCCTCCCGACCTGCCCCCGTTGCGCCAGGATCAGGCCCGGGTGCAGCAGATCCTGAACAACCTCCTGTCCAACGCCATCAAGTTTACGCCCGAGGGGGGCCGGATCGTCGTTTCGGTGGAGCGCGACGCGGAGGATTTTTTCGTGCTCCGCGTGACCGACACCGGGGTGGGCATCGCCGCGGCCGACCAGCAGACGATCTTCGAGAAGTTCCGCCAGGGCCGGACCGCCATGCCCGGCGGCGACACCATGACCCGCGAACATTCCGGCACCGGGTTGGGATTGTCGATCGTCAAGGAACTCTGCAAACTGCTCGGCGGCGAGATCACCGTCCAGAGCGAATTGGGCCGGGGCAGCACCTTCACCCTCCGGCTGCCCTGGCGGCTGGAAGAACAGCCGCGGTTGGATTCCGCGTTGCTGGAAGGCCTGGCCGACTTCAGCCGGCAGCGGGTGGAACACGCGCGGTCCGAGGCCCCGGTGGGGTAGCGGTTCGAGGGAGTGGGTGCGATGCGTTTCAGCCAAACGAGCTTTTTCCCATCTAGCCACCGTGATGAATGACGAATGACGAAGCACGAATAACGAAAGAATGACGAATGCCAAATGACAAAATGAAAAACGTCAAAATCAATGATGGCTTGTTGCCCGATCCCTCTTCGTCATTTGTCATTCCGTCATTCGGATTTCTTTCGTCATTCGGATTTCGTCATTAGGAATTATCCAATCGCATCAGGCCGGAATATGACCGCCACCTCCAGTAAATCAAAATCCGATCAACCGCCCGAGGTCCTCCTCTTCGCCGACGGCGCGTGCAGCGGCAATCCCGGGCCGGGCGGCTGGGCCTTCATCCTGCGGCATCCCCGGACCGGCAAGGAACTGGTCCGCTCCGGCGGCGAGCGCGAAACCACCAACAACCGCATGGAGCTGACCGCCGTCATCCGCGGCCTGGAGGCCCTCAAACGTCCCGCCCGGCTGGAACTCGTCACCGACAGCGTCTACGTGGGCAAGGGACTGTCCGAATGGCTGCCGAAATGGAAGGAAAACGGCTGGCGCCGGAAAGAGGGCCGAAAGCTCAAGGAAATTAAAAACGAAGACCTCTGGCGGCAGCTCGACGCGTTGCTCCAATCCCATCAAGTCAAGTTCACCCACGTCCGCGGCCATCAAGGCCATCCGGAAAACGAACGCTGCGACACCCTGGCGGTGGCGGCGTATCAGAAGTATCTCGGGCGCTGACGCACTAAAATTGTCGGATTGGCAGTGTTTATTGAGAGTCAGGTCAGGGCCGAGGCGTGTCGCCCCGGCTTTTCCAGGCCGACACGGCCCGGCTCTGATGAAACATTACGACATTCTTTTCCTGATAATCAATCGCCGGCGGGCAAGCCTGCCAGCTAAACGATAAAAAAGTGCTTTTGACTTTTCATCGTCCAAGTCCTTACTCCCCAACGTCTTGGGAATAATCCTCTTCCCCAATGAAAAATGCTGAAAGGTTTTTCGGGCCAGGGGGGTATTAATAACTAGAACGAGATCCTGATGGACGACCAGTTGAAAACGCGGCCGAGTCTGTTGCTGGACCTCCGGGATCCGGACGACGGCCAGGCGTGGTCCCGGTTCGTGGCGATCTACTCGCCGCTGGTCTACCGGTATGCGCGCCGGCACGGACTCCAGGAGACCGACGCGGCCGACGTGACCCAAGAGGTCTTCAGCGCGGTCGCCCGGAGCATCCGCCGCTTCGACTACGATCGCCAAAAAGGGACGTTCCGCGGCTGGCTGATGGCGGTGGCCCGGAGCAAACTCCAGGATTTCCTCGCCCGGCGGGACGGTAAACTCGTGGGCGCCGGCGGCACCGCGGCGCTCCGGCGGCTCGAAGAGCAGCCTTCGGCTGAGGACGACGACGCCTTTATCGAGCGGGAACATCGGCGATGCTTGTTCGACTGGGCCGTCGAGCAGATCCGCGGCGATTTCCAGGAAGCCACCTGGCAGGCCTTCTGGCAGACCGGCGTGGAAGGCAAAGGCACCAAGGAGGTTGCCGCGTCGCTGGGAATGACCGTCGGCGCCGTGTACATCGCCCGGAGCCGGGTCCTGGCCCGGTTGAAAGAGATCCTCCGCGAAATTGAGGAATAAAACATGTCTTTCAAAGAAGTCTGTCCCGACGAAACGAAAATCGAGCAGATGCTCGACGGCACTCTGCCGTCGGAGGCACAGAGGCGGATTGCACTCCACCTGGAGAACTGCCCCGCGTGCCAGGACAAGTTCGAGCAGTTTGCCCGGCGGGCCACGTTGCTCCCGGAAGGTGCGCCGCAGCCGGACGAGCGGCGCCAGGAGACCGTCTTGCACCGGTTGATGGAAAAGCTCTCCGGAGGGCGGCCGGAGGCCGGGGAGCAGGCTGATTCACCACAGGGCGAGGAGCCGTATCTGCCGTTCCTCCACCCGGCCGACGATCCGGAGCACCTCGGCCGGCTCGGACCGTACGACGTCATCAGTATGATCGGGCAGGGTGGGATGGGCGTGGTGCTGAAGGCCTACGACCCGCGGCTGAACCGCTTCGTGGCGATCAAGGTCCTGGCGCCCCAGTGGGCCTCCAACGCCGCCGCCCGGAAGCGGTTTTTACGCGAGGCCCAGGCCGCTGCCGCCGTCAGTCACGAACACGTGGTGACGATCCACGCCGTGGACGAGGCCGAGGGGTTTCCGTATTTCGTGATGCACTACGTTCTGGGCGTCTCCCTGGCCGAGCGGATCCGCCGCACCGGCCCCCTCGGATTGAAGGAAACGCTGCGGATTGGGGCGCAGATCGCCTCCGGCCTGGCGGCGGCCCACGCCCAGGGGCTAATCCACCGCGACATCAAGCCGGCGAACATCCTGTTGGAAAACGGCGTGGAGCGGGTCAAGATCACCGACTTCGGGCTGGCCCGGGTGGCGGGCGAGATCCAACTTACTCAGACCGGGCAGGTTGCCGGAACGCCCGAGTACATGTCGCCCGAGCAGGCCCGGGGGCAGGCGCTCGATCACCGCAGCGACCTGTTCAGCCTGGGCTGCGTGCTGTACGCGATGATCGCGGGACGGTCGCCGTTTGCCTCCAGCAGCGTCTGGGACGTGATGGACCGCGTGTGCAACCATCCGCCGCGCCGATTGCAGGAAGTCGATCCCGAGACGCCCGGTTGGCTGGCGGAGATCATCGAGAAACTGCTGGCCAAGAATCCCGACGACCGGATCCAATCGGCCGCGGAAGTGGCCAAACTGCTCAATTGGCGTTTGGCCCAATTGCAGCAGGTCCATGCCGATCCTCCAATCCATTCTTCTTCAAATCTTGGCCTGACAGAAGTCCGGTCAGAGCCGGGCCGTGTCGGCCCGGATGGACCGGGGCGACACGCCCCGGCTCTGAAGGCGATGCGAAAGATCGGCGCAGATGCCCCTCGGCGCTCGCCCGCCCGGGTTTGGGTCGTCGCCGCGACGTTGCTGCTACTGATCGGGACGCTGGGGGTGACCGAGGCCACGGGCGTTACCCAACTGACGGCCACGGTGATCCGCATCTTCCGGCCCGAGGGGACGCTGGAAATCGTGGTGGACGATCCCGGCGTCCAGGTCGCAGTGGACGGCGAGGAGATCGGCATCGAAGGCGCCGGTCCCCACGAAATCCGTCTGCGGTTGGGCAAGCACCAGATCGAGGTCCTCAAGAACGGCAAACCGGTCTATCAGGACCTCGTTACCGTCAACCGCGGCGGCAAGCAGGTCGTCAAGATCGGCCTGGCGCCGCCGGACAAGCCGGCGGAAGAATCTCCCGCGGGCAAGTCCCGAAAGATAAAAAGCTTCACCCCGGAGGAGAAAACCATCACTCAGGACGGCATGACCGTGAAGGGAAACGCCTGGCGGATCGAGGCCCGGGAGAACCGCACCGTGCGGCTCTTCGAGATCCCCGATCCCGGCGTGGAAGACTGTACCGTCTTCTACCGGGCGAAAATGAAGAGTGAGGGCCTCGTAGGCCGGGCGTACCTCGAGATGTGGTGCCGCTCTCCCGACTTCGGCGAGGCCTTCTCGCGGGGTCTGATGAATCCCGTCGGCGGAACCACCGATTGGGCCAGTTATGGAATCCCCTTCTTCCTGAAAAAAGGCGAACGCACCGACCTGATCAAGCTCAACGTGGTGATCGAGGGCAAGGGGACGCTGTGGATCAAGGACCTAGAATTGATCAAAGGCCCCTTAAGGCCCCTTGCCACCCGTTAAGGCAGATCCTCTTCAAATGCCGGCCCCACCGTTAAAATAAACATGACGAAAGAATGCAGAGAGTGTCAACACGTCGTGAGTGAAGAGGCGATCGCCTGCCCCCATTGCGGGGCACCTTATCCGGCGGAAGAGAAATGGGACGGCTGGGGATTCGAGTACAAATCGCGGGCCACGCTCTTCGGCCTGCCGCTGTTGCACGTCTCTTTCAAGTACCGGCCCAACCGGATGCCCGTTCCGGCCAAGGGGATCATTGCCGTCGGGCAGTTCGGGATGGGAATCATCAACATTTCGCAATTTGGCCTGGGCGTGATCAGCCTCGGCCAATTCACCATCGCCGGATTTGCCGTGGCCCAATTCGCGGTGGCGTATTCCTGCATCGTCCAGATGGGTTTATACTTACACGAGGGATACGGCCAGTTCGTGTTGAATCTGCTTGATTTGTTTTGAATTCCCGATTCCGCTAACCGCCGGATGCAAGCGACCGGGTTAAACGGTTTTGGGCGTCATTCTTTGGTTATTGCCGGCGACGCGGCGGTCCGCGCTGCCGGGGATGAACCGGCGCGGACAAGCACGACCATTTGGTCGTCGGCCAGGAATCGCCGCTGCCGGATCAACTCGCGGAACTCGCCCGGCTGTCGCCGCTGGATTTGCTCCGCGTATTTGTCCAGGGTGATAATGTACGCCCGGCCGGCGGAGTCGAGCGCCGCCTGAAGTTGCTCCGGTTTTTCACAGACGAAGACGCGTTGTTCGGCATAGAAGATCGTGCTCCGCCGTAGAAACTGGTACGTGCACAGTGCCGCCGGCCCCGAGTTGTCGCGGCGGATGGCGGCGATCAGCGGCCGGGCGTTTTGATAACGGTCGATCCTGAGCGCGGCAAAGCCGAACAGGGCCGTGAGAAGGACGGCAGACGTCACGGCGTAGACACTCACAGCCCGAAGCGGCTGCCGGTGCTCGCTCAACCACCAACTCCAACCCCCGCCAATGATCAGGATCAGACCGATCACTCCCAACCACTCTTCGCCGGGTGTATAGAAATGCGTGGCAATCGGGATCGCCACGAGAATGACCAGACCCACCAAAACGGCGCTCAACCACGCCGCCCGGAGCCAGCCCCGGGCGACGCAGGCCGGCTCCGTAATCCAGTCTTCCAGAAAAACGCCCGTCAGCAGGGCCAGCGCGGGATAGACCGGCAACAGGTAGTGCGGCAGCTTCGTGCTGCAGATCGACCAGAAGACGAACGGCACGGCAAACCAGCTAAGCAGCAGGATCAGGCCGTCGCGCGTGGCAATTGGTCCTGCTCGATTTTTCACTTTGCGGACGACGTCGACGGCCGTCGGGCCGAGGAAGATCGACCAGGGAAAAAAACCGATCAGCACCGCCGGCACGTGGTACCAGAACGGCCCTGCGTGACTGAGGATCGGCTGCGTGAACGGGCGGAGATTGAATTGCATGAAGAACTCTTTCAGCCACACGCCGTCGGTACGCAGACCCACCAGCACGTGCCACGGTAAGGCCACTATCAACACGACGACCATCCCCGTCAGCGGTCGCATAGTCCAAAGACTGCGGAGGAAATTGCCGGGACTGAGGAATTGCACGAACCTTCGCAGCCGACCCCGCCACGTCTTGGCTCCTTCCGGCACCTCACCGACATTATGACGGTGATGAACGATCATCAGGAACAGCCCAATCGACGCCGCCGGAAGGATTCCTATCGGACCTTTGCCGAGGATGGCCAGTCCGAGAAAGGCGTAGAGGGCGATCCATAACCAATAATTGCAAATTGGCAATTGCAAATTGCACATTGCACATTGAGCAGCCGGAGGGCTTTCTCCTGGATTGCCAACCTCTGAACCCCGCCCTCTGATCATCAACTCCACAAAACACCACAGCATCCCCGTCGTCACAAACGTCAGCGCGGCATCGACGGTGGCGGCACGGGCGGAGACGGTGAAGATGAGCGTCGAGGCCGTAATCAGACCGGCCCAGAGGCCGACGCGCGGGCTGAACATCCGGCGGCCGACGAAGTAAACCATCACTGCCGTGAGTGTCCCGAAGACCGCCGAGAAGAACCGGGCGCCCAGCTCGTTGACGCCGAAGATCTCGAAGCCGGCGATCATCGTCCAGAACATCAGCGGCGGCTTCTCGGGAAACAGCTCGCCGTTAAACATCGGCACCACCCAGTCGCCTCGCTGGTACATCTCCCGGGCGGTCGAGGCGTACCACGGCTCGTCTTCATCCCACAGGGCTGTGGCCCCAAGATGGGTAAAAAAGATCGTCCCTGCTGCAAGGAGGATCCAGAGAATGTGTCGGCGAGGGGAATTCATAGAGCGGCTTCGATCTTGACAGATTTTCCAGAGCAGTCTAAAGATTCCTCAGTTTTCAACCAACATCATTTTCATCTCTCTTTTTGTTAAACTGCGGTAACGGGGAATGTTGTGCAAGCTACAGAGAGTCGCAATTCATCTATGGCGTTTCTAGCACCCCGCCCGCGGACGAGGCTGGAGTCGTTTTACAAGCCCGAGTCGTGGCAGTCGTTGCGGACGCAACTGCTTTGGCTCCTGGTTCCGCTCGGTCTGACGGCGGCGGGATTTCTCGCCCTGGCCGTGGATGTTCCCCTATCACACTGGTGCGTCGAGAAACGTTGCCCTTTGATTGTCAGGGACTTATTGGACGTTGCGGAGACGTTCGGCAACGGCTGGGGCGTGGCGCTGATCGGGCTGACACTTGTCTTTTTGGCTCCCGGGCGGCGATGGGCCGTGCCGCGGATCCTGGGATGCGCCTACGGGGCCGGCATGGCCGCCAACGGGGTAAAGCTGCTCTTGGAGCGGATCCGGCCGTTGGCCTTCGATTTTTCATCGGGAATCGCCGCCAGCTTCGGCCAGTGGCTGCCGGGAACCGGCGCAGGCAGCATGGGCCAGAGTTTCCCTTCCGCCCATACGGCCACCGCCGTGGCCTTTGCCGCGGCGCTAAGCTGGCTGTTCCCCCACGGCCGGTGGTGGCTGTTTTTCCTGGCGGCGATGGTCGGCTGTCAGCGGATCCAGTCGGGCAATCATTTCCCGAGCGACGTCCTCTGGGGCGCCGCCCTGGGCAGCCTGATCGCGCTCTGTTTCTTCAAGATCGGCCGGCTGCCCGTCGGGATGGATTGGCTGGAATGCAGAATGCGGAAAATAGGGTCTACGAAGGACACGAAGGACATGAAGTGACAAGCTGTTTGGGGTGGATTTTCCTGCCTTTGATTTTTGGCATTTGTGGTGTGGTGTCTTGCTATTCCATTGCATCCAAGCATCCATCTTGACAGGTGGTAAAACTCTGCCTGGGCGCGTAGAACGCTGTTGACGGACCCAAGCAGCTTTCAGATGGCTTATGTCCGAAAGAGGGGGTTTCCAATCCGATACGCCCAGATAGCCCACTCCGGCAGTGTATAAATTCGCAATATATTATCATTACTAGACTTGGAGAAATATTTCATTTAATCAATGTTAATGATTGAGCCGCTAAGAAGCCAGTGACCGTCGCTATCATCGACGGTCAACGCCACTTGCACGTCGTGTATTTGCAAAATAGCAATTGATTGTTTGTTGTTATGTGATATAATTGTGACGTAGATGTACTGGTTAACGTCAACCACAAGGTAACTAACATGCCAATATCAGACTCCATGCGACGTCTTGAAACCCAGTGGAAATCCAACCGTGGATGGCCAAAACGGGTTGAATGGCTGGAGATTTCGGGATTACGTGGTTGGAGCGGACAACCAATTCGCTTTGACTTTCCACTCGTGGCTATTTCAGGCGAGAACGGTGCTGGAAAGAGTACAATACTTCAAGCAATCGCTGCAATTTATAAAACACAAGAAGAGACAATAAAAAACCTCTACGCCACTCAGTTCTTTCCCGATAGCCCCTGGGATAAGATCAAGGATGCGATTATCAAATATCAACTAAGAGAGGGGGAAGGACAACATAAAAGTGGCACGCTTCGCAAACGCACAGATCGGTGGCGGGAACTTCCATCGAGACGCGATAGACATGTACTTTACCTCGACCTGAAGCGCATACAGGCATTAACTTCTCGGCCCGGTTATCGACGGATTGCCAAGGCATTAAACACTGAGGCGCAGCGGAGAGAAATGTCTAAAGAAATCGTCGACAGACTTTCAACTGTTTGCGGTCGCACATATGATGGTGCAGCGCTAGCTCTCAGTAACGTTGATAATAATAGATGGGTTCCCGTTGCATCGTATCGCGGTCAGCAATATTCAGGTTTTCATCACGGTGCTGGTGAATTGGCGCTAATCGAAGTTCTCAGTACTCCAATGCCTAAGTATTGCATGATCTTAATTGACGAGTTTGAAACATCTCTTCATCCGCGCGCCCAGCGACGTCTTTTACGAGAATTGGCGGAAATATGCCGGAAATTGGAGCTGCAAATTGTTTTAACGACTCACTCACCCTATGTCTTAGAAGAACTCCCGCCCGAAGGTCGCATGTACGTAATGAATCAGGGGGATAGTAAGACGGTTGTTACCGGTGTTAGCCCATCATTTGCACTCACGCAAATGGATGATGAACCGCACCCGGAACTGGACATTTACGTTGAAGATGTGTCAGCAAAAATCCTCTTGGAAGAAATCATCGTTGCAACTAAAAGAGATTTGATTCGTCGTTGCGCGATTGTACCGTTCGGGACCGCGAACGTTGGGTATGCCCTAGGGCAGATGATTAGTGAGAATCGTTTTCTTCGACCGACGCTAGTGTATCTGGACGCAGATCAAAAGCCGGGCAATGGATGTCAGATATTACCAGGAGATGACGCCCCGGAGCGTGTTGTGTTTAATGGATTAAAATTGTTTCGTTGGGATGGAGTAGCAAATAGGATATCTCGGGCTCCGAGTGAAACAATTGATGCGCTTGATTATGCGATGACCAGAACAGACCATCACGATTGGGTTGCGGACGCTGCTGACCGATTAGTGGTTGGAAATAGCGAACTATGGAGGGCTCTTTGCAGTATCTGGGTTGCTAAATGTGCTGCACGCAGTGATTTGGAAGCAGTAGTACAGATCGTTGAGGATCGCATTGAAAGCCGCGGGAAAACCATAAGTTCTTCATTAACGACCAGTATTAATGTAACTGTCGAATCAAATTCAGAACAAACACCACCTACTCCTTCCCCTCCCACACCCACTACTCCGCCATCGACACCTGCTTCCACAAGTGGTAGGAACAAGTCTTTGTTTCCTGACTTGGATTAGCTTTGCATTCCCCAGTAACACAATCCTAAGACACTACCACATTCGTCATTTGCCCTTCTTCTGCGAAGCCGCAAGCGGCTTTTCTGTCGATTTCTGATAAAGCCGGTAGCGCCCGACGGTTTGAAATTTCCGGCTGCAGAGGTCGAGATATCCCTTGGCCTGTTTCAGGCGTCGCTGGGGAACGGCGATCACGTCCGTGGCGCCTCGATGGGGGACGCTTGCCGGATCGATCGTCTCGATCTGGCCGGGGGCGAGGCGGCGCAGCGTCGGGTCGAGATAAAAGACCAGCGAACCGAGCCGCTCTTCGGCGATCAGCAGGCGCCGCGGCAATGCCATTTGGGCGTTGAAGTGGGCCGCCAGATCCCGGGCCGTCAACTGGGCGGCGATCGGCGGCAGGACGAACGTGATCGCCACGACGAACTGCGCGGCCGTCGAGACGATCGAGGCCGCCAGCATAGCCCGCCACTGCCGGCGGAAGAAAAACGCCAGCGGCGCCAAGGGCGCGATTCCCGCCAGGAAGATCATGGTCCAGACGGCGGGAGAAAATTCCGCTTGGTACATCTTCCCCACCGCCACGGCCACCAACGGCAGGACCACCGGACCGGTCACCGAAGAGAAAAAGAACGTCGAGAGCAACGAGCGCCGGGCCTTTTCTCCCAGCGTGCCGTGGAGCAACTTCGACCACGGCACGGCCGACAGGATCGCCACGGCGGGAAAAACCGGCCAGAGGTAGGTCGCCAGTTTCGATCGGCTGAGAGACATCAGCACGGTCCAGCCGATCAACCAGCACCAGAGGAGGGTCGAAGGTCGAGGGTCGAAGGTCGAGAGTCGAGAATCGAGAGGAGAAGGCTGACTTTCAATTTTCAACTTTCGACCTTCGACCCTCGACCTTCGATCCACGGCGTCGCGGATCACCGCCGGGAGATAACCGATCCAAGGCAGTCCGCCGCCGAAGAGGACCGGCAGGTAGTACCACCACGGCGCCTGGCCGTGGCTTTGGGCGGACGTGGCGAAACCGCCCAGGTGCCGCTCGATGAAGTAATAATGGAGATAGCCGGAATGGGAGCACTCGACGATGAGATACCAGGGCGCGGCCAAGAGCAATGCCGTCGCGAAGGCGCCGGCCAGCCGGCCGCACGCCGACCAGGTGCTCCGCCGAGTCAGCACGAGATACAGGCCGAACACCAAGCCGACCAGCGCCAGACCGACCAGCCCTTTGGTCAGGATCGACAATCCCAAGAGGGCGCCCAAGGCGATCAGATACAGGGGACTGTCCCAATTTTTCCACAGTAAAAAGGGGACTTTTCCCCTGCCGTGCGCCGGTTTATGCTCCCATTGCCAGAAGAGCAACAGGGCGAGGTTGATTTCGGGAATCAGGGCGACGTCGTGCGCCGCGGCCTGGGCCAAGGCCACCGGGAGGATCATCGTGCCGTAGAACAGAAAAGCGACTCGGCCTGCCATCCGGCCGAATAGTCGCCGGGCGACCAGTGCCGTGGTGATCGTTCCCAGCAGCCCGAACAACATGCCCGGCAGGCGGATCGCCGCTTCGTTCATTCCGAACAGTTTCAGCGAGGCTGCCTGACACCAGAAGTAGAAGATCGGCTTGTCGTAGAACGGTTTTCCCAAAAAATGCGGCATCAGCCAATCGCCGCTTTCGACCATCTCTTGGGCGATGGCCGCGTGGAGGCCCTCGTCGGGATCCAACAGCGGGAAGGGGACTGCCAACGGATAAACAAAGATCACGCCCGCCAGCAAAACGGCCAGAAGAAAGAGGCCCTTGTCGGAATCGGGAGATACCATCACTTACTTTGCCTGTAAATCCTCGGCGTAGGCCTTGGCGTTGAGTTCCTCACCGGTGGCGAAGCGAGTTAGTTCGTTCCAGCTTAGCCGTCGGCCGGGTGCGAAGACGCGCTCCCGCAGAAAACGTCCCACCGCGGCGTTGTCCGCGTAGATCACCGTAGCCGGATCGGCGCCGCCGTAAACCTCGCGGGCGACGGCGTGGTGCACCTGCGAGGCGAACAGATCGCCCAGCAGGTAATTATGGTAATACACCGGGTTGCAGATGAAGTGGATCTTGCTCAGGTAATCCGGCGCGTTGCGGCCCTCCGGCCGGGGTACTTCCTGGTATTTTTCCACCAGGTCCCACCAGAGCTTGTTCAGATCCTGGTCGGGATCGGCGTACAGTTCCTTTTCGAAGCGGAGCATCACCTGGGACCAGCGGGAGAAAAACAGCAACTGGTGCCGCCGCACGCGGGCCGCCTCGGCCTGGAATTGCTCCCGATCCGGCACGGTCAATCCCACGGCGGTCAACCAGCCGGGATGATCGGCAACGCGCTCGACCATCAAGGCGATGCCCTCGGTGGTCAAGGGATGGGCGGCGGTGTGGATCGCGAAGGGGATTTCCGGATCGATGTACTTATCGTAGGCGGCATGGCCCAGTTCGTGCAGCGTCGTGGCCAACCATTCCCGGCCGGGGACGATGTTCACCAGGATCCGGACGTCGCCGGCCCGATCGACGTCTTCGCAGAAGGCGTGGGGATTTTTACCCGGCTTTTCGTAGAGGTCGCTCCGCTGCAGCACGTCGTCGATGGGCAAACCGATCCCTTGGTAGAACGCGCGGCAGATTTTGAGGATGTCCGCCTGCCGATAAAACTGTTGCGCCGCGTCGCTAAGCCGGATTTGGGCCTGCTGGACGAAGGGATCGGAATAGTGCCAGGGGCGGAGCTCCTTGGGCCGGCAGCCGAAGCGGTCGGCCAGCGCGGCGTCGGTCTCCGCCTTGACTTCCCGGTACATCGCTTTCGTGGCGGCGTCCAGCTCGTCGAAGACCTTGAACACCGCCTCGGGATTCTGCTCCCCGGTGGCCAGTTTCAGGGCGAAAAAGTCGGGGTATCCGAGTTTTCGCGCGGCGGCGTTCCGCAGCCGGACGAGTTCCAGGAAATCGGCCTCGACCCGGGGACCAACCGCCTTGCTCGCCTCCCAGACCGTCTTCCGCTCGGCCGGGTCGTTCGAATCGCGGAGCACGTTCCGGACGTCGTTCTCCGTCAGTTCCTTGCCGCCGACCCGGGCGCGATAGGTGTTGAACGCCTTTTGCAGGGCGTTCTCCTTGGCCGTGATCCGGTCGAGCAGTTCCGGATCGAGTTGCTTGGGCAGATAGAGGAGATACAAGACCTCGATTTGCCGGGCCAGCAGCGGGTCCTTCACCCCTTGCTTGCGGATCGCCTTCAGTGCGGCGAAGGACTGGGGATCGGCCAGCTTCCGATCCAGCTTCCGCTCGGCCTCTTCCTTTATTCGAAAGTCCTCGTCCGTGCCGGTGACCTGGGCCGCGTACGAGCGGCGGCAGGCTTCGACCTCCAGCGGCTTGACGGTCCGCTGGAACTCCGCGACGAAGCGTTCCGCCCGGGCGTCGGCGGGGGATTCTTCCGCGGCAAGATCGTGGATATTGAACATCATGGCGATCGTTAGGAGGGAGAAAAACACGTGAACAGAAAAAGTGCGGTTTATCGTCATTCTTTCTTGCCTTTCAGAGGAATACGATCGGATTCCCGCTTAACGCAATCCTTGCGGGGTGACCCGGGAGGCGCCGAGGGTCTGGCCTCCGCCGGGCCGCTGATCGTCTGACGGTTTTTGCAGGAATTCCGGGAGCGTGATGTTATCGTAGAATCCGTAGGCGGGTTCCTGGCTGGCCTCGCGGAGGTGACTCTCCATGTTCTCCCCCTCTTTTAAATGGACGAAGCCCGGGATGTTGGTGGACTGGTTCTCCCAGATGGTTTTGCCCTGATAGTTGATTTTCAGCCGGGTGACGTATTCCTGCACCTGGTACGTGCCGGAGTGCATGTAGGAGATTTCCCGCTGCTTGGGCCCCTCGACGGAGGCCGCCACGACGACGGGCGCGGCGGCTTCGACGGGGCACTTCAGGGCTTTGAGTTTTTTGGTCAGGGCTTCGGTCACGCGGGTTTGCCGGTCGGGCGGGATGCCGTTTACATCCAATTGGACGGGCGTCCCTTGATGGAAGACGAAGAGGTCGGGTTGGTTGAGGGCTTTTTTCAGCAGGGCGGTTGCCTGGGGGTGGGGCAGCTTCGCCGCCATCAGCAGGCCGCCCCGCTGATCGCCGGTGGTCGCCAGAAACGTCATGCCCCCGGCGGTATGCGCCGCCTCGGCGCCTTGGTAATGCCAGAGTTTGAGTTGGCGGTCCAGTTCGATCAGGTACTGGTTGACGGCCAGGATGAAGCCGTCGTCGGGAAAATCGACGGCGCCGTGGATGTGAATGCCCGGGGTGGCGAAGTCTTTTTCCAATTTCCCCGACGCCGTGTCCCAGACGAGAATGCGGTCGAAGGCGGTACAGCCGATTTTTCGCCCCGAGGGGCTGAAGGCCAGGGCGGGCCATTGGAGCCGGCGGGGCGTTTGCCGGGTCGCAATCACCTCCCGCTTTTCGACGTCGAACAGCCCCACCGTATCGTTGCTGCAGAACGCGATCCACTTGCGGTCGGGACTGAGGGCCGGTATGGCGCCGTCGTCGAGCTGGAAGTGGCAAATCGGCTCCGCGGTGGCGACGTTCCAGAGCGCCACTTTTCCCCCACGGCTGGAAGTCGCCAGGGTGTCGGCGTTGATGAACTCGGCCCACATCACGTCGCGGGCGCCGTGCTGGGCGTCGGCGTAGGGTGTCCAGACGAGGGAGCGGACCACGTTTTTGCCCTGGAGGGACCAGATCTCCAGCCGGTCCAGGTTCCCGAAGCCGAACTCGTCACGGCGCATGAGGACGTGCCGCCCGTCGTCGTGCAGGGCCAACGGAGCCAGCAGGCCTTCGGTCGGGGTAGATGCCATGGACCGACCCTGCTCGAGGTCGCAGATTACGATACGGGACGTCGATTCCTCCCTGCCGTGCTTGTCGAGCTTGTATCCCACGACGGCCTTCTTGGCGACGGGGTTAATAGCCAGTCCGCAGAGACCTTCAAAGAAATCCGTTTTGCCCGGCAGCGGAACCGATCGCGGGCGGAAATTGGAAGCGGGCACGGGGGGCACAGTAACGCGCCACTCCGCATCGCCGGCCTGCAACAACACCTGCTGGGACCGCGTCCAGTCGACCTTCACGAGGCGCGGTCCGGCGACGGCGACCTCCCTGGCCGGGCCGGCCGGCGTGAAGAAGCTGTCCTCGACCGGCTGGAAGGGATTGTCGGTTTTCCGCTGGGCGAGGAATTCCAGATCCGCCCGGCTGAGCTTTTTCATCGGGATCGTCATCCGCTGGCCGTTTTCGCGGAGGAGAATCACTTTTTCGCCTTCCACCGAATCGAGCTTCGCACGCAAGGAAAATTTGCCCGTCGAGTCGGTCCACGTGCGAAATTCCTCCGCCGCGACGGCGGCGGCGAACGTCAAACCCAGGCCCATCAAAAGGAGACTGAAAAAAACCACCCGTTTGCCGAGTGACCTTGACATGGTATTTCTCCCGAGAGATAACGGCATAAAGAAAACAAACACCGGATTGAGAACGAGAGACGATCACAGGTCCCCGGATTTTAACCCGGCCCGGCGGGCTTGTCCAGCGATCCGTCGCCCTGCCCCGCCGCGTCCCGAACCGCCGGCCACGCAACGACAGAACACTTCCAACCCGGGATCCACTCGAACCGATGCGTGCCATCGCCATCATGAACCAGAAGGGCGGCGTGGGAAAGACGACCACCGCCGTGAACCTCAGCGCCGCGCTGGCGGCCCAGGGCCGGCGCGTCGGCCTGATCGACCTCGATCCGCAGGCCCACGCCACGCTGCACCTGGGCCTGGATCCCCGGCCCGACCAGCCGTCGGTCTACGATCTCCTGACGGGCAAGACCCGGCTCGGCGAGGTGCGGCAGGCTGTGGGAGAGAATCTCTGGGTGGCCGGCTCCAGCCTCGACCTGGCCGGGGCGGAGATTGAATTGGCCGGGATGATCGGCCGGGAAAACATCCTCCGCGACAAGCTCCGCGCCGATCAGCCGGAGGTCGATTTCCTGTTGGTCGATTGTCCGCCCTCGCTGGGCCTGCTGACCTTAAACGCCCTGGCCGCCGTGACGGAAGTCTTCATCCCCTTGCAGCCCCACTTCCTCGCCCTGCACGGTCTGAGCAAACTTTTAGAAACCCTCGGCTTGGTGGCCGACCGGCTCAACGACCGGCTCCGCCTGTCGGGCGTAATCCTCTGTCTCTACGACGCCCAGACCCGGCTGGCCGCCGAGGTCTCGCACGACCTGGAAACCTTCTTCGAGAACGCCCGGCAGCAGAACACGCCCTGGTCCGCGGCGAAAATTTTTTCGACCCGCATCCGCCGCAACGTCCGCCTGGCCGAGGCCCCCAGCTTCGGCCAGTCC